>NZ_WTSY02000013.1 GCF_009828775.2 Erysipelothrix aquatica | reverse complement strand
CTAGCACCTTTCTTGGAGTGTAGTAACCTAAGTATATCGTGTTTGTCATCTATGTCTTTTATTATGTTCGAAATTAAGCATTAAAAAGTGTTGATGATTTCTCACCAACACTAGAATATGTAGAACCCAAAAAAGGAGCAGACCTGTAGACTGCTCCTTTTTCCTATGCTTCCTTGTTCATAAATACATAACCTAAGGCAATTCCCATAAACGAAATAATGAAATATGCAACTGATTGTGGTTGCGTTAGTCCGCCATACAATACAAACGAAGCACCTAATAACGCAAGACCTGGATAAACATATCCTTTGAAAACACCCAAGCGTTTCTGGGTTAGCTCTTCATATAATGTCCGTACATACAATGAGCTATAAAAGACATATGTAATCACAATCGGTAAACTATCAATCTGAAGCCCACTTAACGCTAATGGACCCACAGTGATTTGAAAGATACTCATGGCATGAAGAATCAGCCAAAACATTACGAGAGCAAAAGCAAGCCTTGCTGACGCTACCGGGATTCCAAGATGATCATTCATTGTCTTATATCGCTCCGAATGAGGGAAGCGATTGCGAATTGCCAAAGAATAAGGCAATCGGATGTAACCCAATATTAATCCATTCACAGAACCCAAAATTGAAATGATCACCGCAAGGTAAACCAATTTCATACCGATTGGTCCAAAAATCATTTCTGCAATGTAACCAACAGATCCATCACCCAAAGCCATCACTTGTTCTGGTCCTAACAAAGCATTAATTCCGACAAAATACGCGAGATAGATAGCAAGAATGATAATCGGAGCGACAATCAATGCTTTCGATAGATTCTTCTTCGGGTTCTCAATTTCATGTGCTATTGCCGGTGCAACAAACCAACCATCGTAGGAGAATGCGCACGCAATAAGGCCGACAAACAAACTTGAATTTAATCGTGATTCTTCAATTATTGGTGCAGCAAGATTGGAAGGATTTCCAAAAACCAGCCCCAATAGCGCTAATCCTAGCAAAGCACCTATTTTAATAACTAGCGTAATGTTTTGAAATAGCCCCGCTTGGTTACGGTTAAATATATTCAAGACAAATGTTGCGACGATAATGATTAATGTTATGATCCACAGTCTAATGTCTGTTGGATCTGTAATATTGAAGAGCAATCCAATATATATAGCACAAATCCACGATAGAATCGCAACAATTGCTGGAAAATAGAAAACAACTTGAAACCATCCAGAAAGGTATCCCATTGTCTTTCCCCATGCGAGTTCCGCATAGGCTATGAGTCCACCGGCTTCTGATGTTCGTTTCGCATACTCGGCAACGCAGAGCCCACCAAAGATAATGCCGAAAGCTCCGACGACCCAAAGTACGACTCCTAGAAGGACGCTGCCTTGGGTGGCAAACAGAATATCATCAGTTTTAAAAAAGATGCCAGACCCTACCACAATTCCGACAATCATGGCTATGGTTGTAAACAGTCCAAATTTTTTAGTTTCTTTCACAGGTGTTCCTCATTCTATATTAATTGCTGAGTATCAACGGTAACTTTCAGGGGATAGGTAAAACCATTACGCGCGAGCTCTTCTTTAAGTGTGGTTTTGATTGTGTCTACTACATTGAGTTTATCGGGTTCAATCACGAGATCAAACATCAGCGTGTCGTGAATAATTCGAACATCATGAAAATCAACACCACCATAGAACGTTCGTATATGTTTTTTTATAATTTGATAAATCTCTTTCATTTCGGGACTCTCGATATCTAATGGATCCATATGAATCGCCAACGAAATCCCTGTTTTGTTTAGAATTGTATTCTCCAAAGTATCGACAATCGTATGGGCGTCAATCAGTGACATTGTTTGATTAATTTCAACATGAACACTCCCGTATGTCGTATTTGATCCGTAATTATGAACCATTAAATCGTGATATCCTAAAATTTCGGAATTCGTATCCAAAATTATTTTTATTTCATCAAGAACTGATGCATCAGGGCGTTCTCCGAGAAGACTATTCATGAATTCACGGACCATTTTTAGAGCTGACCAAAGAATAAACAAGGATAAGCCCAGTCCTAAGTAGGCATCAATGGTATAGCCAGTCCAAAATTGAAAGCCAACACCAATCAGAACACCAGCGGTGGTCATCATGTCATTGAGACTATCTTGACGGGATGCTAGTAGCATGTCTGATTTGAGTTTTCGTGCTTGAACATCGTACATATATGCCATGAATCCTTTAGCAGCAATTGAAAATATCAGAACAAAGATGGCAAGCATCGAGAACGTTGTAGTTTGTGGTTCAATAATATTAGCTATCGATGTTTTGAGAACTTCCAATCCTAAAACACCCATAATTAAAGCCATCACAAATCCCGCTATATATTCAAAACGTTGATGTCCATACGGATGTTCGCGGTCTGCTGGTTTACCAGTGACGATAAAGCCAACCACTGTAATAACCGATGACATTGAGTCTGAAAAGTTATTAATACCATCAGCCATTATAGATTGTGAGTTCGCAATAATTCCTATCGTTACCTTAAAGACAGACAAAAGTAGGTTTATCGCGAGTCCCGCTAAACCTACTTTAATACCTTCTTTGTTTCTGTTTTTTTCGTTTAAATTTTCCATGTATTTATTATAACACAGTCAGTTTTAGATGAATCCCTGCTTTATCAACTATTTCGACCATATCGTCTGAAACTGTATAACGATAATTTTCGAGTGCTTGAAGATCTGCTTTAATTGGCTCGAGATTATTAACATAGATTGTTACTGAAGCAAGTCCAGTTGTATCTTCAGGGAGTGGTGTTAATGATGGTCCTGACCAAACGTTCAGGGCGATATCATGGTGATAACCACGTTTGGAAATAAAAATAGCATGTTGCATATCAGTAATCAAATCATAGCCGAGTCTATCCAAGTATAAATCACGTGCATCACGAATCGCATTCACTTGAAGGTGAGCATGACCTAAAATTGTTCCTGCTGGCATACCATACCATGTTGGATCCGTTACCAATGAAACTAAACGTTGAATATCTACCGGTTCGGTGGCAGCTTCCATTGTCCCGTCTTCATTCACAAGCCACTCTGAGCGTGGACGATCGGCATAGATTTCAATACCATTCCCCTCTGGATCATTCATATATAGTGCTTGGCTATAAATGTGGTCACCGGCACCACCAATATCAAATCCAACTGCGTCAAAGTGATACAGAATTTGACCAAGATATCGTTCCTCTGGCAATAGGATTGCGAGATGGTAGAGGCCATTGTAAGCTTTGGTTGCTTGTTTCACATCTTTCGATGTTATCAACTCTACAATTTTTCGATTATCAACGCCAAGCATCGCACGCGTTTCTGTTTCATTGATAATTTGTAGACCAATTGTTTCATTATAGAATTGCGTCATCATTTTTAAATCTTTGACACGTAACGTGACGTATCCAAGTAGCGCTTCATTATTTACTAACATAAGTAGTCCTCGTTTCTTTTCGATAACATAGTATCACAGTATGTTTAATATTTCTATTTTGAAACACTCAAAAATTTTAAAACCCCAAAGAAAAAAGATTTCGAAGAAAAAGAAGAACTTGAAATATTCGAAAATAGGGTGTATGATTGAAACATAAAGGAGGGACGCTATGTTTAATTGGGTAACTGGTAATGCACAACTCGAGATTGTGACATTAAACAGTAACAACATAACACTAAACCAGAATGCTGCATCTCACTTTCAGGCAAGTCAGTATGTTTTGGTTGGTTTTTCACAAAATTCTGAGATTGGAATTAAACCGGTCTCAAAACGTGATATGGATTTAAATGCATATCCAAAAGAGAACCTACATAAGATATCAATTGGTAAAGGATATGCTAAAATAAATAATAAGGCACTGTGTGATTTAATTTCTGCTAAAGTTGGCAAACCGTTAACAGGACAAAAAATCTATGCTCGATTTGATGAAACAGAAAATGTTCTTATCTTCGACATTGATGCTTTATCAAATGGGGAGGAGGTACTTGTATGACAGTGTTTTGGATTGTAGTAGTTATTGCGATGATTGTCATCGAATTACTAACTGCAGGGAATTTAGTTTCTATATGGTTTGCGATTGGGGCAATTGCAGCAACTGCTGTGGCATTCTTTACAGATAGCGTTCTCATCCAAGTCATTATATTTGCATTTGTTTCGATTGTTTCTCTAATCTTAATTCGTCCATTTACGACGCGTTTATTACGAGGAAATGTTATCGCAACAAATGCCGACAGTCTTATTGGTCGGAAAGCAATCTTGTCAGAAGCAATTGATGAAGACAAGTGGGGAATGATACGTCTCAATGGTACTGAGTGGTCTGCAACAACTTCGGATTATTCAGAGCTTCCAAAAGGAACGCGTGTTGAGATTATAGCAATAGAGGGTGTTAAATTAATTGTTAGAGAGATCAAGGAGAACTAGAAACAATGGAAATTTCAACAATGATTATTATTGGACTTATTTTGGTTATTGCGTTACTCATTATTGGGTACTGTATCCGAGTAATTCCGCAATCCAATGCGTATGTCATTGAGCGCTTAGGGGCATACTCACATACATTAGATAAAGGGATGCATTTGATTCTACCATTCGTCGACCGCGTCGCTAATCGTGTCTCATTGAAAGAGCGTGTTCAAGACTTTGCGCCACAGCCTGTTATTACTAAAGATAACGTCACGATGCAAATTGATACAGTTATTTACTTCCAAATTACAGACCCAGTCTTGTTTACATATGGTATTCACAATCCAATTAATGCGATTGAGAACCTTACAGCAACAACACTTCGTAATATAATCGGGGACTTAGAACTCGACCAAACCTTAACATCACGTGATATCATCAACTCACAAATGCGTGCGATTCTTGATGAAGCAACTGATCCATGGGGTATTCGTGTTCAACGTGTTGAAGTTAAAAATATTATTCCACCACGTGATATTCAAGAAGCGATGGAAAAACAAATGCGTGCTGAACGTGAACGTCGTGAATCCATTCTACGTGCCGAAGGGGAAAAACGTTCCGCAATCCTAATCGCTGAAGGGGAAAATGAAGCTGCTATCTTACGTGCTCAAGCTAAGAAAGCTGCAATGATCGCCGAAGCGGAAGGGGAAGCAGAAGCAATTGACAAGATTCTTACTGCGCAAGCAAGTGCTGCCTTGAAACTTGAAACTGTATCTGCAGATAATGCCTATATCAAATTGAAGAGCCTTGAAGCTTTAGAGAAAGTAGCTGATGGAAAAGCAACGAAAATTATCGTTCCTTCAGAACTTCAAAATATGGCATCTCTTCTTGCAAGTGCAAAAGAAATTATGAAATCAGACAACTAAAACAAAAAAAAGCATTCACCGAAACGATGAATGCTTTTTTTTATTATGCATTGGCCATCAATAATTGACATGCAGGACAAATTCCATACAATTCCAATTGATGTCGCGCGATAATGAAGCCTGTGCTTTCCTCGACACGGTCTTCATAATTATGTAATGGACATCCTTCAATAATTTGAAAGAGACCACATTCAGTACAAATAAGATGGTGCTTATGACCATGGTGTTTAAATTCATAGACGGTTTGGCTGGGTTCACTCACCAATAGTTTGGATACTAATCCCTTTTCAACAAACAAATCAAGGGTGCGGTAAATCGTCGAAAGATCTAACGTACTCTTTAGTGATTCAAAAATTTGATTAATGGTCAGCGGTTGGTTACTCTCTTTTAAGAGTGATAACAATTCATCCCGTTGCTTTGTGTACTTAATTTTATGATTTTTGAGTTCTTCTCTCATCACTACGACACCTCCTTAATAAGTTCGGTTGATTCCTGAATCAGTTCTTTGTGACCCATGCCTCGTGTCACATCGCTCAGCTTGTCTAGAGCGTCTAGTGAAAGGACACGAACATCATAGACTGCTAGAGTATCATATTGGCGTTCCATAACTGTACCTACTGACCCTGCATAGACTTCCACATCATTGGTAAACTCATATGGAAAGGACACACGGAATAGAAAGACACGTTGTGGTACTAAGACTTCCGCTTCCTGGATTCCAAGCGTGACACTTGAACCGTATGCACGGATAAGACCGCCAACACCCAACAAGATTCCACCATAATAGCGTACGACTACTGCAATGACATAGTTCATCTTATTACCGCGTAAGACCTGAAGCATTGGAAGTCCTGCACTTGATGACGGTTCGCCATCATCATTCGATCGTTCAATCTCACCAACAACATATGCACTGCAATGGTGCGTTGCTTTCGGATGTTCTTTTTTTATCGCACGCAGGTATTCTTTTGCATCAGCTTCCGTTTGTACCGGTGCCAAATAGGTGATAAATTTCGATTTTTGGATTTCTTGCTCAGTGATTACTGATTCTTTAATTGTTTTGTAGTCTATTGGTTCCATGCATACATTATAAAGCATTTTGATTTCAGTTGAAAGACTGGCGACTTCAGTAGATAGTTTGACATTCAAAGTATTTAATTATATAATGCTCGCATTGGAGGATTACCATGAAAAATTATGCAATTGTCTGTGACACATCAGTCTCCTTAACACCCGAACAAGCGGCTGCAATGAATGTCACAATTACACCACTTACACTTATTCACAACAATAAAGAATATCTCGATCAAGTTGAAATGGGCTATGATGCTGTCAACGATTTACTCCGTAACAAAGAGCATCTTCAAACATCTCAACCAAATCTTGGACTCCTTATTACAACATTTGAAACTTTGAAAACTCAAAACTATGATCATATTTTCGTATTGGCTCTTACATCATCATTATCTGGAACTTACAATTCCATGAATCAAGCCATCCAAGAAGTTGGTTTAGATAATGTTTCGCTCGTGGATACCCGTTCTCTTGCTGGAGCCGTACAACATCTTGTTCGCTTCGTAAATGAACAAGCTGCAGCCAACAGCTCTGTCGCCGCAATTCTCTCTGGAATTGATGCGATGATTCCAAAGATCACATCATTTGTCTACCCACAAACATTAGATCAATTAAAAATTAGTGGTCGAATTTCAAAAAGTGCAGCAACTTTAGCGTCTCTACTTAAAGTGAAGCCAATCCTATACTTAAAGAGTGACTTGGATACGATCGAAAAATTTGGAACAGCACGTACAGAAACGAAAGTCTTTGACATTATTATCAAAGCGATGCGTGATGACAACGTGACACCGGAAACCCATGTTATTTACTACTTAGACAATGAGGGTGAAGAAATTGTTGCACGGGCAAATACTGCCATTACCGAAGCATTGGGAACATTTGAAACACATGCATCTAAATTACCAGCTGTTGTCGCTGCTCATGCAGGGCTTGGAACGATTGCAATTCAATGGGCACCAAAGTTCTAAATATGAGCACAACATGCGTTTATGGTATATAATATTAGGATACTAGGAGGTTGAATTATGAAAACTGCAGTAGTCGTTGACAGCGGAAGCAACTATTACAACGAAGTAGATCGTAAGGAAGGACTCTTTGCTATTCCACTACAAATAATAGATGGAGATCACGCTTACTTAGAAAGCGTTGAAATATCAATAGATGAAGTAAACCAGAAACTCGCATCTGGAAAACTGCTTCAAACGTCGTTGCCATCTTTGGGGAAAATTGAGGAACTTTTTACAGAAATTAAAGAAATGGGCTACGAACAAATCTTAGCCGTTCCAATTACAAGCGGTATCTCAGGAACAATCAATGCAATGGTAACAGCTGCACAGTTTGCAGATATCAAGTTTGAATACATCGACTGCTTTACCGCAGCGCGTATTGAATTAGACTTAGCATTAACAGCACGTGATTTATTAGATGAAGGCAAGTCAATCGAAGCAATTCGCGCAATCTTGGATGATTCCATTAAGAATAGTGATACCTATATTATTCCTGATGATTTGAAACATCTCTCTCGTGGTGGTCGTTTATCACCACTTGCAGCAACATTGGGTGGATTCCTCAAGATCAAGCCAATCTTGCATTTAAACCACACAACAAATGGTGTCATTGATCCATTCGGTAAAGTTCGCACAATGTCTAAAGCGATTGATACTGTCATCGCACATATGCAAGATGTTGGCGTTGGTGCTGGTTATACGATAACGGTTGTTGATGTCGATGCACCCGAAGCATTAGAAACAACGATTGATAAGTTGAAGACAGCTTTCCCAGAAGCAAAACTTCATACAGGACCTCTAATTTCTACAGTTAGTGTTCATGTTGGAATCGGATCTGTAGCTTTCCAATACATGAAAAACCCTATAATTTAGACCGCGATATGCGGTTTTTTTGTTTTCTATAACACCAATTCATACTTTAATGACAGATTGTATAACTTTATAATATGTTTATATATGATGATGTTAGGAGGTTAGTCATTATGATAACAACATTAATTATTGATAGCGATTCAAAATATTTAGAAACATTAAGTAAAGGGCTTGAAGCAAACAACTACAAAGTGCTAACCGCATCGTCTGCCATGGAAGGCATTGAGCAATTTGCAATGAAAAATTCATTACTCGTCATTTCCGAATACGATCTTGATGATACAAACGGAATCAAACTTTTAGCATCAGTGAAACGCATGGTACCGACAGCACGCACGGTCCTGATGACAACATCACTTACCGATGCTATTGAAATTGAAGCACTCGATGAAGACATCGATGTTGTTTGGGAAAAGAATAAATCCATTAATGTTTTACTCGCATACATGGAACGCATGTTTGATTCTTACTTTGATAAATCAACACAACTTTCATTGTTCTCAATTTCCGAGAATATGTTGATGGATGTTGATAATCAAGTCATCACTAAAGATGGTGTTGATATTCCAATGACACCGATTGAACTTGGCATTATTGGCCATTTCTTAGCAAACCGTGGTGATGTCGTTTCACGGCGTCAAATTATTGATAACATCTGGAACGAGCCCTATTCTGAAGAGCTCGAACGTAAAGTTGATGTACATATTCGTAATATCCGAAAGAAATTAAATCTTTCTTCAATCTACACTGTGCGTGGTAAGGGTTATCGCTGGAGCGAAAACCCACACCGCGTATAATTGTGTAGGGAACACAAAAGAAGACACCGCATGAATGCGTGTCTTCTTTTTTTATACTCTGATTGATAAGTAGCGTGCAATGCCACTTATTTTGATGTTTGGCGTGTTTGCATCAATGAAAGCTGATTCGCCTTTTTTAAGCTCAACAACTGTATCGTTTTGTGTAATTGTGAGATAGCCATCGACAACCACAATCCCTTCAAATGATGTATCGTCAAGATAATAATTTTTGAAATCATCAAGAATGACTTCTGTCGTTGTAAAGTAATCACAACTTACAAGAATTCGACTTTGGTAGCCGTCGGAAACAACAAATGGCTCCTGGGCTTCAAATGATGTATCTTTGGGTTCTAAATTTGATACGTCGATCGCTTGTTGGATATGTAATTCGCGCAAATTACCATTCGCGTCTTTACGATTAAAATCATAGACACGATACGTTGTGTTTGAATTTTGTTGAATTTCACAGATAACGATTCCAGCACCAATTGCATGAATCGTTCCCGCTTCAACAAAAATTACGTCGCCTTTGCTTACTGGAACTTTATTGAGAACATCGAGGATGGTGTTCGTTTCAATCGCTTCCTTATATGCTTCTTTGCTTAGTGATGTCTTTGTACCATAGTAGATGGATGCACCGGGTTCAGCTTCCAAGATATACCACATTTCCGTTTTACCGTACTCATTTTCATGAACTTTAGCATACGCGTCCTCAGGATGGACTTGAATGGATAAGTCTTGTTTAGCATCAATAAATTTAACGAGGATTGGAAAGTATTCAAATGCTTGTCCTTTGGTACCAAGAACGTGGCGACCTTGGGCAGCAATGTATTCTGGTAATGTCTTCGCAACACCTGGATAGTCCACAAGATAACTGGGTCCATCTTTATGGGTTGATATTTCCCAACTTTCGGCAAGTGGCGTTAATGGTGTTTCTTTGCGATAGGATTCTTTGAGTTTATTACCACCCCAAAGGTAGTCTTTGTAAGATGGTGATAGCTTGATTACGCTCATATCATACCTCCAGCAAATACATTGAAGGCATATAAACCACCGCCGATTAGACCATTATCGTCGCCTAACTCCGCGCGTTTAATATTTACATTTTCAACTTGGACCGCATAGACTTTGGCTTGAACACGTTCGGTAACTTTTTCTACAAAGTTCGGAATTTTCAATGCAACACCACCTCCCAATACAACAACACCGGGATCGATAACACCAATTACAATCGCAATCATGTTTGCAAGATATTCAATAGCATCATCAATAATAGCTTCAGCGACCATATTGCCTGATTGTGCAAGTTGATAAACATCGCCAGCATGTTGTGCATCGAGTCCTTGTTGTTTGGCACGTTGTGTGATTGCCGTCCCACTGCAAATCGATTCTACAGAGCCGGGCTTCAAATCACCCAACTGTGGGCCGTCCTTCCATAAAATAGCATTGGCCACCTCTTGCGCAAAACCGTGTGATCCTAGAAAGATATTTTCGTTGATGACTAAGCCACCGCCCAGTCCTGTACTAATCGTAAAGTACTGAACAACATCTTCACCAACACCAGCACCTTTCATAGCTTCGGCATAACCTGCTAAGTTTGCATCATTTTCTAAAATTACGGGTAAATTCCAAAGCTTTTCAGCTTCTTCTTTAAATTTGAAGTAATGCCATCCTGTTAAGTTTGGTGGAGTGAGAACGATTCCCTTCTTTAAATCTAGTGGTCCTGGGCAAGACACACCAACGCCAACACAAGGCTCACTAAAACTTTGAATAATCTCGTAAATTCCTTCGAGTGTCGCGTGTGGATTATCACCCAACGTTGTGAAGGACTGACGTTCAATAATGTCGCCTGTTTGACTTATTAGAGCAACACGTGTGGATGTTCCTCCAATATCAACGCTTGCAGCATATTTCATAATTATTGTGCTCCCTTCTGTGTTTGGAATGCAGCCACTGCTCCGACTAAATTGGCATCATTGAGGAAATGGCACGCCTTAACCGATACGTCGACACTTTCAAGACCTGCATTGCTTAACATATCTTGAATTCGTGTTGTAACTGCCGGTATTAAATCAGGGTTCTGGCTAACACCACCACCAATAATGATGGAACTTGGATCTGTCGTAAATTGTAAATTATATAGACCTAACGCGAGATAATCATAGAAGTTATTAACCTCGTCGATTGCAAGTGCATCCCCTGCTTTTGCGCGGTCAAATACTTCTGCACCCGTTATGCTATCTTCAGGAATTCCTAGACGACGGGCGTACCGCTCAGCCATGTGGACAGCGGTACCAAGCATACTAAACGATTGTTTTCCGTCAAGAATCATGCAGCCAAATTCACCACCAAAGAGATTATGACCTCTTTGGATTTCGCCATCGACGATGACCGCACCTCCGATTCCTGTTCCAACAACCACAAAAAGTACGTTTGATTCTCCACGTGCAACGCCTTTCCATGTTTCCGCAAGTGCAGCACAGTTGGCATCGTTATCGATGCTTACCGGCAAACCAAAAACGGATTCAAGGTCTTCCACAATAGGGAAATGGTGGATATACTCGATTGCTGAAATACCACCAATAACACCTTTCGCAACATCAACACTTCCAGGGGCTGAAAGTGCGATGCCCGAAATGTCATAAGTGATTTTTAGATTTTGATAAGTTTGATTGAGACTATCTTTCATTTCATCCCATGTAGCAGGTGTTTTGAATTGATCTGTCATTTCGAGCGTATCATGATTCCAGATACCGTACTTGACAGCACTTCCTCCCATATCAAATGCTAGTATTGCCATGTTCCTATTCCCCTTCCTGTTGTGATTGAATAAAGTCACGCATCCAGAAGCTACTTGCTTTAGGTGTTCGTTTTTGTGTTTCAAGGTCGACGCTGTAGAATCCGTAACGGTTCCGGTAGCCATTGAGCCATGACCAGCAATCTACAAATGTCCACATGTGATAGCCAAAGCAGTTTGCCCCACCAGCAATTGCTTCAGATAGGTACTGTAGGTGTTCTTCAACAAATTCAACGCGGTAGGCATCTTGAATCATGCCATCTTCATCCTTAAAGCGGGCCTCATCTGCGACACCCATTCCATTTTCCGATACATACCACGGCATGTTGTCATATTGTGTTGTGATGAGGTTTGCGATATCTTTAATCGCTTCAGGATATATCTCCCAACCGCGATATGGATTCATACGACGTTCTGGCCAAGCATAGGCTTCGTAGAAGTCTTCGGGCATCGTTGCAAGACCCTCGAGTTTCTTCGATGGGGCTTGGACACGGCGTGGTTGATAATAGTTAACGCCTAAGAACTCAGCTGTATTTTCCCGAATAATTTCTAAATCTTTTGCATTGGTTTCGGGAAGAAGACCATGTTCTTTAAGAAGATTGACCATGAAGGGATCAAACGTTCCTTTGACCATGGCATCCATAAAACTCGTAATGTTTAAAGCGTTCGCAATCCGTGTTGCTTGAACATCATCTTTCGAATCAGAGCGACCATAGACTGGGGTTAGGTTTAAAATGGTTCCGATCCGAATGTCTGAACGAACATTACGCATTGCTTTGATAGCTTTTGCATGGGCTAAAATCGTGTTATATCCCGCTAAGATAGCAAGTTTGAAATCAACAATCGCTGGATAATGAAATTCATATAAATAGCTGCATTCAACATGAACAATAGGTTCGTTAAATGTTGTCCAGTCTTTCACTAAATCTCCAAACTCTTCGATACATGTTTGGGCATAGAAGGCAAAATGGTCCGTAACTTCTGCATTGGTCCATCCACCCTTTTCCATCATCCACCACGGCATATCGAAGTGAAATAAGTTAATAATTGGATGAATACCTTTATCGATCATTGTTTGGAAGTAATCACGATAGTAAGCGACTGCTTCTTGATTCAGTATTTTGCCATCTGGCAATAATCGAGTCCATGAAATCGATGTTCGATACGAGTTTAGATTCATATCGCGCATGCGTTGAACATCCTCTTTGTAAAGTTTGTAGACATCTGAGGTTGTTTGTGGGCCCACGTTTTGATCAAATCGTTCAGGGCTCAATTCAAACCATTTATCCCATGTGTTTAAAGATTTCCCACCACTTAGGTTAGACCCTTCTGTTTGAGGTGCAGAAGCCGCTGCACCCCACAGAAAGTCTTTTGGAAATCTCATTTTATTTGACATCTGGAATACGAATTGTTCGAATCTCAGCGGCTTTGAGCGTTGTATCGTATGGTTTGTCCGTGACAATTTCAATGAGACTAGAATCATAAAGTTGTGTGCCTTCAAAATCGACATGAATTGTTGTGGCATCATCATTACTTAAGTTGAACATGCGAACCATGATATCTGTTTCGTGTTCTTTACGTTTGAGCGATGTTACATATGCGTCTGCTGCATCGACAATAAGGTATTGATGTTTGCTTGCGAATGTTCCTGAATGAACAGCTGCCTGTGTAGTGATGAATGGAACTTGAATTCCTTTCATCGCACGGTAGTATTCATGTTTGTCATCACGACCATGGAAACTTACAGCATAGGACACTGTTGTTTCACCAAGAACTTGTGCTTCTGGTGTTGGGAAATATCCCCAATCACCCATTTCTCCAGCACCGCGGTGAATTGTGACTGCAAGATACTGGTCATCCAATACCTCATATTCATGCAATCCTGTATTCCCAACAATCATTCCTTTTTCCTCAGTTGTAATGGCGGAGAATGCTTGTTGGTGTTGTGGGTTTGTTGGATTTTGCCATGATTTTGAGACTGCATTAGGACGTGTTACAACTTCATAAATACTTTCTGATTCATGTGTTGGTACCGACATTGAACTGTTGAAAATAGCACGAACACGATGGTCCTTCGCTTGATTATTAAAGTGTGTCTCAAATTTTAGAATTGGGCTGTCTGCCTCAAGCGTCATAATCGTTTCGAGTGTTAATGGGATAAGTTTTGTTGAGCGTTTTGACAAACGTTCACGCATTTCCGTCACTGATTCTTGTTCTATTTTGAGTAGATCCTCAGCCGCTTCAGGAATCATCATCGTTTGAGTCATCTTCATGCGTTTTACTAAAGCAGTGTCATCAAGCATCGTTACTGTTGCATCCAATCCTTTGGATGTGATGAATGTTCCATCAAGAGATTGCTTGAAGATATATTCATTCCCGATATCTCCTGCATCATCAAAACAAAGAACATCTTCATAAGTATGACCGTGTACTTTATCCTCAATATCGATTTGTCCGGTATTGGAGACAGATACACGTAATGATGCGTTTTCCAATCCTTTGAATGATGATACGAGCGGTTCGGGTGTTCCTTCAACAAGTGCAAATGTCTCCCATGAGAAAGACGGCATCATTGCCATATTTAAACGTACGGTGATGTAGCGTGCAAAATGAGGTTTACGGAAAGCATCCTTTGGCAAATCATAGTTGTACTTCACATCTGAACTTACGATTTCAAAAGGTACCGATTCCCCACTTTCGTTGATTACGAGGACATCTGGTGTCCCTTTTTCAACAAGTTCGTAGTAATTTTCCTGCGGTTTACGATCGTTAAATGGGATTCGTTCCCACTCTACTTCAACTTCGACTAAACCAGACTTTTCTTGACCTTCTGTATTGAAAACAACAAATGGACGTGATGCTTTCGGGAAAACGTCTGTATTTAAAGCAGTTTCAATATGACGAAGTGCTTCGTCACGTACAAAATTACCAACTTGTTTTGCATCTTCAAAACGAGTCATCATTCCGCGGTGAATACTATCAACACCACATCCACAAATCGAATCATGAGGATGGTTTTGCATTAGCTTCTTCCAAGCGTATCGCAACATTTCATGTGGATAGTGACCCGTTACATCGGTCGCAATTGTAGCCAAAGGTTCTGTAATACGTTCTAGAAGATTTTGAATTGCAACGTTTTCTTGTTTTAAGTAAATTCGTGATGATGATGTATTCGCTAATGTATACCACCCATCTGTTTCTTGACTTGTTAGTTCACCTTTAACGGTCCCGATATCTTCAGGAAGTGTCGCTTTGACCGCCTCAATATAATCCGGAAAGTTACTATGAATGAATTCGTAGTCTGGATACAATTCATTGGCAAGAGCGATGGCTTTTGCTACGTCTTTTTGAATTGGTTGATGGTCAACACCATTCATCATGAGAAGGTGTGGCGTGGATGCATAACGTTCTGCATCGGCAAGTTTCTTATCCCAAAACGAAATTGCTGCTTCGCGTTCAGCTGGGATTTCATTACCATTGCTATACCAGTTGGCAAACAAGATACTGAAGATTTCAGTACCATCAGCGCCTTCCCAGTTAATTTCAGAGTATTTTGAAGTGTAGTCTTCATCAACAACGACGTTATTGAATCCTGTCGTTTTGACCCCACGACCATATGCAACTGCGTCCATATTTCCTTGTTTCATCATTTGTGGTGCTTGTCCCATGTTGCCAAATGTATCTGGGAAATATCCAAGTTTTACGGGTTCACCCCATTTGTAACTCTCATCGAGACCTACAAGCATGTTTCGTGCATTTGCTTCAGCACTAATCAAGAAATCATCTTGTAGAATGTAGAAAGGTCCAATGAAGAGTTTTTGGTCACGAACAAGTTTTTCTAGTTTCTCACGGTTCTCTGGACGCACTTCAAGATAGTCATCCAATGATATTGTTTGACCATCGAGGTGATAGCTTTTATATCCTGGGTCATTTTCGAAAACTTCGAATAAGTCATCGAAGAGTTCGATTAAGCGCATATGATGTTGCTCATATGGCATGTACCACTCACGATCCCAGTGGCTATGTGAAATGATATGTACTGTTTTTTTCATATTATCGTTTAACCTTTATATCGAAGAAATCCATGACAAGTTCACAGAACATCATGTTTGCCCATGAGAACCACTCACGGGTGAAGTTTGTTGGATTATTGACATCGAAACTTTCGTGCATCATTTTTGTTCCACCATCGGTAGCTACTAATGTATTTAGGATTGCTGCTTTTGTAGCTTTATCATTGGTAGTTAAGCCTTCAATTGATAATGCGATTGGCCAAATGTAGCCTTCTGGAGTATGTGAACTTCCACATCCACGTGCAAATTGTCCTTCATAAAAGTATTTGTTTTTAGGACTCAAAATATGATTACGCGTGTTTTGATACAGAACATCATCGACATCACAGAATCCTAAGTAAGGAGCTGCAAGGAGGCTTGGGACGTTTGGATCATCAATTAGTAGGGCATTGCCTAAGCCGTCAACTTCATAGGCATAGATATCTTTTTCACCGTTTGAGAACACTGCGAAGTCTTCGATTCCTTTCTTAATTTCAAGTTTGAGTTGTTGCGCTTGGTTTGCTAAGTTTGCATCAACATTTACGGTAGTAAAAATCGTTTCCATATATTCAAGAACAACAACCGCAAACATATTTGATGGTACTAAGTAGTTGTATTCACATGCATCATCGCTTGGTCTAAATCCTGACCAAGTCATACCTGTGCGGGCAACTTCACCACCACGACCACCATTGGTTAATGTGTCTTCTTTTCGATCTGTTGGACGTTCAAAATTGTATGGGGATCGCGTATGATCTTGCTCGACTACCCATAAATCAATGACCGTTTTTGCAACTTGTTTGAAGCGATCGTCGAAGATTGTTGCATCTTGAGTATGTTGATAGTAAAGATAAGAAAGTTGGATTGGGTAGCATAATGAATCGATTTCATATTTGCGTTCCCAAATGAGAGGGGTCATGGTTGTATCATCGGTTTGATGACCTGCGCCATTCGCATCTTCATTAAATGCATTGGCATAAGGATCATGAAGAATCATGTCAAATTGCCGCGAAATCACACCACGAATCATGGCTTGAATATCAGCATCACGTTCAGCAATGGGTAGATATGGACGTACTTGGGCTGTTGAATCACGAAGCCACATTGCCGGAATATCTCCTGTCAGTACATATGTATCGTCCTCACTGATACGTTTGATTGTTGTAAGCAGTGTATTTGAATACACGTTTTCAAATATTTCTGACCACCCTTTGTGTTCTTCACCACAAAGTTCAGCAATTTCATTCATAAAATCACGTACGGATTTTGGCATTTCTCTATAGACTGTCATAGTTCCTCCTAAAGTTGATATACCAAGATATAGTTACCAGTTACACTTCAATTTTATTCTTTATACAATAGGTTTTTAATGGACAAACTATAGGTCTTTGTGTACGAATTATTGGATTGATTTTTCTTGATATAACAAGTAAAATGTAGATGATATACCAACCAGGAGGCATTATGACCAAACCTCTATACCAAACAATTAAAGAGCACATTAAAAACGACATTTACCATGGCAAATACCACGCTCACGACCAGTTACCAAGTGAGAATGATATTGCTGCCACATTCAATGTCAGTCGTATTACATCAAAACGTGTTTTAAACGACCTTGAGCAAGAAGGCCTTATTTACCGCAAACGTGGTCTTGGGAGTTTTGTAAGTCCAATAGAAAAAATCACGGCTTCGCGTGATTTAACCGATATTCTATTTATTATGCCTTTTCCCGATACTTACAGTTTTGGGAATTACACGCAAGGCATTCTTCAAGCACTTCAAGATACACCCTATCGTCTGCAAGTACAGCAAAATAGCAAAATTTCAGCCGAACAGCTTCAAGATATTGCGACAAATTATGCCGGGATTATCTTCTATCCATTCAACAACAACGATATTTTAGAATATGCTTATCCTCTCTATTTGCTCAATGTTCCAACCGTAATCTTAGATAAAGAAGTATCCGGTGTTCCCTTTTCAAGTATTATTTCCAATAACTTTCAAGGGGGATATCTTGCAACACAACACCTAATTGATCAAGAGTTGAAAAATATTGCCTATATAAGTACCACACGCATAGAAGATGTTTCATCAGTTCGTGAGCGCTATTTCGGGTATCTCAAGGCTCTTAGCGATTCGGGATTGAATCACAATGCCAAGCCGATCTATTGCAACCTAACGAAGAATGCAGATGACTTTAAAGATTTGATTCACGTTCTGATTGCATCAGGAATCAATGGTATTGTGTGTGAAAACGACATTCTCGCAATTTCTATTATGAATGCCTTAACACATCTGAATTATTCGATTCCACACGATTTCAAGATTGTTGGTTTCGACAATACCCAGGCTTCACAATTCGTCAATCCACCACTTACAACCCTTGAGCAGAACTTTAAGCAGATTGGGATGCGTGCAATGCAGCACTTACTTAAAATTATCCAAGATCCAAATACACCACAAGAACGACTGATTATTGATGTTTCACTCATTAAACGCGAATCTACGCACAATTAGGAGACTTTATGACACACGATACAATTGATACACGCGTCGGGACACAAAACTATCCCGGTTATTCAAATGGTAACACCCTCCCTTTCACCGGAGTTCCCTTTGGCATGAACTACTTTGCACCACAAAATGATGAAGGGTCATGGTGGTTTAATCCAAGCAAACCATTATTTTCCGGTTTTCGCTGTACACACCAACCGAGTCCTTGGATGGGTGACTTCAGTAGTTTTTTAATAACTCCCTTTACAACCGATCCACTTATCCGCAGTGTGTTTCACCTTCAAAGCAGTTATCGCATTGAAGAAGCTGTATACAATCCAGGATATCTCAAACTTACGAGCCAACGCTATGCCCTTGAGTCAGAACTAACGGCATCAACTTACGGAATGAAGCTTCAGAACACAAGCTTACGTTCTGAAGCAGTCTGTTTTGTTGTATCAGCAATCAAAGGTATCCATGATATCCATATTGACGAAAACACCATTTCATATGCTGTCGTGAATGCTTCAGGTTCCGAAGATCCAAACTTCACAATGTATGCACATATGACGTTAGACGTTCCATTCACCGCCGAAGCAAGTACTTTTGAAGATGGCACTGACATTATCATTATTCGTACGACTTCATCACATCCAACCATTACCGTTGCGACATCTTTTATCAATTCGCAACAAGCAAAACTCAATGCATCACGCTTACCATCAACCTTTGAAAGCATGCTAGCAAATGCGAAAGATGCATGGGAACAAAAACTTTCCAAAGTTGAAGTAACTCACACTGACAAAGAAGCTGTCAAAATGTTTTACGCTGCGCTCTATCGTTGTTTCCTTTTCCCTCAAACATTCTATGAAATGGATTCCAACAATGAGCCTATCCACTACAATACAATTACGCGATCGAGTGCACCAGGAGTCTTATTTACCAATAACGGATTCTGGGATACTTATAAATCATTATTCCCGTTCTTTTCCCTTATTGAACCCGAACACTATGAACTGATGCTTGAAGGTTTCCTCAACAGTTTCCATGAAGCCGGATACCTTCCTAAATGGCTTTCACCTGATGAACGCGGACTCATGCCAGGCACTCTTGTCGATGCAGTTATCAGTGATGCGCTCACAAAAGGGCTCGCTCACGATAAGATTGAGTCGTTGTATGAGGCGATGAAACAATCTGCAACAGTCGAATCGGAGAATCCACAGTATGGCCGCCGCGCCGTCAATGACTATTGGAAGTATGGTTACGTTCCATCATCCTACCATGAAAGTGTCAACCAATCGTTAGATAACAGTTACAGTGATTTTTGTATCGCACAAGTAGCAAAAATGATTGGACGTACCGATGATTACCAAACATTCATGGAAAGTTCAAAAAATTATGCGCAACTCTTTGATTCAAACTCAGGATTGATGCGTGCAAAAGATACAGATGGCAACTTCAGTGATTCATTTAGTGATATCGAATGGGGACATGCGTATACCGAAGGATCCTCTTGGCAAAACTCTTGGGCTGTGTATCACGACTTTGCAGGTCTTATTAAGTTATATGATTCAAAACAAGCCTATCTTGATAAAATTACGCATCTTGTGAACCAAAAACCGTACTTCACATCAGGAAGTTATGGCTTTGAAATTCACGAAATGAGTGAAGTCGCTGCGATTGATTTTGGCCAAATGGCAATTTCAAACCAACCAAGTTTCCATATTCCTTATCTCTTCACGTATGGTGGCGAGCCGGCTTCAACACAAGTTCTTTTACGAAGCCTCATGCGCGAAACATTCAAACCCACATTCACAGGTTACCCCGGCGACGAAGACAATGGTAGTATGTCTGCATGGTATGTCTTCAATGCTATGGGATTCTATCCAGTTAGTCCCGGAACACAAGAATATGTCGTGGGTATTCCTTTCTTTGATACCGTTACAGTAAATCTACCAAACGGTGAAGTACTCCAAATCAATACCGAAAATAACACGCGTCATCATAATTTCGTTTCCAAGATGATGAAAGATGGGACTGAGTATACAGCACTCTATCTCAAACACAATGATCTTATTCAAGGTACGCAACTTGATTTCGAGTTAGGAATTGTTCCTCGTCAGCGTCAATATACGGATGATGAACTTCCATTCTCAATGTCAAAATAAACTAAAAAAGGAAGAACAAAGATTGTTCTTCCTTTTTGTTAGTCTAACTGAAGGACGTCGCCATTCTTGTGCCATCGTTCACGGAACTCTCGAGGAGAAATTCCACATTCCTTCTTAAAGTTTTTGTAGAAGTATCCAGAACTTGTATAGCCAACCAGTTCCGCTATTTCATTCACATTATGACTTGATTGCATCAAAAGATTCTGCGCTTTTTTAATGCGGTGTTGGTTTAAATATTGTGAGAAGCTAAGTCCCGTTTCTTTCTTAAAAATCTGTCCGAGATACATCGCGTTTAAATGTAATGAGTCTGCAATCGTTCCAATTGTTAGGTCATCAGTGTAATTCTGATGAATCATTTGCAGTGCTTTTTGAACGTTCACATTGTACTGTTTGACATCAGTTTGCGCATGATTAACCTCAATAGATGACTCAAGGACATCTAAAATTTCGCCGATTGAGTTTGCACCATGTAACAATTTGAGATTTGAGTAGTAATGCTCGGAGGACATACGATTATAATGACGGTAAATGTCTGAAAAAACAATAAACGCAATATAGCGTATATACTCTGGTTGTGGATTGGTTACAATCGCCTCATCGATTAGACCTTTCATCTCTTCACGAATTCCTGCACCATCACCTAAAGCAAGTGATTGATGGAATTTCTCGAACGATATTTTGGCATTCATTTCGATGCTCGTGCTATCTTTAATACTTTGATCACGCAAGTACGAATCATCGTCATAAAACTCAACAATTTCCAAGAGTGCTGAGGCATGGTCATAACTACGATGAATTTGATCAAACTTTACAAACAAATCACCAATCGCAATTTTTTCATCTTCTTTAATAATGAGATGAATGATTCCCTTACGGACTTGATCGAAACGAAGATTTGAACCCTCAATGATAATATACAGTTCTTCCCCCATGTAAGCATAGTACGGAATCATCATCTCTTTCATGAAATGATTCCAAACTGTTTTACGTGTTTCAGTGACACCCCCAATTGCAATCACCGAATACAAGTCAGTTAACTCAAGACGATGCCCTAATTGTTTTAAGATACGACGTAAATCGACTGAATCAATTTCCCCTGTTAACCAACGAATAACTGTATTCCGGAAGAGAATTTCATCTCCCTGCTCGTGATACTTTTCTTCATCTAGCTTTTGAACTATTTTACGAATCGAGCCATTCAACTCAACCGTATCAATTGGTTTAAGGATGAAATTTTCTGCACCAAGACGAATCCCCTCTTTGACATATTCAAATTCTTGATACCCTGACAAAATAATAAAATTAAAGTTGATGTCTTCTTCTTGCGATTGTGCGACAAATTCAATTCCCGTCATAACAGGCATACTCACATCCGTAATTACAATATCTACAGGATTTTCGCGAACATAATCCAAAGCGTCGATACCATCATCAAAGGTTCCTACTAATTCAATACCCAGTTGGTCCCATTGAATAAGCTTCTGTAACCCCTGTAAAATCATATACTCATCATCAATTAAGATTACTTTATACATCCGATTCCTCCTCTATAAAACTAATTAAAACCTCAAATCCTCCATTATCACTATGTGCTACTTCCATACGATAGTCATTGTCTTTGTAGAATACTTTCAATCGTTCATGAACATTCACAAGCCCTACTGACTTGTCGTTATCCAAATCAAATTCAGATTCTTGCAAGCGTTGACGAATTGTCGCTAAGACTTCATCCGTGACCCCTCGGCCATTATCCGATACTTTTATGTGAATTCGTTTATTGTCTTTGTAGACTGCGACTTTAATGGCGTTATCAACACGACGATAGTTAACACCGTGTACAAAATAGTTTTCAATCAAAGGTTGCAGCGTAAATTTAGGAATGCTAATCATTTCAAAATTCTCAGCTACATCAAATTTATAGGCAATCTTATTGGGATATCGCATCTGATGTAAATAAACGTACTTTTCAACAAATTCCAGTTCTTTCGCGAGAGTCGTTGTCTTCTCTAACGAAATGTTGTTGCGAAGCAATGTAGAGAATGTGTAGACGATATCCGCTAATTCATTAACACCTTCCGAGACAGCATACATTCGAATAAATTCTAATGTATTGTATAAGAAATGAGGATTTATTTGTGATTGTAAGGCACGCATATTAATATCCTGTTGGCGAATCTCCATCTGATAAATTTGTTTAATATAACGATTCATGCTGTCCAAGGTCTCGTTAATTGCCTGGGAAATAGTAAGAAGCTCATCCTCTTTATTTTGAATTTCAATACGATCTGAAACATTACCACGACGCACACGCTCCATGGTTCCCAACACATCGTTCACTTGTGTATCATAACGTCCAAATGTTCGAAACAAGACGAACAGTAGAATCACAATTAAGAACGTCCCTCCTGCAGTAATCAAAGCATATGTAGAGAATGACTTCATAAAGATATCGTGCTTATCAGCAGCTACAATGAGTACCGAACCATCTGATAACTCAACACGATTATAGACATACTGTTCAAATATTGCGGAATCTAATGGTGAACGGGTTTCATACTGCGTCTTGATGTGTTCTTGTAAGACATCGCCATTCCCCATATTATATTGATATTGAATATTTCCCGTACTCGAAAGTAGGAATACAATAGGTTCAACAAATCGTTGCTCCTGTTGCACAATCGTATCAAATACCGAGTAGTCAATGTATAGATAGATATTTCCGAGCGGTAGGTATGCATCATAATTAATAATCGGTCTGGAAAAGACCATGTAATCGGAGATATCAGGTAATTGCTCAGGCTTACTTCCCATTTTGTTATCTCGGCTTGAGTGATAAATGTCATTGGTTGCCTCAAGCGAAATTACAAACCCTTCAATCGCATCGTAGCGTTCATAGAGTTTTTCGACATCACGCGGAAAAAGTTGGAACTGTGGACGTCCCAACTGTTGCGTATAATACTTACTAAAATCCATATAAAAGTAATCACGCATACTATCAAGACGCGCCTGATCGGGAAAGAGATCATTGATCATACGTCGTAAATCGGTTTGATATCCCCCTGTTACTGCTGATACTTTTTTCGTTATTTGATCCACTTGATTCTGTACTGCCGTTCGATCGGACTGTGTTGTTGCATAACTCACCATCAACGAAAAGATGAGTATAACGACAATTAGTATCGCGGCATATGTATGAATCAAACGTTTCATCAGGCTTTTCTTTTGCATAACTATCCGATGTGCTCATCGATGGTTACAATCATTGGTTTCCCAATTCGGGATACTAATACTGTAATCATACCGATTGTTAAGAATGGTAAAAGACCCATATATTTCGACGTAATAAACCCTACCACAATCATTGCTAGCAATAATTTTAAGACACTAAAGAAGTTCCCCATGACTGCGATTGCACTTAGCTTCAATAAGTTTTTATATGAAATTTCAAAATTATTATCAATTAAGACCGCATAGATATATGCACACACTGTTAGTACAAATGCGGCAACAATCAAGAATTGAACAAATAAAATTGCGATACCTCTAATTTGTACTGCAAGGTACATATTGTAAGCCAAAACTGCGATAATCAAGAAATATGTATAGAAAATCATATTTCCTCTTTTAAAATTACTTACAAAGAGTGTACCGATCTGCTTCCAACGCATATCACGATGCGTCCACTCATGATCGGTATACAACTGAACAACACTTGAGAACGCTGGACCAATGCCTAGAACGACTCCACCCATCATCGTCATAATCCAAAACATTAACGATAATTTGATCAATACATATATTCGGTCAAAAAAATCACTTACATAGGTTCCCATAATCATCATCTTCCTTACTTCTATAATTATATACTATTTTTGATGATAGCGCTTTACGAAGAAAAAGGAGAGGGCCAATGCCCCCTCCTTCATTTGATCATTAAGCTTTTTTGCTAAATTCGTCAAATTGTTTTTGCATTTCTTTTTGAATCGTTTCGTATCCTGCTTCTTTTAATTTAGCAATGAATGTTGGAACGACTTCATCAGGGTTAACTGTACCTGTATGTAATACTGCATAGTATTCGTCAACAACGTTTGTAACGTTACTGATTTCTGTTTTAACTGAGTCTGTAACAAAGTTGAATCCTAAGATTGGTGAAACTGTAGCTGCTTTAGTATCTGCTTCACGTTTTTCGATCATTTCTGTTGTTACATTTTCTGGTTGAAGTAATAATTCTGAGTTTCCTGTATTCCATGCTGCCATGTGGAAACCTTCTTTATATCCATCTAAGAATTTGAGGTGTTTATCCCCTACTTTTTCCCATGATTCGCCTTCAATACCGTATACTAATGTATTCATCATTTCAGCATTTGTGTTCAATAGGTTTAACCATTTAACTGCTGCTTCTTTATTTTTTGAGTTTTGAGCAACAACGAAGTTAGCCATTTGAGCTTGAGCTGTTGATTTTAAGTTATTGTTTAATGGACGTGATACGATTTTCTTACCAGCAACTTGTGTTAATAAGTTATCACCGTAGTCAGCAGCACCTTGAGTTTCTTGACGCATGAACCATGTGTTGTTGTTCAAGTCGTATGATGTATCATTTGTTGCTGCATCAGTAGGAATTAATCCTTTGTTGTATAGATCGTGTAATTCACGTAGACGTTGCATACCAGCTTCTGTTTCGAATGGGTTGATAATTTGTGTTTGATCACCATCAATGTTTACTGCGAATGGTAGTGCATCACCTAAGATGTAGTCAAAGTTACCTAAGTTAGCTTTGAATGTTTTACCAATTGCGAATGGTACAGTTTGTTGTTCGTTGTCTTTAATTGTTTGTAACATTGGCTCTGCATCTGCATATGTTTTAACATTTGAGATGTCTAAGTTATATTTGTCTAATAGCTCACCGTTGAATGATAACATTTGAGCCGCAAATACGTTACCGTTGACTGGGAAACCGTATAGTTTTCCATTCACAACGTTACCGTCGTAGTAAATTGGGTCTACTGAATCAAAGAATTCTTTTGCATGTGTTTTTGCAAGATCTGTTAAGTCAGCATATGCTCCTTTTTGAGCATTAACTGTATAGTTTTGAGCAAACGCGATATCAAATTCGTCCCCTGCTGTAACCATTACAGACATTTTTTGGTCATAATCTCCCCAACCAATGTATGTGAAGTTAACTTTAACGCCAATTTCTTTCTCTGAAATAGTGTTAATTTTGTCTGTTAACTCTTTAATGTTTTTTGGTGCGTCCCCAATTTGGTAGACTTGTAAAGTTACAGTTTCGCCTGAACCCGTTCCTTCAGCACCTTTCTTTGAACCACAGCCTGTTAACACTAACAAGAATGCTAATGCTACTACTGCAAATTTTAATGCGCCTTTTTTCATGATAGTCCTCCTCTTCCTCTAAAACTTCATAAATAGGCAATATTTTATATCCTCTTATTCCTTAACGCCACCGATAGTCAATCCTGAGACGAAGTATTTTTGGAAGAACGGATATGTAAGTGCAATTGGTAATGTCGAAATTACGACCATTGCCATTCGTGTCGCTTCACGTGGGATTGACATCCCAGCACTGATTCCCGCGTTTCCAACGTTCTTCGCGATGTAGTCCAGATTTGATTGGATCTGCATCAACAGATATTGAAGTGGGTATAAGTTATCAGAAGTGATATACAAGAGTGCGTTAAACCAGTCATTCCAGAATCCTAATGCGGCAAATAAACTGATTGTCGCAATTCCTGGAACTGCAAGTGGAACAACAATCTGTACAAAGATTCGAAGTTCACTTGCACCGTCAATACGGGCTGATTCAATAATGGCATCTGGTACTGTCTTTTTAAAGAAAGTACGCATAACCATAATGTTGAATGGGCTCAATGCCATTGGCAAAATTAGGGCCCAAATCGAGTTACGAAGTCCCAGCATCTTGGTAACAACCAAGTAGTTTGGAATCATCCCTGCCGAGAATAACATCGTAAGTAATGCAAATTTCGTAAAGAATTTTCGATATTTAAAGTTTTGTCTTGAAATTGCGTATGCATATGTAGAGGTAAATGTTGTATTGATAATTGTACCTACTACAGTAATAAATACGGTAACACCTAATGACGATAGAAGTTGTCCTTTGAATTCATACAAGTATTTATATCCATCTAAACTAAATTCTCCAGGTATCAATCGATACCCTTGAATCGCTAATGCTGACTCACTGGTAAAGGATACTGCGATAATAAAGAAGAACGGGAATAAACACGATAATGCAATGATTCCAAGGAAGATTGAGAAGAATAGGTCTGTTTTTCTACCAAAACTTCGAACTTCTACACTTGCAATTCGTTTCTTAGTTTTTTTATCCATAATGTCCTCCTAGAATAAGCTTGAATCAGGGTCGAGTTTTCGAACAATTGAGTTCGCTCCTACCAAGATCACCAAACCTACGACAGATTGATAAAGTCCCGCCGCGGACGACATTCCTAAGTCACCCGATGCAGCCAATCCTTTATAGACGAATGTATCGAGAACTTGTGTTACTGGTGTTAATGGTCCTGAATTTCGAGGTACGTTATAGAAGAGACCGAAGTCTGCTCGCATGATATTACCAACTGCGAGAATCATCAAGATACTAATTAATGGTACAATTTGTGGAATTGTAACATGTCGAATTTGTTGCCAACGGTTAGCACCGTCAATTTTAGCTGCTTCATAATATGTTGGATCAATTCCCATGATTGATGCAAAGTAGATAACACTTTGATAACCAAGGTTCTTCCAAATCCCAATAAAGATAATAATAAACGGCCAGTAGGTTGGATCTGTATACCAATTAATTGGCGACGATCCCATATTTACCATCACGCGGTTTACAATACCCTTGTCAGGGCTAAGGAAGGAATATACGAAGGATGAAATTATGATCCATGAGATAAAATATGGGAACATCATTGCCGTTTGGTACGTTTTCACGCGGCGTTTATTCCGTAACATACTCATGACTATAGCAAGGGCAACAGCACAGGCTGTACCAATTACTATGAATCCCAGGTTGTAGAGTACGGTATTACGGGTTATGATCCATGCATTATCGGAACTGAAGAGGAACTCAAAGTTCTTAAGTCCTACCCATTCACTTTCGTAAAGACTTCGTAGGAATCCACCATCACTGGAGAATCGGAAGTCTTTGAATGCGACTACGTTTCCGAATACCGGAATGTAGAAGAAGAAAATCATCCAAAGCGCACCAGGTAATGCCATTAGTAGCAAGACCCAATTCTTGCGCATGTCTTTTATAAACTGTTTCATCATCTATCACCCCAGTTGTTATACAGTTTGCCTTGTGACATCCTAATTGTACCGCTTACATTTTGTTTAATATAGGGACAAAATATATGTAAAAAAGCACAAACTATAGATTTTACACGTAGAATACATATATTTAGTCGCGCCATAATTTACCTCCAAACGCTTCAATTAATGGTGTAATCATGGCTAATACAGCTGTCTGTGACAGTGCATTAGGGTCATCACACCATATCGCAAAGTAGCTTCCCAAGTATTGTTCTGATGTGTCAGAGATAACTTGGACACGCTGCTCAGAAGCAAGTTCATGGCGTAATGGAAATGTATGTGGCTCAAATGATGCCTGTATTTTATCTACAGTCGGATATGTATATCCTGCTTTTTCACCCAATACAAAATAGAGATATTGATCCATAAAATTGAGCACTTTATGTTTATGCTTTATAAACGTTTCTACTGGTGCCATGTATTGGTTCCAGCTCGTCCAATAGGTCACTTGAACATGTTTATCCAGTTTGACGATTGGTTTCTGGTTTGTACGATACAACCCGTCATTCCAAACACGTACTTCTTTTTTATACTCATAGACGTAATTTGCAATGTCATTAATGTAGTCGATGTAGGTATCAACTCCCGTTGCATCAGGACTAAAATGAGCTTTCGCATAGGCTTCGAGTTGCGGATAATCACCATAATTTTCAAATGGAATAAACTCATCGCCACCGATATGAATAATTTGGGATGTATAGAAACACTCCATTACACTCCCTAACATTCCCTTAATGAATCGACGAGCTCTAGGATTTGTAATATCTAAGGCTGATTCGTTTCCCTTTAATTGGTACTGTGGATAATCCTTAAGGATATATTTTAGATGTCCTGGTGTATCAAACGATGGAATAACTTTTATATAAAAGTAATTAGCATAGCGAATGATATCGCGCATCTCCAACGTTGTTAGATGCTCTGGTGAACATAGCGATTCATAACCATCCAACGCAAGCCGAAACCCTTCGTTTTCTGATATATGAATTTGCAATGTATTAAGTTTTTGCTTAGCCATGACTTCAATTAGATTAAAAAACCACGTTTTCGAAAAATATTTACGTCCCATATCAATATGAACACCACGTTCTTGAATCCACGCTTTTTGGTGAATTGCCTCAACGCCTTGAATACGATCCAGTGCGCCATAAAAAGCCATCACGTCAGATGATCCGCGTATCGTATTACCATTAATGATATATCCTGTTATCGTCGAATCGATGGCCACATCGAGTACTTCCCGATAATGAGGATATAGTATTTTTATTTTGTCTTCTAACATACTTGACTCCTTTTCTTTTAGTTTAGGTTTTTATGACGGTATCTAACAGTCATAGATTATAGGATTTTCGATACGAATTAGTGTTCTCTTTTTTTGAATGCACAAAAAAACCTCAAGCTCTATTGAAGCTGGAGGTCATTTATTTTCGGATCTAAGTTCGTATTCCAGATGATTACACTCGTTAGGTTTCTTCTACCTTACAATAACTAGTGCTCAATACTTAAAGAGATTACTTAACTCTTGTCAAATTATCATAAGAGATAATAAACGACCCAAGCATGCTTTCCACTTTAGTAACTGTCACAATTATTTTATCATTCACTTCTACTTTGGGATTTTCTCGAGATACAAAATTAAGATGTTCTCCATCAAAAATGTTATATCCAAATGCTGAAGCAGGATTCAAATCCTTGACAGTCACCGCTACCTTTTTGCCAACAATATCTTTGCCTTCATTAAGCATCGTCTCAGCTTCTACGGCAGTTAAATCTGGCTCTACAGGTGCTGCAGAGCAACCTGCGAGTATTAAAATCGTAAGTCCAATTATAAATAGTTTTTTCATTTAAATCCCCTCCGTTTTCAAGTATATCACATTGACAAATATCTATAATATAGACAGATTGCCTAAAATTGCAAGCAAAAATCTGTGCATATTTATGATTGTCAGACACCGTGCTAGAACAAGTGTAATTCAACTTAATTGCACGGTATCAAGGCCATTAAAAAAAACCTTGAATTTGCTATGAAACTCAAGGTTCGATTATGATCACAATTATTCGCTACGTAGTGCAACAACTGGATCTTTTTTAGCTGCCATTTTTGAAGGAATAAATCCTGCAATAAAGGTCAATGTAATACTAATTGCAATCAGAATTAATGCATGGTTAATACTTAGGTTTGCGATATTTTGTGCACCCGTTAAGTCGTAAACGACAGCATTAATTGGGAACTGAAGTAAGTATGTTACTACGATTCCAAACGTACCGGATACAAGTCCAATTAGGAATGTCTCCGCATTAAAGACACGTGAGATATCTTTTTTACGAGCTCCTAAACTACGCAGCACGCCAATTTCTTTGGTCCGTTCGATAACCGATACATAAGTAATAATACCAATCATAAATGATGATACAACTAATGAAATTGATGAGAAACCAATTAATACATAAGAAATCGTATTAACCATTGTATCCATAATATTTGTCATAATCTCTGACATATCTGTATACGTAATTTGATCAGGTTTTTCGCGACCTTGATTGTATGCATCAAGATAATCGCGAATTTGTGACTTCGTTTCAAAGTCTTTTGGAATGATCGCGAGTTTCGTTGCAACATCAGAACCACCTAAGGATGCAAGAACTTCGTTGTAAACTTGTTCTGAATCCATAAATGGATTTGCATTTGCGATTGGCTGACCTGAGACAACCGAATAAAGATCTTTAACTTCTAATTGTTTTGCCACAACATTTGATTGACGCGCACGCGTTGCGAAATCTTTAGAAAGTGCCTCAGTGTAATAAAGTCCAGGGCTGTACATCGAAACAGATGATGCTTCACTCTTACGTAAAACTCCCGACACTGTTAATGTTGTTGCAGTGTCACTGTTAAAGAGTGTTTCGTATTGTGATGTATTTGCCGGCGGGAAAATCCCCATTGCCGATTCTTGATAGAAATCATTGTGTTCAATAAGTTTGTATTCTTTACCAACAATGGACGTTGCATCAAACGATTCACCTTCTATCCCTAAAATACGTTGAGATTGTTTCGGGATTCGGTTATATTCATCAACGACAACGACAATTTCATTTTGATTGGTCGGCATCTTACCTGCAATCACATCGTATTGTCGATTGTTAAAGTCATCGTTGTTCAAGAGTTCACCCACACCATCTTGGCCCGTTTGAACCAATTCATAGTTTGACCCTTTTTGTGTAATCCAGTTCATGGAAACACCTGTAGATTCTTGAATGGAAATATAGAGATTTGGATCAAGTTTTCTTACATAGTCTATATAGTCAGCAGTAATTACATTTTTCTTCGCCTCGTAACCTTCCATTGGGTCATAGACATTGATTGATGTAGAATCTGGATAGGACTCACCAGGATTCGAAAGATTTGGACTCATCGCCATACCATAGTCCATTGCTGTTTGCTCGATTGTGATTGGTGATGAGGCAAGCGTTTCTTCTTGCATGGTCTTAATTGTATTCGATAATCCAGTCGAAAGTGCGAGAACCAAGGCAATTCCAATGATTCCGATACTTCCTGCTATACTTGTTAGAATGGTACGACCTTTTTTAGCCCATAGATTTCGTCCACTCAATGTTAATGCCGTACGATAAGGCATCGCTGTCATAACCTGTTTATGATTGCTTTCCTCTTCAATATCATTACTTACAGGATTGCTATCAGAAACCATTTCTCCATCCAAGAATTCAACGATTCGTGAACTATAGGTATGAGCAAGTTCAGCATTGTGCGTTACCATAATAACTAACTTTTCTTTTGATATTTCTTTGAGAAGGTCCATGACCACTACACTTGTTTTACTATCTAGTGCTCCTGTTGGTTCATCCGCTAAGATAATATCTGGATCATTAACTAATGCCCGTGCGATCGCTACACGTTGCATTTGTCCACCTGACATTTGATTCGGTTTTTTGTTGATTTGGTCATGTAAACCAACTTTAATAAGTGCTTCTTCCGCGCGCTTATGTGCTTCCTGTTTTCCAATGCCCGATAACTTCATAGATAGCTCGACATTCTGTAGTACTGTCAAGTGGGGGATTAAATTATAGGATTGGAAGACGAATCCGACAGAGCTATTTCGGTATGCATCCCATTGTTTATCTGTATAGGTTTCTGTGGACTGCCCATCGATAATTAAATCACCATATGTATAACGATCCAACCCACCTACAATATTTAATAATGTTGTTTTTCCGCTTCCTGATTGTCCCAGGATAGATACAAATTCAGTGTCTCTAAATGTAAGGCTTACATCTTTGAGTGCTTGAACCTGTCCATAATTCTTTGTAATATTCTTCAGTTTAAGCATAAACTAACTTCCTTCCGCTGTATCAATATATTAACACAGTGATATTGTGCTTTCAATAGTTTTACGCATCGTTTGATGAAAGATACTTCACATATACTATTTCCTGGGAAATTAAAAGACCTACGATTCCGTAGGCCCTTGTATAAATTGTGTAACACGTTGCGATACTGTTTCAAAGGCATTGCTCGATTGAATATCAATCCATTGACTCGGTGTTTGGTGTTTGAACCACGTAATCTGTCTTTTAGCAAAACGACGGGTATTCCGTTTTATGAGTTCATCACGCGCTTCCGCACTAATCTCATGGTTAAAAAACGGTTCAAATTCACGGTATCCGATTGCCTGTAAAGCCTGCAGTTCAAAGAGTTTTGGATTATGGTGAAGCAAACATGAAACTTCCGACTCAAGCCCTTGTGCCATCATCATATCAACGCGCTTATTAATTCGCTCATAAAGTACGACGCGGTCTGTTTGCAAGAAGAAAATACATGCGTCAAACAGAGCCACATTTTTTTGGTTTTCATGGATTTCGGTCTTTGTCTTACCGTCTTGAAGCATGTTTAGTGTTCGTACAATACGTTTACGGTTATTGGGATGAACTGATTGCGCTGCCTCCGAATCCCGCTCTTGAAGCATCTGATACAGTGTGTCATCATCGATGCCCTCGAAGGAATCCTTCACATCCGGAACTTCTTCTTCGAAACGGTAATCATTTACTAATGCATTAATGTATAGTCCCGTTCCACCTACAATGATTGGTAGTTTTCCCTTTGCATGAATCGCTGCAATCGCTGCGCGCGCATCTTTTTGAAACTGGGCAACATGATACGGTTCCTCAATCGATGTAACATCAATTAAATGATGGATGATGCCCTCACGTTCTTCCATTGATGGCTTCGCAGAACCAATATTCAGTTCACGATAGACCGCAACGGAATCGGCACTTATAATTTCACCGTTAAATCGATGAGCCAATGCAACACCCATTTTTGTTTTCCCAGATGCAGTTACACCTGCAATTACTACTATTTTTTTCATCGTTTAAATTCCTTAATGAGTTGATTGTGCTCGACTGTTATAAATGTCGGACGTCCATGGGGACAATGGAACGGTTGTTGCGTATGTCGCAATTGCTCAACCAATGTTTCCATGGCTTCCATAGACATAAACTCATTAAAGCGCACTGAAGAATGACACGCCAATGTCGCAATGACATTACGACGCACATCCTCTTCACGAACCACTTTGTCCGTTTCGAACATATCCAATACTTCATTCACAAATTCATGGACCTCTGCTTCATCAATCCAGACTGGAACAGCCCGAAGGACAAATGCATCATCTCCAAAAACTTCGAGTTGCATTTGAAATGGTCTAAAGACTTCATTGATTGCATTGATCTGACCAATTAGTTTTTGACGCCCTTCAATAATCATTGGAATCAAAAAGTCTTGCATGGGTACATCTTTATTTAAGAGTTTATCTTGATAGTATTCGTAACGAACACGCTCCATTGCCGCATGTTGATCAATTATATATAATCCCGCATCCCCTTGGGCCAAGATATATTTACCACTTAATTGTGATAGAACTGTTAGTGGCTCAATTAAAACTTCTATGGGTTTTGGTTCAGATGGATATGGTGTTTGAGGTATAAAAGCAGTCTCTTTTTCTTCAACACGATAATCGTGAGTAAATATCGGTGTATCAATAACTGGCATATCTGTGATGTTTACTGGTTCTGATGTTACTTCTGATTCATCATCGAATGTGCTCGATAGAATGGTATTTTTAACAAAATTTTCTTCAATATAGATTTCTTTTTGAGTTTCAATAATCGCATTTTGTAGTGCATCTCGCATATCCGTTTGTTCTGGTAAACTTGGTTTTATTGTGATTTTTTGTGGACGCATACCTTCTGACAGTAACGCCTCCAAATGATTTTGAATTAATGATACAAGTTGATCTTCTTTCGACAAACGAATCTCCCATTTACTTGGATGAACGTTGACGTCAACAAGTTGCGGATCTACTGTTATCTTCATGACAACAATTGGATAACGGTCGGTCGGCATATGACGTCTAAAGCTATCAACGACAGCCTTTTGAGCTTTTGGATAACGAATCATTCGATCATTGATATATAACCAAATCGCATATCGATTTGAACGATTATGTTGCGGTAAAGCTGCAACCCCCTCGATTTTGAAATCATAATTTGATGCTTCGAAGCGGCGTGAATCTTCTGTAATAGTTCCTCCATAAATTCGGTGGAACACATCCATGACATCACCAGTGCCATAACTTCTAAACACCATGCGATCATCAAGCGTGAGTGAAAAAGCTATATCCGGTCGACCCAATGCAAATTTTTGCACAGTATCCTGGATGATCGAGTTTTCATAATGAATATTCTTAATGTATTTCAGACGCGCAGGCGTCTTCAAAAAGAGATTTCGAACGTGAATTGTTGTTCCTTTATTTCGTGCAAACCGCACGACGTCACGTTTTTTACCATTATCAATAAAAATACGATGGCCAGTATCACCATTGTTTGTTGTCGCTTCAACTTGGCTAACTGACGATATCGACGGCAATGCTTCCCCACGAAATCCAAATGTCAGGATTGCGTTTAAGTCATCTGTATCAGATATTTTACTTGTTGAGTGACGCTCAAAGGCACGTGACAAATCATCAGCACTCATACCCTCACCATTATCAGATACTTCAACCAATTGCATTCCACCTTCAATGATTTTAATATCAATCGTTGTAGCCATAGCATCAATTGCATTTTCAACAAGTTCTTTTACAATACCACCTGGACGTTCAACAACTTCACCAGCAGCAATCATATTTGTTAAATGTGTATCTAATACGTGAATTTTACTCATGTGAATCACCTTCTAAAACTTTTTTGAGTTCAGAAACAAGCATTAACGCTTCAATCGGTGTCAGTTGATTAACATCGATTCCTTGAAGCCGTTGCTTCACAAATCCATAACCTTGAGGTTCTACTTCTACTTGAATTACTTTACTATCAATATTGACTGAGTTCTTAGAAAGTTCGAGAACTTCAAGATTTTGTTTTGCGCGATCAATAATACTTTGCGGTAAATGTGCAAGACGCGCAACGTTTATCCCATATGATTTATCTGCTCGCCCATCTAAAACACGATATAGGAATGTTACATGGTCATTTTCTTCATGAACTTCAACATGAATATTTTTAATGCCATCATACATTTCTTCCAGTGCAACCAGTTCGTGATAATGAGTCGAGAAAATCGTCCGTGCTTTAACCGAGTTATTAATATATTCAATAATTGCTTGGGCTAGTGCCATCCCGTCATAGGTTGAGGTTCCACGACCAATTTCGTCAAACAGAATTAATGACTGTTCTGTCGCATTAGATAAAGCTGCTTGCGCTTCAATCATTTCAACCATAAACGTAGACTGACCCATGAGAATATCGTCACTGGCACCCATGCGTGTAAAGATTTGATCAACAAGACTCCATTCCATGCGGTCACATGGCACAAAACATCCCATTTGTGCAAGCACAACATTTAATGCGACCATTCGCATATAGGTACTCTTACCACCCATATTCGGTCCAGTTAAAATCAGTGTATAAATCGATTCATCCATTAGAGTATCGCTTGCAATGTATTGTTGATCTTTAAGGGTTGCTTGTAATACAGGATGTTTTCCTTCTTGAATATCAAGGTAACGCCCCTCTACAACTTTTGGTTTTGTAAAACCAGGAAGTGCCGAAATTTCTGCTAAAGCAACAAGTACATCCAATGTCGCAAGACCATCTCCAATTGCATGAATGGATTTCGCATGTTCTGAAACATACTCAGAATACTTCGCAAAGAGTTCAGTTTCGATCTGTAAAATTTGGTCACTTGCTTGGCTTATCTTCACTTCATATTCTTGAAGTTCTTCACTGATATAGCGTTCGGCATTGGTTAGTGTTTGTTTTCTGATATAACCGAAATCATCACGAACATTATCAACTTGTCCTTTTGACACTTCAATAAAGTATCCAAACGCACGATTGTATCCTACTTTTAAATTTTTAATGCCTGTTTTTTCCCGTTGTTTGGCTTCATACGTAACGAGCCATTGCTTGCCATTTTTTGAAATTTCGAGGAGTTCATCTAAGGTATCATGAATCCCGGTTTTAAATGTACGCCCTTCTTTTAATTGAACGGGAGCATCATCTAAAATTGTATTATCAAGCATCTCAAAAATTGCTTCTAAGGGGTCTAATTCACTAATGAATTGGAACTCATCAAAACCTTCAATATCTCTTTGAATTGTACGGAAGACTCCCAATGTCTTCTTCAGACGAACAAGGTCTTGGGCATTATGCTTTCCTGTCGCCATCCGTGCAACGACACGATGAATATCATAGACTTCTTTTAAACTTGCCACTAATTTATCATTTAACAGATAATCTTGAATTAGTGTTTCGATCTGAGCGTGCCGTTTGTAGATCGCTGTTTTGCTAACCATTGGTTGCATCAACTCTTGTTTTAAAGCACGTGCTCCCATATTTGTGCGGGTTTTGTTGAGGTAGTGAAACAAGGACAACTCTTTGCCATTTTGATGATCTATCAGTTCAAGGTTTGTCATTGTTGCATAATCCATACGAAGGTATGCTTGATCGTTCAAAACGACAACATCTGATAAATGTTGCAATGAGCGCTTATGCGTATATTTTAAATAGGCACTCAATCGTGATAAGGCCATTCCAATCGCCTTATCATCATGGTTCATGGTCTCATCAATTGTTTCTTGATATGATACATAAATATCTGTTTTGGCTTTAACTTCTTTTAAAATATTAGGGTCAAAGTCTTCGCTAACTACGATTTCTTTAACTTGAAATTGTTGGAGAACTTTAATGATATCTACGAAATCATTCATAACTCTTATAGCACGAACTGTACCCGAAACGATGTCGCAACTGACAACGCTCGCATAAACGAGATCTGTATGAATGGCTGCAATCTCACGCGTTTCATGGTCTTCAACCTCGAGATATGTACCCGGAGTGACAATTTCTACAACCTCGCGTTTCACAATTCCCTTAACTGATTTGGGATCTTCAACTTGTTCGACGATCGCTACTTTATAACCCGCATTCACAAGTTTTTGAATATAAGATGCTGCGGCATGATGCGGTACACCCGCCATGGGTGCTTTCTCATTACCACCTGCCGATCGTGCTGTTAGCACAAGGTCTAAAACTTTTGATGCAACTACGGCATCCTCAAAAAAGAGTTCGTAAAAATCACCTAATCGATAAAACACCAACGCATCATTGGTGTTTTGTTTTATTTCCATATACTGTTGGAGCATAGGTGTCAGTTTTGAATTATCCTTCATTCTCTTCAACTTCCTCTACTTCGTGTATTGCTCTGTATGTTTTCATATTTTTGTTAATAGCTTTTTGAATCATATATGCTGGTGAACCAATGGACAAGACAAAGCCTTGGCGAGTCTCAACAATTCGAGTAACACCCTGACGGTGAAGCGCAGCAATATTTAAATCTTCTCGCTCCCTTAGTTCAACATGAATTCGCGTTAACGTACTTGATACTGTTTCAATATTTGATACACCACCAAGACCTTCTGTGAAGTCTTCAATACGTTGTTGCTTATTTGTAATACTTAGAACATCCAATGCTAGTTTATTGAAGTACAAGCGTGTGAATGAGAAGTAAACTAGGAAGACAATGATACCTACGAGCAATAAGATAAAGACTTTACTTACTAATACAGTATTATAAGAAATACCCATCAAATCGATAATGTTTCCAGGTGTTGCTGAGAGTAGATTTCCAAAGAAGGAGAATCCCAATGCTACCGAGAATCCACTCAGAATCGCATAAATAAAACTTGTTGCAAACAGGTGGAAGAAGTATAGTGTTGGACTTGTAAGTAACATTAAAATTTCGATTGGTAACAACGTACCACCAACCATCGATACAAGAATCGCAGCAATTAATAATCCGATATTACGGTTACGTGCACGTTTGTTTGAAATGGTCGTTGAGATTGCAATTAAGTAAGCTGGAACGGCAAAGATGTTCATAACATAATATGCACTTGTAAAGCGACCAGCACCAAAGACATTCACCGTTTCTTTTAACTGTCCGGCCCAGATGTTGACATCACCAACGAATGATTGACCTGCAAGGTTCATCCAGGTTCCACCTAAGGTATTGAGCCAGAATTCTTGGTGTAATATAACATCAAGGTTAGCAAGTGCCATGAGACGTTCTAGCGCTCCATAAGCAAATAAACTCATTGGATTATTTACATCTTGCGAAATAAACTCCATGATGCTGTACATCATTTCCATAAAATATGGCCATCCAAATGCAAAGAGCATACCGATCACAGATGATCCTACGATTGCGAAAACCATCTTAACTGTTTCACGATCCGCAAATGAGACATTACTTATGTGACGTTTTTCTGAAGTTTTACGATATATATTCTTAACAAAGAGATAGATTGCTATTAAACCAAATATCCCTGTACGGTATAACATATACTGTTTATCACCTAATTTGATCACTAATGCGCTAATGTAAGTAGCCGTTGGTGATGTCGTTGGTGACAAGAGTAGCATAGATACTAAAAATGCTAGATATGATATAATTCCTGTGACTACTATGTTCGGTTCGTTTTTCTCATGAGAGAGTAACTTGATAAAAACATATAGTGGGAAATATGCTAAAATAATACCACCACTCATCAATAACACACGTGATATTGAAAGTAGTATTGGGCTATCCAATTTTAAAACACTATTCACATATGGATTAGGTATAATCGTACCAATTGCGACTAGCAACGATCCAAAGAATAATGATTTTAAAGGTAATTGTAATTGTTCGTAATAAGTTTGAAGACGATTCATGTGGAACACCTCTTGATTTATCTTTATATATTATACACTATTCTATCTATTCACAAAAGGAGCGACAATGAACAAATTCATCAATGAAAGTAAGCGCTACTTTACCTTAGACAAAGTTTTGTTCGGAATTATGATTGCATTCGCAACGATAAGTGTTGTGGCCATCTATCTATCCGCACCACTTTTAGATAATGGTCAAGCAGATGCAATTTCTTTAGTTAAGAAACAATTAATGTGGTTTGCGATTGGATTCGCAGTTATCGCATTTCTAATTAAAATCGGAATAGACCGACTGTTTACTGCGATAGATATAGCTTATTGGATCTTAATGGTCCTTCTAGCTGGTCTTGTAATCGCACGTTTTGCAAATATCAACAGCAGTATCGTTGCACCAATTAACGGAACACGGGCTTGGTATATGATCCCTGGAATCGGTTCTTTTCAGCCTAGTGAGTTCATGAAAATTGTCTTAGTTATCAAAGCTGCAAATGTCATTCATCAACATAATACCGATAAAGAAGGGTATACATTTCAAAGTGATTTTCAACTATTTTTCAAAATTGCTAAATTTGCACTCCCACCTTTTATCCTAATTTTCTTACAACCAGATACTGGAGTTCCTATTGTTATTCTATTTAGTTTAGCAACTATGTTTATTTTATCTGGTGTACGTCGCGAATGGTTCATTATCATTGCAACATTAAGTATTGGCGCATTATTAGGAATTGTCTTCCTCTACTATAACTACCCAGATGTCTTGAATACTTTACTTGGTGGAGGATCGACGTCATATCGCTTGGATCGTTTCTATGGCTGGCTTGACTATGAAAAGTACGCTATGGGACATGGTTACCAACTTTTCCAATCGATGATTTCTTACGGAACTGCTGGTATTAATGGACATCCTCTCGGAACGATGATTGCCCATTATCCTGAAGCACAAACAGACTTCATCTTTGCCGTTATTTCTCAAAATTTTGGTTTCATCGGTGGCTCAATAACTATCGCACTATCATTCTTATTTGATATTAAACTCGTCTCCATTACAAAACACAGTGATTTACCGAGAGAACGTTATATGATGATGGGAATCATTGGAATGATTTTCTTCCAGCATCTAGAAAATATTGGGATGATTATGGCAGTGCTTCCGATTACCGGAATTACTTTACCCTTTATTTCGTATGGGGGATCATCATTGCTTTCATATATGATTCCACTTGCCGTCGCATTTCATATGTACAGTGAAACACAAAATAGACACAGACACTAAAAAACAGGATTATCTCCTGTTTTTTTTAGAATAGTGCATTTAAGCGTGTTATATGAGGTATCTCTTTGAAACGAGCAAAACGCATGACATGGTCACTATTTCGAATTGTTATATCGTGGATTGAATCTAAATGAACATGTAGATGGTCATAGCAAAGCAACGCATGATCAAACGAGTCACTCGTAAGTCTAATTGTTGTATGTGGATTCATCACCAGTGGTGACCCTAAACTTCGAGCGTGGCGATGGTGAATTCCAGATATTTCTGTCATCTGTAAGAGATCAAGACCCGGATAAATTACTGCTCCGCCAATCGAACGATTATATGCAGTCGATCCATATTGCCCTGATATACATACACCATTTCCTCTAAAAGTTTCAAAATATGAATCGTCAATATGAATATCCATCGTTTGCGTCTTTACAATATTTTCCACGCGAACTTCATTAAGTGCGTAGTAATGGGACACCTTGGTAGTATTTTTTAAAGTGACTTCTAAGATTCTCTTCTCATCAATGATCGGTTGTTTTGTTAATACATCCGCAATGAAATCATCAATTTGATCCTGTGTATAATCTGTTGAAAACCCTAAAGTACCCGTATGAATACCCACAAACGAGACGTCTTCAACTTTATCAATATACTCGTGAAAGGCTTTCAACAAAGTACCATCACCACCAACACAAATCACGAGTTCTGGTTGATGCTCATCACGAACCATACCACCTTCAGTTAATTTGCGTGTTACCATTTGGCAAATACTTTCTGATGCACTATCACCACGATGAATTGTTATAAATCGTTTCATAAGTTACTTCCTTTTCCTTTAGACATATTGTAACATAGTAATATGAAACATAACCTAGAGATTGAATACAAAACAATGTTGGATGAACCGTTATTTGAGAAGATTAAGTCGAAATTGCCTTTCGATTCTGGAGTCAACCAACGCAATGATTACTACGATACACCTGATCGTCAACTGTACAGTATGGGCATCATGTGCCGTATTCGCACAGTCGATAATCGCTTCGAGTTTACAGTTAAAATTCCTCAAGAGGATGGGGTCATGGAACATGAGGTGCTCTTAGAAACAAAGACATTAGACCACCCTTCCGTCATTGATTTTTTTAATCGGTTAAACTTGGACGTTAACCAATTGGATTGCATTGCATATAGTGACACACAACGCTATACGTATGATGATACTTATGGGTCTTGGTGCCTCGATGCATCATCATTCGAGAACCACAACGATTTCGAATTGGAATATGAACTACATGAAGCAAACGAAAAAGCATATCCACACTATGTAGATATGCTCAATGAGTTAAATGTTGAATACCACGAAGCAAAACCTAAATATATAAGGGCGTTAACTTCAGGCGCTTAAATTGATCTTCAAAATCACGCATCGAAGTTTTCGATACAATGACGAACTCAAGTTGATAAACTTCGAGTTCTTTTTTTAACCACGTTATAATACCGAGAAGCTCGTAAAAATGGTTTTTTATTGATGAGCTTGGCAAATAGATTTTAGTTAACCGCTCCGTATATTGATATGCGATTGGACCGATTCGCGATGTATTTTCAATATTGTAGGTCAAATTTTCTTGTAATTGTGTCCATGTTACTGCTATATCAGAAATTGCATTTCGGATCGTCTGTTCATGGATATCTTCATAAATTAAATTCATTTCTACGCGCGCATTTATTGCTGCAAACCATTGATCGATACCAATCGTTTCTGCTTTCTTTAAGAGTTCAATCGCGACATCTCTGCCACCATCTACAAGATACAAGAATGATTCAAGTCTACTTGGCAAGACGAAGTCAACTTCACTTAGAAAGACTGGTCCTTTGAAAAATACGACATGATCTAATTCGATTGATTGAATTTGCTTAGGCGCTTCCCCATCTTTAGTTGCATTCATAATGGACTCATGAAACGAAGGATAATCTTTGTATCCATTCATGTGTTGGTACTCGTCCCATGTCCGCTTGATACTCATCGTTCGTACGCTACGAGCACGTCCATATCCAATAATTCCTTTTTCCTTTGTTACGGGGTGAATATAACGTTTGTCTATAAAGAATAACAATGAGCCCACATCAAAACGTTCAAATCGCTTCGTGCTAAGACGCCAAAAATTGATGGAACGATGACCATTACTTCTATGAAATTCTATCATTCTTTCATCCGAAATATATGCGATTGAGCTCATTATGTTATCCTCCTTTACTTAATTTTATTACGCCCTTCAAAAGCTTTGATTAATGTCATGTCATCGGCATAATCGAGATGCCCTCCAATTGGAAGTCCGAAAGCCAAACGTGTTACATCAACTCTATCCTCGAGCCTTTTAGCAAGGTACAATGAAGTCATTTCACCTTCAACTGTTGCATTCAATGCTAAAATCACTTCTTTTGATTCTTGGGATAGACGTTTTTCCAAACTTTCAATATTCAATTGATCAGGCATTATGCCTTTTTTCGTTGAAATCAGGCCGTCGAGTACATGATAGACACCATGATATTCTTGTGTTTTTTCGATTGAGAAAACTTCTTTAGCACTTGAAACAACACAAATTGTATTTTGATCACGAGTATTATCTGCACAAATATCGCAGATTTCTGTTTCTGTAAGATTATGGCATACTTTACATGTTTTAATGTTTAATTTTATATTCATCAGATTGCTTGCAAATTCGTTGAGATCTTCAATGTTTGATTCCAACATTGTAAGTGCATAACGTTCTGCTGTTTTTTGACCAACTCCAGGAAGCATTTTAAAAGACTCTATGAGTTGTTGCAGTGTTTTCGGATACATTATAACTCCTATTCAATAATTTCTACGGAGTCACCAAATAGATTTAAGACACTATCAAGTGACTCATCAACAATTCGTGCATCTTCCGCATTTTCTTCTGTTACAGTAAGTTCTTCAGGTAAAACAGGACTTGGTAAGGTTCCTGCTTTATTAAGTTCAATAAACCTCGCGACCGCTTCTTGATACATATTTACCGAGATTGCTAAGATTGTTTTATCTTTATTGAAAATCACTTCGCTAAATTTATTGAGTTCGTGACGATTCCGTGCTTCACCAATTTCACGAACTTCAATTTCAGACTGCATCGCCACAACCACAAAGAACGGACTACTTAACACAACTTTACCGCCAGATAGTAATCTCGCTGATCGTGCCCATTGTGGTATATTTCGATACCTTTGGATTTGCGTAAATTGCTCTTCATCTGCTAATCTTAGTGACTTATCAGCAGTTACCATAAGTCTTATAACCATATCAGTATCAATATTCTTTAGCCCAATACTATTTTCTGTATGTACAGGAGCAATACTTGATGCGTTTATTGAATCATCAATGACATCTTCGATTACTTCATGTTCAGTATCATCAAACTCAAATTGTATTGCATCTTCTGGATTCGATATAACAACTTCTGGTTGTTTACTTACATCTTTTGTGAGTACTACTGGATCTAAATCTGTAGCACCTTTCGTATTTACGGATTCTACTATCGGATTTAAGTCTTTTGGAGTTTCAACTACAGTCTCTTGTTTATTTGGAACAAACTGCGTATATTTTTGAGTTGGCTGTCCTTGTACTATACCTGAGTTATTCGAAAAATGATTGAATATGTCTAACATAGCAATCTCAAAGTACATTTCGGGTTGTTGTGAGAAACGCATCTTTTCTGCATACTCTAACAAGATATCAATCATTTTAAGACGAACATCTGTTGTAAATGCTTCTGATAAATAACGAACTAAAGTATCTTCAGTTAATGTATTCATTTTAGTATACGTATAAATCAGACTATCTTTGAGGTTTTTAGTAATGTCCATCACTAAGCGATCATAGCTGACTGATTGCATTTTCATAGCTTGAATATTATCAATAAGTTGCTGCATATCACTTGCCGCAATATTTCTAAACATTTCCATTTTTCCATCAACTGACAGTACACCGTTTGACGCATAGATTTGTTGCTTTGTAATTGGACCATCAGATAGCACAATTGCTTGTTCTAGAATAGTTAGAGCATTACGCAATCCACCACCCGATAATGATGCAATCAATTCCGTTGCACCAGGTTCTGCACTTTCATGTTCTTTCTCTAAAATACTGTCTAAACGCTCTGCAATTGCCAATTCAGGAATTCTCGTAAAATCGAATCTTTGGCATCTTGAAATGATGGTTGGAAGCACTTTATGAATTTCTGTAGTCGCAAGAATAAAGACGACGTGACTTGGTGGTTCCTCTAATGTCTTCAAAAGGGCATTAAATGCACCTTGTGTTAACATATGGACCTCATCAATAATATAAACTTTATATTTACCTAAAATTGGTGTGTATTTAACACGTTCGATTAGACTTCGGATTTCATCGACACCGTTATTACTTGCTGCATCGATTTCAATTAAGTCAGGGTGCGTGTTATTTTGTACTGCAACACAGTTATCACACTGACCACAGATCAGTTCAGTGTCACTTGTACAGTTTACTGCACGTGCAAACAATTTTGCTGTTGAGGTTTTCCCGGTACCTCGTGGACCAGTTAAAAGATAAGCATGCGATATCTTATCTTTTTTTACTGAATTTGTAAGGACTTCAACAATATGTTGTTGGCCGACTACTTCGTCCATCGTAGAAGGTCTGTATTTTCTATATAATGACTGATATGCCATGTTATCACCTATTATTCATTATATCATACGGCCTATTGGTTGTAATTACTTATTTGATTCCATATAATTAAGGTATGGAAAAGAAGAAAAAAGTAAATGTTCTTGGTATCATTGGGATACTAATGACTGTGCTGGGGCTCTCAATCATTGTTTACGATGTCGGTATCAAATACTTCGAACGTAAATCACAGGAACAGGAACTACAAAATTTTATGAATGCTCCTTTATTATCTGAGAACTCGGAATTGCCAGCTGAGACTGTTGATGCCAATGTATGGGGCTATATAGTTATTGAAAAACTCGGTGTTAATCATTTGATTGCTAAAACAAATGATTGGAACTATCTTTCTCGCTATGTAGTTGCGTATGAAAGTTCTCCTGAACCTACAGGTAACGGAAACTTTGCTATCGCGGGCCACAATGGTAACTGTGCAAGCTGTGTCTTTAGAGATTTTGATAAACTTGAAATTGGTGATGAAGTAATACTTAACGATAAAAAGAATACTTACACTTATCGTATTGAAGACATTTCTACCGTTCATCATACGGATGTGTCGGTCTTGAATGATACTCCAGATGCTAGAACACTTACTTTAATTACATGTACAGAACAGACAACTGTTGATCCATGGCGAACTATCGTCAAAGCAACACAAATCAGTGAAGTACCGAACACATAAGTTTATGCTATAAAAAAACATCAATCACTAAGATTGATGTTTTTTTATTTGATTTCCTTTTCCATCATTATATGATCAATCCCTGCGTCATCAAAGACTTCACCATATTCTTTATAACCATTTTTTTCATAGAATGGTATTGCTTGAATCTGGGCACCCAATTCAAGTCGTTTAAATCCATTATTTTTCGCTTGTTTCTCCGCATCTTGGAGCAACTTAGTCCCTATTTTGAATTTTCGATACTCTTTGAGCACTGCAACTCGTCCAACCTTGAGGGTATCTCCCTTTTTCACATAACGTGCAGCTCCAACAACTTGATTATTAACAACCGCCATTACATGCATTACATTCTCGTTATTAGCTGAATCATATTCATCTATTTCAAGTCCTATATCAACGTTTTGTTCTTCAACAAACACTTTCTTTCTGACATCTAAGTATAGATTATAGGATTTCTCATCGACGCGTTTGATTTTTACTTCATTATTACGTTTTTCTTTAAAAAATTCTTTCATAAGTAATCTCCCTTCAGATTCGAGTATGTTTGGGATTACCTTCGGGTAATGATTAAATCCCTTTATTTCAGACATATTCAATACTGACCCATAGCTACCACTATTGGGTTCATTAGCACCATATACTACCGTATCTACATGAGCTTGAATCATTGCCCCTGCACACATTTGACAAGGTTCAACAGTTACATAAACAGTACAACCGCTTAAGTTCCAACTATTAAGTGATTTCCCCGCATCATTCATGGCTTCAATTTCTGCATGTGCGCTTGTTCTTTTGGTACTCTCTCTTAGATTGAATCCTTTACCTATAATTTTTCCGTCTTTTACTACGATAGCACCGACAGGTACTTCATCCATCTCATATGCCAATTTAGCTTGTTTTATAGCTTCTCTCATATACATTTCGTGATTCATGATCTATCACCTCATTTTGGATACAAAAAAAGCCACTACACACATAAGAGCTAAATTAAGGCTGCTGTATTCCTACCCTGACCTGGTTCATTAGATTATGTTGTAGTAGCATAGTTATTATAACAAATATGCAAATAAATGCAACGTTTCACGTGAAACATTTATGATATAATTTCACTGGAGGTAACATATGCCAAAACTATTTGTAAGTGACATGGATCACACTCTTCTGAACGATAATTCAGAGTTGCCAAAAGATTTTAAAGAAACACTAGACCTACTAAACAGTAGTGATTCCGGACTTGTTTTAGCTTCTGGAAGAACACTCTTTAGCATTAAAAATAAAGTTAAGGATTTTAATCATGAGATCAATTTTATCTCAGACAATGGTGCAATTGTCGAGTATAACGGTAAAATAATCTATAAGTCTGTATTTTCTCAGGAAGATATTGAAGAAGTACTAGTTCCCATTCGTAAAGCAAAAGAAACTTCAATTATCGCATCGTCTCTAACGAGTGCTTATGTCGAGGTCTATGATGATGACCATAAACAAAAACTGTATGAATATTATCTCGACTACAATATAGTCGACGATATATCTAAAGTGAATGATGATATAATCAAAGTCACTATGTTAAGTCTTGAAAATACGGTTGATAATTACAAGAATTTTATTGAACCTGCCCTATCAAGTCGTTATAATGCTGTTACTGCGGGTAAAATTTGGATTGACGTCATGCATAACAATGTCGATAAAGGAGAAGGTCTTAAGCATCTTCTCGAAGAAATGAATATTGATCAAGATGATGTTGTTGCATTTGGTGATTATCATAACGATATTGGAATGCTCGAGCTAGCGGGTATTGGATATGCCGTTATGAATGCGCATGATGATGTCAAACAAATTGCTGATTTTTTAATTGAAGACAATAATTCTGCTCCTGTAACTCGAATTATTAAGGAATACTTAGAAAAACAGTAGTTAATGCAATTAAAAAAGGAGTTAATCGTAAGATTAACTCCTTTTTTTAATGATTTATTTAGATACAGGAACCATTTTCTCTTTGAATCCCATGTAAGGTCTTAATGCTTCAGGAATTAGTACTGAACCATCTTCTTGAAGGTTATTCTCTAAAAATGCGATAAGCATCCGCGGAGGTGCAACAACTGTATTGTTTAAAGTATGTGCAAATACGCGTCCGTCTTTTGTATCAATTCTTATTTTCAGTCTTCTTGCTTGAGCATCTGTAAGGTTTGAACAACTTCCTACTTCGAAGAATTTCTTTTGACGAGGACTCCATGCTTCAACATCAACAGATTTGTGTTTTAGATCAGCTAAATCCCCTGAGCAGCACTCTAGTACTCTGACTGGAATATCTAAACTTCGGAAGTAATCAACTGAATTTTTGTACATTTCTTCAAATAATGCAGCACTTTCTTCCGGTTTACATACAATAACCATCTCTTGCTTCTCAAACTGGTGTATTCTATATACTCCTCGCTCTTCTATTCCATGAGCACCTACTTCTTTACGGAAGCAAGGTGAGTAGCTAGTGAGGCGTTGAGGCATCTTAGATTCAGGGTTGATTGTATCAATAAACTTACCAATCATTGAGTGTTCACTGGTACCAATTAAGTACAGATCCTCACCTTCAACCTTATACATCATATTTTCCATTTCTTCGAAACTCATTACACCAGTAACAACGTGACTACGAATCATATATGGTGGAATGACATAATCATAACCACGATCAATCATGAAGTCTCTCGCGTATGCAGTGACAGCTGAATGAAGACGCGCAACATCCTTTTGTAAGTAGTAGAATCCTTGTCCACTAACTTTTCGTGCTGCATCTAAGTCGATTCCATCGAATGACTCCATAATATCTACATGATAAGGGACTTCAAATGGCTTTTCTACCATTTCACCATGACGTGAGCGCTCAACATTTTCACTGTCATCTTTTCCCAAAGGAACATCATCAGCTATTAAGTTCGGTATTTGCATCAAGAGTTGTTGTAATTTTTCAAATACCGGCTCTTCATTTTGCTCAATTTCTTCAAGTTCTTTAGCAAATGCTTGAACTTGCTCTTTAATGGAATTTGCTTCATCGATTCTCTTTTGACCCATTAGTTTACCAATTTCCTTACTTAATGAGTTTCTTTGACCACGCAATTCGTCCGCACGTGTCTTTAAACCACGATATTCAATATCCAATGCAATGATTTCATCGACCATCGGTAGCTTGTGATCTTGGAATTTTTTCTTTATGTTTTCGCGAATAATATCCGCATCAGTTCTAAATAGATTAATATCTAACATAACTATCTCTCCTAAAATAAAAAAAACACCCTCATTAAGGGACGGATTTACCGTGGTGCCACCCTTTTTCGAATGTTTCACGTGAAACATTCCTTTAACAGATAACGGCTGTCTTCCGAACTTAATCTCTCAAGGGTAGATCTATAATCAATTAATAATACCTCTCACCAACAGTATCTCTCTTTAAATAACTTGCGACTATATTATTCCCTCACACTGAGTTTAAGATAATTATAGCCATTACTGTATTTATTGTCAAATTAGTAAGTTTTAATTGTAGATAAAGAAAAAGCATACGACTAATCGTATGCTTTTATACTATATTATTCTGAATCTACAGTTTCGGTTTCAGTCACTGTATCATCGTGTGACTTATCATCGGTATCTGAGTCAGCAATTTCTTCACTAACTTTCAACACCGCGACTGAAGCTACAGCGTCATTTTCTCCAACATTGATAATTCGAACACCAATCGTTGAACGACCATATATTCCTATATTTGCAACTTCTGTACGGATAACAGTTCCATCACTTGAAATAACAAGAAGCTCTTCATCACCTTCGACAGCACGAAGCGATACGAGATTTCCGTTCTTCTCAGTAATATTAACTGTTTTAACACCTTTAGCACCACGTTTGGTTAAGCGATACTCATCTAATTCAGTACGTTTTCCATAACCTTTTTCAGTAATGGCTAAAATATACTTACCTTCACGGTCAGTTGCGACCCCTACGACGATTCCACCATCAACATCGAATCCTCGAACACCAGATGCAGTACGTCCCATTGGTCGAACTTCATTCTCGTCAAAGCGAACTGCTTTACCGTTGCCTCCACCGATGATAATTTCATTTGAACCATCCGTCATTTTGACAGCCACGAGTTCATCGTCTTCGCGTAGCGTAATTGCAATTTTACCATTTTGTCGAATTGACTCAAACTCACTCACTGCAACACGTTTTACAATACCTTGTCGAGTTACGAAGAATGCATATTTAGAGTCTTCATCATCTCTAGGTACTTTCACCAGCGTACGTACTTCTTCTCCTTCATCCAGAGATAGTAAGTTGACGACTGGAATTCCTTTAGCAGTTCTACTTGCTGCAGGAACATTAAATCCACGCATTCTATACACTTTACCTTTATTAGTAAAGACCAGTAAGTAATCATGAGTTGAAAGAGCTAAGAACTGATCAATTTCATCTTCATCGTATGTCGCCATACCTTTAACACCCTTACCACCTCTATTTTGAACATTAAAGGAGTCTATAGTTGTACGCTTAATATAACCATTCATAGTCATCGAAATTACGATATCTTCTTCCGGTATCAAATCTTCATCAAGCATATCGATATCTGCTTCTATTACTTCAGAGCGTCTTGGATCACCAAATTTAGTCTTAATTTCTTCTAAATCTGTCTTAATTATATCTAAAACACGACTGTGATTTGCGAGAATATCTTTTAAATCTTCTATTGTTAGTGTTAACTCTGCGTATTCTGCATCGAGTTTTTCACGTTGCAATCCAGTCAGACGTCTGAACTGCATATCTAAGATTGCTTTAGATTGAATTGCTGTAAGGCCAAATCGTTCATTAAGACGACTACTTGCCTCAGCATCATCATTTGAACTTCTAATAATTGTCATTACTTCATCAATATTATCAAGAGCAATGATCATTCCTTCGAGAATATGAGCACGTTCTTCAGCTTTTCGAAGTTCGAATCGCGTTCTTCGTGTGATAATTTCGATTTGGTGATCTCGATAATATCCTAGTATTTCAAGAAGATTGAGAAGTTTTGGTCTATTATCGACCAACGCTAACATATTCACACCAAATGTCGATTGCATAGCGGTTAAACGGTATAGTTGGTTTAATACAACTTCCGGTTGTATTTCGCGTCGTAATTCAATAACTATTTTGATACCGACTCGGTTTGACTCATCTCTTAAGTCAGTAATTCCTTCAATTTCCTTATCACGAACAAGACTAGCGATTTTCTCAACAAGATTCGCTTTATTTACTTGGTAAGGTATTTCAGAAATTGTGAGAACCGGCTTCCCATTAGGTAACTCCGTAATATCAACTTTAGCACGCATAACTACAGATCCACGACCTGTTTCAAATGCTGACTTAATACCTGAGCGTCCTAGTAAATAAGCTCCTGTTGGGAAATCTGGACCAAAAATATATTCATCCATCAATTCTTTAATTGTGATTTCCGGATTATCAATTAACGCAATTGTAGCATCAATGACTTCTCCTAAGTTATGAGGAGGGATATTCGTTGCCATCCCGACAGCAATCCCCGTTCCACCATTAACTAAAACATTCGGAAAACGTGAAGGTAGAACTGAAGGTTCTGTCTCTTCCCCATCATAGTTAGGTTGAAAATCAACAGTTTCTTTGTTAATATCGCGCATCATTTCCATCGAAATTTTGGACATACGAGCTTCAGTATAACGCATCGCCGCAGCACCATCACCATCAATTGAGCCAAAGTTACCATGGCCATCGACTAGCATGTAACGATAAGAGAAGTCTTGTGACATACGAACCATTGATTCATAGACAGCACTATCACCGTGAGGGTGATACTTACCAATTACGTCCCCAACAATACGTGCAGATTTCTTATACGGTTTATCACTCGTCATACCCAAATCATTCATCGCATATAGAATACGACGGTGAACAGGCTTCAATCCATCACGTACATCTGGAAGGGCACGTGAGACAATAACGGACATTGCATATGAAACGAAAGATTTCTTCATTTCATCAGAAATACTACGCGATTTTACGCGATCAAATTCTTTATTCTCTTCCATTTTTCCCTCCCTAGATATCTAAATCTGCATATTCTGCATTTTCTTGAATAAACTGGCGACGGGGTGCAACTTCATCACCCATTAACGTTTCAAAAATCATATCGGCTTCCATTGCATCTTCAATATCAACACGAATAAGCGTACGTGTTTGAGGATCCATAGTTGTTTCCCATAGTTGCTCCGGATTCATTTCACCAAGACCCTTGTATCGCTGAACGTTGAAACGATCACCAAACTCAGGTTTAAGCTCTTCCAATTCTTCATCACTATAGGCATAAGCCATTTTATTTCCACGAGAAATTTTATACAAAGGTGGCTGCGCAATATACACAAAGCCTCCTTCAATGACTGGACGTAAGAAACGGTAAAAGAATGTTAAAAGTAACGTTCTAATGTGCGCACCGTCTACGTCAGCATCGGTCATGATAACGATTTTATGATATCTCAACTTCTCAAGATTCATTTCTTCACCAATTCCTGTACCGAACGCTGTAAGCATCATACGAATTTCATTATTGTCAAAGATTCGGTGTAAACGAGCCTTCTCAACGTTGATAACCTTACCACGTAGAGGAAGAATTGCTTGGAATTTACTATCACGACCTTGTTTTGCACTTCCGCCAGCGGAATCACCCTCGACGAGGTAGATTTCACTTTCGGCCGGGTTACGATTTGAACAGTCTGCAAGTTTTCCAGGTAATGATGATACCTCAAGAGCACCTTTACGACGTGTCAGTTCCCGCGCTTTACGAGCAGCAACACGTGCTTTTGATGCAACGAGCGCTTTATCTATGATAATTTTTGCATCATCAGGATGCTCCATTAAGAAACGTTCAAATTGATTTCCAAATATGTTAGAAACAATCTTACGTACTTCACTATTTCCAAGTTTTGTTTTTGTTTGCCCCTCATACTGAGGATCTGGATGTTTTACGGAGATTATAGCAGTGAGTCCTTCACGAACATCATCACCTAAGAAGCCATCTTCGTCTTTTTTCAGTAGATTATTTTCTTTAGCATAATTATTAATAACACGTGTTAAAGCAAGACGGAAACCATCTTCATGAGTTCCCCCTTCTTGTGTATTAATATTATTTGTAAATGAATAGATATTTGGAACAAACCCATCATTATACTGCATTGCAACTTCAACTTGAATTTGATCTTCTTCGCCTTCAACATAAACAATCTCTTCATGAATTACTTGGCGATTTCTATTCATAAAATGAACATATTCAAGAATTCCATTTTCATAATGGAAGACGTTGGCACGTGACTCCTCAGGCTCTCTCTCATCAATAAATGTAATCTTAATTCCTTTGTTCAAGAAAGCCATTTGACGTAAGCGATCACGTAATACATCAAATGAATACTCTGTAGTTTCTTTAAATATTTCTGGATCAGCTTTAAATCTAACTTCTGTACCTTGGCGATCAGTTTTTCCACGTTCTTCTAATGGAATAGCAGTGTGGCCACCGTTTTCAAAACGAAGATAGTACTCAGTGCCTTCTTTAAAAATAGATACTTCTAAGAAAGTAGACAAGGCATTAACAACGGATGCCCCAACCCCATGAAGTCCACCAGAAACTTTATAGGCACCACCACCGAATTTACCTCCGGCATGAAGCACTGTATAAATTGTTTCTGCAGTAGAAACACCAGTTTTTTCGTGAATTCCAACTGGAATACCACGACCATTATCAGAAACAGTGACAATGTTATCTTTGTCGACAGTAACTGTAATTTCACTTGCATAACCAGCTAGTGCTTCATCAATACCATTATCAACAATTTCCCATACCAAATGGTGCAAACCACGAGCAGATGTACTCCCTATGTACATCCCAGGGCGTTTACGAACAGCTTCTAAACCCTCTAATACCTGAATATCTTCTGAAGTATAAGAATGTTCTACTTTGTTTGATGCCATTAAATTACCTCCTTATGAATAATTCCTTTATTAACGTGAAACACATTTAAGTTTCTTTCTGTTTGTATAAATTGCATATCAGTCGTTGTAATAAATACTTGTACGGCGTCTGGAATCATTTTCAGAACCATTTTGCGACGTGACTCATCTAACTCCGAAAATAGATCATCCAAGCATAATATTGGATAAGCCCCTTGCAACTCATAAACCAACGAGACAAGTGCAAGTTTAAACGCAATCATGAGCATTCGTTTCTGTCCTTGAGACGCAGTATTGATAACAGGAACCCCATCCATCTTAAATACGTAGTCATCTCGATGAATTCCCACTTGCGTTGCACGTATATCCAAATCTCTTTGGTGCATTTCTTGCATACGTTTCGTTAGATTAGCAAGAATCGAACTATCAACACTTACAGGGCTCCTATACTCGAAATTAACACGAGTCGATGTTTGACTCATTGCTTGGTAAAATCTTTCTACAACTGGCTCTAAACGAGCAATAAATGCATTTCGTTGCTTGATAATCGGAATTTGATACTCAATTAGCTGACTATCCAGTATTTCCAATAAGCTAAAGTCAATATTTCGTGATTTCAATAATGCATTACGTTGTGTTAAGACCTGTGTGTATCTAGATAAAATGCCAATATAATCCTTAGAAAGTTTTCCTAACTCAAAATCAACACTTCTACGTCGAATTTTGGGTGCATCCGTAAAAAAATTTAAATCATCAGGATTGAATAATATTACATTACAATACCCGATAAAATCACTTAACTTTTTCAATGGTGAATGATTAACCTGTAAATATTTTCCTTGTTCGCTAACAACTATTTTCAAAAGGTGTCCCGAATCCATAACTGCTTCAGCTTTAGCAAATTCTTTTCCATTTTGAATCAGAATTTTATCGTCATTGACTCGAAATGATCTACCTGAACCTAAAAAAACTATCGATTCGATGATATTTGTCTTACCTTGACCATTGTTTCCAACAAATACTGTAATATTTTCCGGAAAATCGAGACTTACGTCCTCAACATTTCGAAATTGTTTAAGTTCAAGTTGCTTAATCTGCATCTTCTTCAGAGATTTCATGCATATTCCCGTTAATCACAACTTGATCACCAGGGTAAAGTTTCTTTCCACGACGATTTTCATTCTCGCCGTTTACTTGAATGGAGAATGTATGAATAAGGTGTTTAGCTTCCCCACCCGATTGCACATAGTCCATAACTTTCAGAAACTGTCCAAGTGTTATGTAGTCTCCTTCTTTTTTCATATTATCCATCCTTTTTTTAACTCCTCTATTTTATCATATTTTACGACAAAATGCACGTATATGAATAATCATAAAAGTCCTATATTAGTGGGTTTGACGACATTTTTTTACATAAAAAAAAACAACCGATTTTGCACCTTCAAAAATTGATTTTTTTAGATGAGTGCATTCGGTTGTTTTTATGTTTTATATGCTAATTATTTGGATAAAATACCCATAATGAATCCGCTAATTATTGATCCAATTGCAATGTAAGCAATGTATAGAACTGGTTGCGAAACAAGGAAAATTACGAAGATACCACCGTGAGGTGCACTTACCATAATATTTGATGCAAGCACAAGTGCACCGGTAACCGCGGACCCAACTACAAAACTTGGAATGATTCGTAACGGATCTTTGGATGCAAAAGGAATTGCTCCTTCAGTAATGAAAGATGCTCCTAAGACTGCATTAGTAAGTCCAGCTTGTTTCTCTTCGACTGTAAATTTATCTTTGAAAAATAGTGTGGCAACGAATACAGCAAGCGGTGGTACCATCCCAGCCGCCATTACGGCTGCCATGACACTGCTTCCTCCTACAGATGCTGTAGCAAGCGTTCCTGTACCAAAAACATAAGCCGCCTTGTTAACTGGACCCCCTAAATCAATTGCCATCATTGCACCTAAAAGCAATCCTAGGATTACAGCATTCGTGCCAGACAGGTTCAACAGGAAGTTGTTCATCATATCATTAATCGTTTTCATTGGTACATTAACAATAAGCATTATTGCACCAGTAATGAGGACACCTAAAAGAGGATATAACATGATATTTTTTAATCCATTCAGTGAATGTGGCAGTCCATTGAGCATTCTCTTCACAAAATTGACTACATACCCTGCAACAAATCCACCAATTAGGGCACCAAGGAAACCTGCGCCACCAGTGCTAGCAATTCCACCTGCAACAAATCCCGCTACAAGACCCGGACGGTCTGCAATACTGTAGGCAATGTAACCAGCTAATACGGGAAGCATGAATCCAAATGCTGCGCCACCAATTTTATTCAGAGATGCTGCGAGTTCATTATAACTACCCAATTGACCTAAACTATCTTGTGGCACACCTATTAACTGATCGACCAAAAAGGAAAGTGCAATAACAATTCCACCACCAATAACAAATGGAAGCATATAAGACACACCACTCATTAGATGTTTATAGATTCCTTTTTTCTCATCTCGTGGTGATTCTTGAGCCTTCTCACTATGAATCGGAGTATTATCAGAAAGTGCTTCTTCAAATAACTTTTGAGGTTCTTTAATTGCTTTAGCTACTGGGACTGCAAGCATCTTTTTACCATCAAATCGTGATGTTTCAACCTTGATGTCAGCAGCAACAATCACAGCATCAGCATTCTCAATATCAGTCTTAGAAAGTTGATTTCCAACACCTGAAGTTCCGTTAGTTTCAACTTTTACATCAATATTCAACTTCTTTGCAATTTCTTGAAGCTTCTCAGCTGCCATATATGTGTGTGCAATTCCTGTTGCACATGCTGTTACTGCTACAACTTTTTTATGATTATGGAAATCATTCGTTTCGATATTATTAGAAGTATCGTCAATTGCGAATGCTTCGATTATTTCTGAATACGTTGAGGCATTTTTTAGTTTTAGCACAACATCAGCATGCATGAGCTTACCCGATAATTCTGCAAGAATTTTAAGGTGCTCATTCCCTGAATTTTCCGGAGTAGCAATCATAAAAAATAAATGTACAGGTTTGCCATCCATGCTTTCAAAATTTACCCCAGCAGCACTTCTTCCAAATAGAACAACTGTTTCTGTAACTAGATTGCTCCTACCATGAGGGATTGCAATTCCATCTCCAACACCAGTCGTACTGATAGATTCTCTTTCAAGAAGTACATCTAAGAACTGGTTTGCATTACTAACAAATCCTTGCTCCTTTAAATACTCGGACATTTCTAAAAGTACAGATTTCTTATCATTTTCTTTCAAATCGAAAATAATACTATTACTTTTAAGTACATCACTAATTTTTAATTCCATAATTAGATCCTCTCTATTTTGATTTTATTCATTAAAGCTGAGATTTCCTCTGATGTAGCAAGTGCTTCAGAAAATGCCGTCGCCGTTCCCGAAGCCGATGCTAATAAGTATGTTTCTTTTTCGGATTCTCCTTTTACGATTCCTGCAATAAATCCAGCAACCATGGAGTCTCCAGCTCCAACTGAATCAATAAGCTTCCCTTCTGGAACCGTCGCCTTAAACAGCTCTTGATTGGAAATATATATAGATCCATCTTTACCACAAGAGATAATAATATTCTTAACACCTAATTTAAGCATTTCCTTACCTGCAATAAGAATCGATTCGTAATCATCCGAGACATTGGTAATTTGAAGGAACTCATCAATATTTGGTTTAATTAAGAGGGGATGATATTCCAAAATATTTATGAGCTCATGACTTCCAATATCAACGATAAAATCAATATTCTTCGAATGTAAATGTTTTGCTATCTTTGTGTACCAACTGTAATTCATTCCCCGGGAAATACTACCACTCATAACGACAATATCGTTTTCGGTAAATGTCATGATTTCTCGTTCGAGTTGTTCAATGTATCTCGAATCGATGATTTCTCCAGAACCGTTCAATTCAGTTTCGATATCAGTTTTTATCTTCACGTTGATCCTCGTTAATACATTTGAATTGATAAATTTATCATTTATTCGTGGATACTCTTTCAAATTTTCACGAATATGTTCGCCAGTAAAACCTCCTAAAAATCCATGAAGCGTCGTATCAATTCCTAAGTTATTGAGTACGATTGCAACATTAATTCCTTTACCTCCTATTCTTATTTTTTCGAAGTTTGACCGATTCGTCTTGCCAAGATCTATAGAACTTGCCGACATCAAATAATCAATTGATGGATTTAGTGCAATAATATGTATCATGAAATCACCTCTATTTGTAT
>NZ_WTSY02000012.1 GCF_009828775.2 Erysipelothrix aquatica | reverse complement strand
TTTCTAGATCATCAATAACATCAAGGAACAAGAGAGTAATTATTGGGATGTGAAAGCGAACTAAGGATGGTGGAAGCTTAGTGACTCAACAATAATGAACCGCACTTGGAAGATGGTTATGTGAACTGAAGTAGCATAACCCGCAGATACTGCGTTACCAAAAAGAGTGGCTAAATAATCTATTTAGCAATTAGAGTGGTACCGCGATAACTTCGTCTCTAGACAAATCTTGTCTAGAGTTTTTTTATTATAAGGAGAGAAAGAATATGAAGAAACTATTATTAAGTCTCATCATGGTGTTAGTCCTCACAGCGTGTGGTGCTAATACAACATCAACTGAGACAGCACCACCTCAAAATATGCTTGAGGAAATTCAACAACGTGGAGAACTCATTGTTGGAACGTCCCCTGACTATGCACCATTCGAGTTTATTGATCCTTCCAAATTAGGTCAAGATCAATACGTTGGTGCTGACATCGATCTGGCCCAACAAATTGCGGATGACTTAGGGGTTAAGTTAACCGTTAAAGCGATGAACTTTGATGACATCCCGACAGCTGTCAAAGAACGTAAATTTGATATCGGATTATCCGGTTTTACGTACACAGATGATCGGGCTAAAGTTATTCAGTTCAGTGAACCTTACGATAACTCCGAATCCCTTTGCCAAGGATTCCTCGTTCGTTCGGATAACACATTTACGTCACTTGATGATTTCAACAATGCGACCGTTACTGTTCAAAACGGTTCCGTCCAACAACAATATACAGAGCAACAACTCCCTGGGGCTAACGTTCGATTCGTTACAGCGCTAGAAGATGGGGCATTAGAACTAAAAGCTGGCAAGACAGACGCTGTCGCAGTAAGCTGTAAATCCGGTGAAGGATTCCTTGCCAACAATCCAGAACTTAAACTTAGTGATACACTCTTCGCGGTCAGTGATGCTATCGGAACAATGGTTATTATGCCATTGGGTGAGCCAGAATTACTTGAGGCCGTCAATACAAGTATTATCGCAGTAAAAGATGCTGGTTTATATACACAATGGTTAAGTGATGCGAAAGCATTATCTGCACAGGTTGGTGAACTGGGTGCTGCAAAACCAAATGTCTTTACATTATTAGGTGCCTATGGAAATGTCTTCTGGCAAGGAACTTTGGGAACAATTTGGTTATCCTTAATCGTTGTTTTCTTTGGGACAATTGGTGGTGCATTACTTGCCCTCTCTAAAATGTCGAAATTTAAACCGTTACAATGGTTTGCGACCGCCTATATCGAACTGGTCCGTGGAACACCAATTCTCTTACAACTCTACTTATTCGTATTTGGAGGGGCACAGTTCTTCCCTAATGGAATCAGTGATCAAATGTGGGTCATCTTTGCCTTAATCTTCAACTCCAGTGCTTACGTTGCAGAAATCTTCCGTGCTGGAATCCAAGCTGTTGACAAAGGACAATTCGAAGCTGCGAAGAGTTTGGGTCTGTCTGATCGCAACATGATGATTAAAGTAATCATGCCACAAGCTGTAAAAAACATCTTACCCGCACTTGGTAACGAGTTTATCACCATGATCAAAGAAACATCATTGGCATCTATCTTCTTTATTAACAGTTTAATGACATCACAATCCATTGTTTCAGCTGCAACACACATGAAACTTGAAGCATTAATGATTGTTGGGGTTATCTACTTTATTCTGACATTCTCACTTTCAAAAGTTGTTCAATACTTTGAAAAGAAAGGACAAACAAACCATGACTAACGAACTCATCAAAATAAAAAATCTTAAAAAGAACTATGGTAGTCTCGAAGTCCTCAAAGGCATCGACTTCACCATCAATAAGGGTCAAGTTATTTCAATTATCGGACCTTCTGGATCGGGTAAATCAACATTCCTAAGATGCTTGAATCTTCTCGAAGTTCCAACAGATGGAACGATTGAATTTAAAGGACAAGTTTTAAGTGCTAAAGGGAAATCACTGGACAAGATTCGTCAAGAAATTGGAATGGTCTTCCAACACTTCAACGTCTTCCCCAATTTGACGGTACTTGAGAACATAACATTAGCTCCTACACTTGAGAAAGGTATTTCTAAGGCAGATGCTAAAGCACAAGCATTAGAACTCCTAGAGCGCGTTGGATTGGCTGACAAGGCCGATACCTTCCCAACGAAACTATCAGGTGGTCAAAAACAACGGTTAGCGATTGTGCGTGCCTTAGCGATGAATCCTGATGTCATGCTCTTTGACGAACCAACCAGTGCACTTGACCCTGAAATGGTAAAAGATGTTTTGGATGTTATCAATCAATTAGCAGATTCGGGAATGACGATTGTGATCGTGACACACGAAATGAACTTTGCGAAACACATCAGTGATACCGTATTATTCATGGACGACGGTATTATTGAAGAAGCAGGAACACCTTCACAAATTTTCGATAATCCAACAAGTCCTCGTACTCAAGAATTCCTCAGTAAAGTTTTATAGATTCATTAATATTAAGAAAGCAACACATCGACATGTGTTGCTTTTTTTAACATTTAAACGACAGTATCCTTACCATAAACAATGTATAATGGTACTTTCATATAAAGAGACATACAAAAAGGCCGTGCGGCCTTTGTCTGTATTATGTTATTTTATTGAACCAAATACTTGTTGGGTTGGTACAGGATGACTTAAGGCATCTTGCCCATCCAATGTGTAGTCATTTAGATTTACGCGAACGATTTGTGAGTTGTTGTACATCTTAAAGTAATACGTACGAGTATTTGTCATCATACATGTTGTGTATTGCGTATAGTCTAAGGAGTTTCGTTGTGTCACAACGGATCCTTTCATAATATCAACACCACTAAGAATATGGTATGCACTGTTGACGAGATCTTCCTCGCCATAGTTTGGCACGCGTGTTAATTTCGCAAAGAGCGTACGAATGAATCGTGAAGGTGGACTGTAGTCGCCAGGTAAACCAAAGGTACCCGATCCTTGACCAAATGGTTTAAAGGTTTCTTCAAAGAGTTCAACGGGTTCTACTTGTTTTGGATTAACGCCTATGTAGTTACGAATATTGGTTTTATGCCAGTCGTAATCCGGACTGTTAGCCATAACACCCAGTTTGTTTTCATGAATTTTAAGCCCATCTTTTAGCGGTTCTACGATAATGCTGCGTCCTGTTGCATCGGTAAACACCCAGTGCAATGGCGACGCAATCCCTAACATCGGATTGGCATCATTGGTAATATTAATGCGACCAAAAGCATCTATTACTTCTTCAATCGAAGTATACGATGCAAGAATCCAGTTTACAATTTCATGGGACATAAGGTTGAGTGCACCATCTTTTTGATTATTGTAGTGAGCATACCCTTCAAAATACAATACTGCAGCTGCTAGTCCATGCTCATTCAATCCGTCTGCCATAATATGATCACCGATATTTTTTGATAAACCTAAGAATGCGAAATGATTGGTCAATGGTTGATCAAGCAAACCAAATTTCAGTGGATAATCTCGCTGAATTATTGTCATCTCTGGTGAGAGATCATAGGAAAAGTCCATGGTTCGTGCAAGTAAATGCAAATCATCACGACTCTTTAATGAAACGCTTGTACACATAAATAAAGCCCCCTTTTTTAATATTATATAGTTTATGCGAGGAATAATAAAGACCTACAGGTGTAGGTCTTTTAAGGAGATTGTATGTTTTTATTCAACAACTCTATCAAACGCTGATACAAGCGTTGCTAGAAATTGAAAGGCATCAGTGAGGTCGGTATTTAAATCGAGTTTCCATTCCCAGTTAGGAGACCCAATCGTTCCTGGTTCATTGATTCGTGCTTCATTATCAAGTCCCATAAGATCTTGAATCGGCAGTATCGCCCAGTTCGCATTTAGTGAGAGTGTATACGATGCGACTTGTTGCCATAACGACGGGTAATCGTGGCCGAGATCTTTAAGATTTTTGGTAATTTCTTTGTATTTTTTGATGGTGAGTTCGTCTGTCCAACCTGCCATGGTTTGATTATCATGCGTTCCTGTGTAAACAAGAATATTCGAATCAACAAGGGCGTTGGCTTCAAGTTCATGCGGATTGAGATTGAATTGAATTATCTTCATACCCATGAGATCGTAGTCATCACGAAGTTCAAGGACTTCTGGTCGTAAATCACCCAAATCCTCAACCACAAGTTCCAAATTTTCAATTTGACGGTACATAGCATCGAAGAAGTGATTGCGTGGACCAATTTTCCATTCACCAATACGTGCCGTTTCACTTTCTCCCGGAATGATCCAATAGGTATCAAAAGCACGGAAGTGGTCAATTCGAATCACATCAAACATTTCTTGATTCCATCGCAAACGATCTGCCCAAAGCGCATAGTCATTACGCGCCATCGCTTTCCAATCATAAATAGGATTTCCCCACAACTGCCCTTCAGTACTGAAATAGTCCGGCGGGACACCTGCAACCCAAGCTGGTGTCCCATCGCGGTTCAGTAAGAACTGATCACGATGATGATACACCTCAGCAGAGTCATGACCTAAGTAAATCGGAATATCACCAACGACACGAATACCTAAGTCATTCGCATACTTTTTAAGTTCCATCCACTGCATGTAGAATACATATTGAACAAAACGTTCGTATTCGAGCTCAGACTCTGAAACTTCCATGACTTTCCATTCTGTCCATGACGCATTATCGTTCAATTTTTTTAGAGCAATAAACATCACATACTCATCAAGCCACGTTGCCGCTACTTCAAGAAAGTCATTATAAGATGCGTCTTTCTTAAAATGTTGGAATGCATTACGAAGGTATGCTGTTTTCAAAGTGCGAACAGCTCCAAAATTGACGCGCTTGCCAAAAACAGGTTCTTGGTCAAACTCGAGATGCAAAGTTGCATATAACTTCTCGATCGATATATAAATTTCATCGCCTGCAAACGATGAATACGTTTGGTATGGACTGTTTCCATATCCGACAGGATTGAGTGGCAATATTTGCCAAATAGTTGCGTTTGTTTTTGCGAGATTTTGAATCCAAGTATAAGCACTTGATCCAAAGTCACCGATGCCTAGTGTCCCTTCAAAACTGGACACTGGCATCAGGACACCAGCACGTCTTGTCTGTGTCATACTATACCTTCCAAATATCACGATTGTATTCCGAAATCGTACGGTCGCTTGAGAAGAAACCTGCGCGTGCAATATTAATTAATGTCTTCTTAGCCCAGGTCATGCGGTCTTCATAGTCCGCAATCATGGTGTTCTTAGTTGCAATGTAAGCTTCAATGTCAATCAAAGTCATGAACCAGTCTTTACTAATTAGTTCGTGATGCAAGCGATCAAGATTTTCTTTTGTTCCACTTGCAAGCATTAATGGTCCATTGATAAAATCAACAGCCTGTTTAATTTGAGGACTCTTTTCATAATATTCTCTTGATACATAATCAGCTTTCGCATAGTGTTCGATAATTGTATCACTGGATTCACCAAAGATGTAAATATTTTCATCGCCTACAAGCTCGCTGATTTCAACGTTAGCACCATCCATAGTTCCCAGTGTTAAAGCACCATTCAGCATAAATTTCATATTTCCTGTTCCACTTGCTTCTTTAGATGCGAGCGAAATTTGCTCAGAGATATCGCATGCAGGAATCAACATTTCGGCTTTTGATACATTGTAGTTTTCCACAAAGACAATTTGTAAGTATTGACTTACGAGTTCGTCATCCGCAATCACTTTGGATAAAGTGAGTAGTGCATGAATAATATCCTTAGCGATAGTATAGGCAGGTGCGGCTTTCGAACCAAAGAACATTGTAAGTGGACGTGTTGGAACATATCCTGCTTTAATTTCATGGTACATGTGAATTGCGTAGAGTAAATTCATTTGTTGGCGTTTGTATTCATGAAGACGTTTAATTTGAATATCGAAGATAGCATCCGCATTAACGCTAATACCTTCCGTTTTTTCGATATATGCAGCAAGGTCTTCTTTCTTCGTATGTTTGATCGCTAATAATTCTTGAAGGCTTGCTTCATCATCCACAAAACGCTCTAACTTCAGTAATTCCATAGCATCTTGTTTAAATCCATCACCAATACGTGTTTCGATAAATTCAGTTAGTGGTCGGTTGGTATGTTGGAGCCAACGACGGAATGTAATCCCATTAGTCTTATTATTAAAACGGTCAGGATACATATCATAGAATGGTTTAAGTTCACTGTTTTTTAAGATTTCTGTATGTAGGGCTGCAACGCCATTCGTTGATTTACTGAAATGGATTGCGAGTGATGCCATATGTACACGTCCTTCGTGATCAATTACTGCAGTGCGAGCATCATTGCTTCGAGCTGCCGCAAGATCTTGAAGTTGATGTAATAATGGCACTAAACTTGCGTCAACTGCTTCAAAGTATGCGAGTGGCCATTTTTCAAGCGCTTCTGCCAAGATTGTATGGTTGGTGTATGCACAGGTGTTTGAAATAATTTCAACGGCACGATCAAATGCAATACCATCTGCCAACAAGGCTTTTAAAAGTAATACGATGACCATCGATGGGTGTGTATCGTTAATTTGAATGGTTGCATAAGAATCTAAACGGTCAAGATGGTCCTTGTGTTCTTCTAAAATCCACGCAAGTCCCCCTGAAACCATAAAATACTGTTGTGCAAAGCGAAGACGTAAGCCTTCTTCGGTTGAGTCATCTGGATATAAGAATAACGTTAAGTTTTTGTCGACAGCACGCTCATCAAAACGAATTCCTTCGGTAATGATTGAATCATCAATTGACTCAAGATCGAATAAACGAAGCGGTGCTTTTTCACCGTTGTATCCGAGTACGTCAATTTCATACATACGACCCGTTACTGCGACATCGCCAATTTGAACGGGCACTGTAAAATCAGTCTTACGTAACCAACCTGGTTTGTCCAACCATGTATCTTTTTCTTCCGCTTGAAGTCGATTCCGGAACACTTGTCGGAACAGACCGTAGTGGTAGACTAAACCGAGCCCTTGGCCATTTAGTCCTAATGTTGCGATTGAATCCATAAAGCAAGCTGCAAGTCGTCCTAATCCACCATTTCCTAGTGATGGTTCTGGTTCATAATCTTCAACTTCAGAAATATTGCGACCATTCGCTGCTAACACATCGCGAACTTCATCATAGATGCCTAAATTCATTAAGTTATTGGATAATAGTTTTCCAATTAGAAACTCTGCCGACATGTAGTAAACGCTGCGTTCGCCCGTCACAGCTGGTACTTTAGCAATACGATTTTGTGCAATTTCTAGCACAGCTTCATATAATTTATCGACCGACACAGTACGCATATCCGTATCTAATATATGTTCTAATTCTTGTTTTATCATAGGTTTCCTCCGAAAACGTTTTCTAAAAGATGTTAATAATTAGGGCTTTCGCCCTAGTTATTACATGATGACATCATCGTATGATATCGTAGTCAGTTCATAGTCCATTAAGATTTCCTCAGATGGGTTTCCTTGGAGTAAGCGGCTCACTGCATTCATCGCATTTACCGATACCTGGTAGAAATCTTGACGTACTGTATCAATTTTATAGTTAATATACCCTAATAGTGTAATCCCGTCAAATCCGCAAACTGGGCGGAATTCTTCAATTTCCTTCAGACCGTGTACAGCCCCAATGGCAGTAAGGTCTGAAGCACAGATCACAAGATCTGATTTTAGTGCGTGTTGTTTCACTAATTCACGTGCCCGTTTCTCACTAAAGTTTGCATACTGCGCATTCATGGTGACGCCCAATTCATCGCAAGCATTCACAACACCTTGCATCCTTAAGTCTGTAACATAACCATCACGACGTCCAGCCAAATACAAAATACGTGTCGCTTTATGACGTTTGATCATTTTGACTGCAATATCGTATTGGGCCTTTTCATGATCAACCATGACATAACTGGTTCGGGGACCAATGATTGGTGCATCAACCACAACGCTTGGGAACACATCCATGTCTATCAATTCTTTGTACGAGACAGCTTCTTTCGATAATCCATAGTAGATAACTGCGCTCACTCGAAGTGAATTAAAATGCTGAAGAATTTCTTTCGCATTCTTTCCTTCTAGAAGATTAGAAAAGACAGGTATGACTTCAATTTTAAGTTCTTTGGAATGATTCATCGCCCCAAAGAGATACTGCATATTAATTTCATCAATTGCTTGGCGGTGGTTATTGATGAAGATGACCAACGCCACCCTTTTGCCTTGCTTGGATGATAAAGCAGATGCAATGGAGTTTGGCACATAGTTGAGTTCTTCAACTGCTGCAAGTACTTTTGCACGTGTTGCATCACTAATATTATTGTAGTTGTTTAAAACTTTAGAAACAGTTGAAACCCCTACGCCTGCTTTTTTAGCGACATCATTTATACTGGCCATGTGTTGCCTCCCTTACACTGCTTAATTATAGCATTCTAACTGCAAATACGTAGAAAATCACGCTTTTTTCAGCAAGTATCACATATCTTTTGTTTTATTTGTCTCTAACGATAATACTACTCATGCCTTCGATTTGCAATCCATCTGATGATGCTTTTGCAGCTCCTTGAATGGTATCTAGGACGGAATACGATCCTGGCAATATTTGTGATTCCTGCGATAAATTATGAATAACAGTAATGTCGTCATGTTTCATGACGTATAATGTTGCACTGGATGTCACCGCAGTGGGTGAGCTCGTAACCAGTTGTGGATACTTGTTTCGAATTTTAATTGCGTGCGCATAATGATTAAGTAACGATGCTTTGTCCTTTTCTTGATCAGCAACTGACGAATCAAAAGGTACTGTGTAGTCCGCATTTTGTGGTGCTTTCGTTTGACCCGTTGCATCTTTTTGAGACCAGACCATAGGCAAGCGTTTGTTTTCATCAACACCGCTTCCCTTCATCCCAATCTCTTCTCCGTAGTAAACAAACGGATTTCCCGGCATCATCAGGTATAATGATGCAGCCATTTTTTGCTGATCGACATCATTAAAGTATGTTGCTGATCGACCCTGATCATGATTCGATATAAAGGGTGCATCTAAGGCATTTTCATTATTTGCTTTAATTGCTTGATTATATTCTGCAACAAACTGTGCAAGGGATTGACCGTCACCTTTTTTCACACTCTTTGCAATCATACCGTTTGCTTGACTGAGTCCAAAATTAAAGAATGAGTCAATATTTGATGCATACATATCCGTTACAATAGCATTCGGAATCCATGCTTCCGCAACGATGTATGCGTCTTTTGTATGTGTTTTCACTTCAGTATTGAGCCAATCTAAAAATTCATTGTTACGGGCTACATCATCAGCATAGTAATGACTGGTTGCATCGAGACGAAAGCCTTTTATACCCATGTCGAGCCAAAATGCTACGATTTCCGAGATCTCCCGTCGTACTTCTGAACTATCCAAATTTAAATCTGGCATATGCTCAGAGAATACAGATTCATACCAGATACCCGGTGCATATTCACGGTACCCCGTTTGCCACGTATCACTGAAATTATAGTAATCACAGTATTTGTTTGTATCACATGTGTTGGTCTGTTTCGCAGCAACTGCCTGGGTAAACCATGGATGCTCAATAGATGTATGATTGAGTACCAAATCGAGAATCAAGGTCATATTTCGAGATTCCATTGCGGTTAACAAATTCTTCATTGATTCCATATCCCCATACTGAGGATCAATTGTCTTATAATCGGTGACATCATACTTATGATATGACGGTGATGGCATAACTGGCATGAACCATACATTTGAAATCCCCAATGTCTCTTGGATATATGGAAGTTTCTCACGAACACCATCAAGATCACCCATACCGTCACCATTACTGTCATAATACGATGCGACAAATATTTCGTAATAGACTGACGGTACTTCAGGATGAACATACGATGTCTGTGACGATGCACATCCTGAAATCAATAAGACTAAGATTAGAAGTAAACTCAATTTTTTCATTATCCTTTAACAGAGCCTCCGGTAACACCTGTTACATAGTATTTTTGCATAAAGATAAAGAGAATTGTAATTGGAATCGCAATCAATACCGCTGCCGCACAGAAGCGCGTAAAGTATTGATAGATATTCTCACGTTTCAACATCTCAAAGAGTCCAAGAGCAACTGTATAGTTATTGTAGTTATCACGCATGATAAAACTTACAAAGATAAAATCGACCCATGGTGCTAAGAATGATGTTAAGACTGTATAGACAATAATTGGTTTGGAAAGTGGTAATGTAATTTTCCAGAAAATATCGTTACGGGTAGCACCATCAATAATCGCTGATTCATCGATGGCCTTTGGAATCGTATCAAAGAATCCTTTTGAGATATAGTATCCCATCGCTGCTCCACCTGAATAAACAAGTACAAGTGCTGCTAGTGATTGATCCAACCCAATTGCTTTAATAAGATAATAAATTGCGATCATCGCCATAAAGCCAGGGAACATCCCAATAACTAATACCACATTCATCATGGGTTTACGCAATTTGAAGCGTAATCGGGAAAATGCATACGATGTTGCGAGCGTAATAACCGTCGAAATCGCACAGGTAAAGATCGCAACAATCAATGTGTTCATAAACCAACGTGGAAAGTTAAATAATGTCGTATCTGTAAACAGACGTGTATAGTTATCGAATGTCCATGTTTTCGGAATAATATAACTTGTAAATGCTCCGCCTTCTCCACGGAACGATGTCATGACAACCCACGCTACTGGTAGTAACCAGATAAAACTTAGGATTGTTAGGACAGTATGGCCTGCTGCACTTGTTGCACGGCGTTTTGCTTTAATACCTCGGATCATTGGAAATCACTCTCCTTCGATGTAACCCTTCTAAAGACTACTAATGATAAGACTGCACTGATAATGAAGATAATAATACCGACCGTTGATGCAAGAGCGTAGTTTTTGTCTGTAAGCGTTAGCTTATAGAGCCACGTTACTAAGAGGTCAGTTTCACCAGCTTGGTAGTAGTTCAAGGATAATGGACCACCACCTGTTAATAGATAAATTAAGTTGAAGTTATTGAGGTTACCAATGAACTGTGTAATAAGATAGGGTGTCGTAACACTTAACATGTATGGTAACGTAATACTAAAGAATTGGCGGACCGGTCCGGCACCATCAATTCGCGCACTTTCGTACATATCTTGTGGAATGTTCATTAGGATTCCAGATGTGATTAACATTGTATAAGGAACCCCAACCCATAAGTTAACAACAATAACCGTTATCTTGGCCAGCGTACCGTTCGTTAAGAAACGAATCGGCTCGTTGATGATACCCCAGTTCTGAAGCAAGACATTAACAGGACCAAGATCATGTAAAAGTTGACTCATTATCATTAAACTTACAAATTGCGGAATCGCAATCGAAACAATGAAAATTGTTCGCCAGAATTTTTTAATTTTAATGCCTTTGGCGTTGATAAGCATCGCTAACAACATTCCAAAGATATAGTTCAAGAATGTTGCAAAGATTGCCCAAATAAAGGTCCATTTCAATAATGCAAAGAATGTTCCAGAAATGATTTTATTATTATAGAGCATATCCGTAAAGTTTTTGATTCCAACCCATCCGAAGATATTACCTGGTGGTTGGTGATTTTTATCAAAGTTGGTAAATGCAATTAAAATCATAAAAATTAACGGTGCAATTGTGAATGCAAAGGTCAAAATCGTTGGTAACGCTAATATTGTAATGTGGAAGCGTTCGTTCAGAAGTGTTTTAAGTTCTTCTTTGAATGTTGGTAAAGGGTGCCCTTCTTCAATCATTTTTTGATTGTTAATTGCACCTTTAACACTAATAAAGTAAATCAGTAAAAATCCTAAAATGATAAAGATACAAAATACTCCAAATAGAAGCATAAGCATCGAGTTATCACCCTCAGTATAAATATAAATCCCCAATGCTTCGTCAAAGACTTTTCCTTGGACATTAGTTCCTAATGTCACGAGTCCTGCGAGCTGGTTTACACCAAATCGTAGCATATACAACACAAATAAGATTTGTGCCGATAGGTACAGGTATCCTTTTATAAATTGCTTTCTTAAGAAGGCCCCCGAACCCATGATTAAGTATGCGCATCGTGTGGCTGTATCACCCTTAACAAATCCGTTGATATACCTTTTAAACGGTAGAGTTAGTTTCTCCATTTCACGTTCTCCTTAATAAATAAAGGGGCTTACGCCCCTAATTGTTACTCTATTACACCTTCTTGAATTTGTTTGACCATTTGATCTAAGAGTTCTTGCATAGGTGCAGGATTCTTATCTTCAAGTGCAAGGCCGAATGCTTCAGATGGTGTCCAGTAGTTTGAAAGGACACTCTTTTGACTGTGTGCAAATTGTGCTTGTTCTGCTAAAGCGCTTAATGCAACGTTAGCTTGAACTGCTTCACTTTCTGCAGCTTTAATATTTGATGGTCCAAGTTTCAATGTGTTGAAACGTTCTAATTGGCTTTCTTCATTTGTTAAGAAGTCTGCTAAAGCCATTGCTTCAACTGGATGTTTTGTTTTTGTTTTAACACCCATGAGTTTGTAGCCACCGAAGCTTGCCATTTGAACATCTTCACCACCAATGTTGAATGTTGGAAGTTTTGTCGCAGCATAGTTATCACCCAATGTTTTTTCCATTGATTCTGCAACCCATGTTCCAGATACACCAGCAGCAATTGTATCGCCCATACCTGCTTGTAAGACTGTATCATCACCTGTTAAGAATGCTGGTGAAGCTGTGAATGAGCGCATATATTCTCCGACTTGAAGTCCGCGTGCGTTGTTGAAGTCTGTGACTTGTTTGCCATTTTCAACAGCAAGTTTTCCACCAGCTCCTAAGAAGAATGATGCATTATACCAGCCGTTTGAAACGTCCATGAAGATTTTCTTGTTTTTCGCTTCAGCAACTTTGATCATTGAATCTAATGACTTAACATCTTCTTCTGTAAAGACATTTTTGTCATAGTACATGAAGTATCCATTATCTGCAGTCATTGGGTAAGCGTAAAGTTTACCATCGATTGTTGCTGCATCAACTGATCCCGGAACATTGTCTTTAACAATACGTTCTTTATCTTTAGTGATTTCATATAATGCACCTGCTTCAACCAAGTCTGTGATTTGGTCGTTAGCAAATGCGAAGACATCTGCAGCTGCTTCGATATCTTGTGTTACATAATCACGCGCGTCAGGTTCCCCAACAACACCTAATTCAATATTGTATGTCTTGTCCGGATTTAGTTCTTTGAATTTCTCAATGCGTTTTGATAGGAACTCTTGAGAATCTTGGGAACCCCATACTTTCAGATTAATTGTTTCGGATGCTGGCTTGCCTGATGAACATCCTGCTAGTGCTAGTGATACCATAAGTACCGTCATAACTTTAACAAATCGTTTCACTACTTCTTCCTCCTCACGATTTAGGAAATCGTTTTCTTAAACCTATTATAGCAAGACTTTTGCATTTGTAAAGAGGGAAATGTATACGTTTACATTATTCATCTTGGAAGATAACATTATTGGGTGTCACAGATATCGCTCCATGAGTACCTTTGAACACAATTTCATCGCCTACAAAATCTATAGAATAATTTTTGTTTTTTGTTCTAAATTCAATGAATCGCTTCACATTTTCATGATAATCGCGATATGTCTTCACAAATGACCAATCAATCTGATTGACCGCATCTGGTAAATTATAGGAGTTATGATTTCGGTGTTTATTTCGGAAGAAACTTTGACCAATTTGCATGAAAGGAACACCCTTCGATAAAATCACCAATGCATTTAAAACATCGATTGCCTCAACCTGTTTATGATTTAAAACGACTTTATCCGCAAGTGCATAATTATCGTGACATTCAATGTAATTAATACTTAAAGCAGCCTCAGCGAAAAGATTACGACTCCCCAGAATACTTTCTTTGATAAGCGGCGTTAGCCCTGTATCTACATACCCTAAATTACGAGCATCAGTATCGCCTCCTACAAGATTACGGAATTGATCATTAAAATGTCCGATACCTGGCAAGCTCGCAGTATTTTCCATACTCGCTTTAAGACTATCAGGGAGTCCCGATGCCATATGCCAACCTTCTCCGTATAACGTTGTATTCGGAATGGCTTCTTGAATTGCTAGCATGGTGTCAATGTCCATTATGCCCATCAAATCAAAACGGTAACCATCAATTCTAAATGTCTCGACATAGTAGCGACATGCATCGACGATCATTTTTCGAACCATAGGACGCTCTGAGGCAAGCTCATTTCCGCAGAATGTTCCATGATAATGTTCGAAGACATTGTCATAACGGAAGTAATAGTATGGGACCGTTTGATGAAATGCTGATGGTGCGACTTCATAGACATGATTAAAAACAACGTCAACATTAACTCCTATGCCGTGTTTGTGATAACCATTCACCAATGTGGAAAACTCCGAAATGGCACGAAGTGGGTCATTAGGATCAGTACTGTATGATCCTTCCAATGCCATGTACTGCATTGGGTCATAGCCCCAGTTATAGTTTTCCAAGGGATTGAGTTCGTCAACACTTCCGAAATCATTGATAGGCATCAACTGAATATGGCTAACTCCCATATCGAGGATATGTTGCATCCCATAGTCGCCATGAGATTCCAACATGCCAAGGAACTTACCACGATACTTAAATCCAACATTCGGATCCATTGAAAAATCACGCACCTGCGTTTCCAAAATGACCCCAGAGCGAGACTCAATTGGATTCGTTTCAAGATGCATTTGATTGAAATCAACTACCACACTGGCAGAACCATTCGGCATTGAGGCTTTTGCGTAAATATCAGTCGTGATATTGACGTCCCCATTTACATGAACTTCATAGTTATAAATTGTCCCATGAAGATTTTGTGCAATCGTGTGCGTATAAACACCGTTATCTTTGCGGTGCATTAAAATACGGGCATTATCGATGCGTAAGTATACTGCAATTGCCGTTGGAGCAAAAACACTAAAAGTCGTTTCATCTGCTTCAACGGAACTGCCTAAGCGCTCATGCGTTGCATCAAAGGTAGCATCAAACCAAGACGTATGCACAATACCACGGTAGATGATTGGATAAACTGTTCCAAATTGATCCGTCACAACATGGTCAATGCCCAACTCTAAATTTGGTACGATTCCATTTTCAATGAGAACACCTTGATAATATAAATTTATAGGTTCACGCCATGTTAATTTTCCAAGTGTATCATAGAATACTTTCATGATAATTCTCCTTTGTTATATAGACGCTGCATACTTTAGCAGCAACCGGGAACAAGCCAATTCCCTTCTCATTGATCGTAACCACACCTTCAGTGTGTTCCATTAAATCAACAAATTCTTTTCCTGCATGTTGTTTTCCAACGTACATTTTTTTAATACTATTGTAGCGGTTGCTCATGACGACCGCCCCAGGATAGTCGCCATCAAAACTCCAGCCAATAACATGAGTGTCATCAATCATATCGAACTGTTTACCATTAAGTCGATGCGATACGCGCATCATGCGTGCCAATTTGGGAAGATGCGTTTTATAATCAGGATAAAATACACACGGTACACCTTCTGTACGCAGTAGAATCAATGCATACGCATGATAACGAAACCAATGTTTGACATACGACTCTAGCGATTGGCCGACTTGTGTATCGTGATTGTCCACAAACGTCACTGCATACTCGGGTTGTGTTGCAACAAGTGTGCCATTGAATATTTTTCGTAAATCATAGTTATCCCCAAGAAAACTTGCAATATGAAAGTTAAAGTGTAACGGGACATCAAACAATGACATACTGTACTGTGTTTCTTGAAGATAGTTATGAAGTGCTCGCAAATCAGGACTCCAATATTCACCGACGGCATACTTCGGTGCTTCAGACTGCATTTCCTGAAGCCACTCATCATAAAAGTCAAAATCAATATGCTTAACTGCATCAATTCGATAGCCATCCAAACCAAAACGTTTGGTATACCAGTGACCCCAATCTTTTAAATGTTGGCGCACTTCAGGATTCGACACATCAATATCTGCACCCATAAGGTAGTCATAATTTCCAAGCTCAACATCGATGTTCTCTGACCATGATTTACCATCAAAAAGATAAATTTCGGATGTCTTCGAACGATGATCAAAGTCAACTGCTTTGAAATGATGCTTGTTCCATTTAAAATCCGAATACATATTATTACGATTATCGAAATTAAAAACTGTCCATGCTTCAATCTCTGTTTGGTGCTTCATATTTAAGCGATTCGTTGCATGTGATACCGTTGCATTCACACGCTCAACACCATCAGCACCCATTTTATGATTTAAGACAATATCTGCATAGACTTTAATCTCCTGCGCCTGAAGCGCTTTAATTGCTTGCTCATATTCTGAACATGTTCCATACTTGGTCCGAACCGTGTTCTTTTGATTAAACTCACCAAGATCGTATAAATCATAGACTCCATAGCCAACATCATTGATTCCATTTTTAGCTTTATATGCTGGCGGCAACCAAGATTCTGTAATGCCATCTTGCGCATACTGATAAGCATCACATGCAATTTCTGCCCATAGATTTGTTTCTGGTTTCATATACCACTCAAAATTTTGTAATAAAATACGTTTCATGCAAACCTCCGAGAAAACGTTTTCCTCATGTTCATTATATACAACGCGTGTAAAATTGCAACCAAGAAGCCGTTGAATAAATAGACAATAGCATTACCGATTCCCTTTGTGCCATTAGATTGAAAAAAAAGGTCATTCTTTGACCTTTTTCATTAAATACTCGCGTGCTTCAGAAATAAAATAAAGAGAACCCGTTACAATGATGCTCCCTGTCCCTTGATTCTCAAGGGCCGTATCAATCGCTTGTGTATAGGGTGTCATTGTTTGGACATTTTGATTTTCTGCAAGTTCTTGTGCTCGAGCAGCACGGAAAAAATCAAACTCTGTAACAATCACTGTATCAAATGCTTCCGTAAGTTGATGCACCATATTCCCATATTCTTTATCCTTAAGTGCTGCGAAAACAGCAACATGTGGACGTGGTAAAATTTCAGCACTTTGAACCAAACGTTCAATTCCCATTTCATTGTGTGCACCATCAACGTAAACATTGGGCAATACTTCTTCAAAACGTCCTGCCCATGATGCAAGGCGAACACCGCGTTGAAAGACATCAGCCGCTAACTCCGGAATTATGAACCGCGCGATTGACGCCGCTAAGGCAGCATTGCCGACTTGATAACTACCCTGATTCTTAAGTGTATACGTGACATTTTCATGTTCAAAATAATAGGACTTGTCCACGCGCTTGTAGCGAGGAATGCATAACTGTTTCAGTTTTCCATGGTGGTCGTGCACCGTATTAATCATCACATCCAAAGCTTCTCGATCTTGGATTGTTGTGACAAGCTGCACTCCCTCTTTGATAATACCCGCCTTTTCATGTGCAATTGCTGCAATTGTGTCGCCTAATATTCCTTGGTGATCTAAACCAATGTTCGTAATAGCACATATCTCTGGATTGATTACATTGGTTGCATCCAAACGACCGCCTAAACCTACTTCATAGATAACATAATCGACACCTGCATCTAAAAAATAGAGAATTGAAATCAACATATCAATTTCAAACATGCTTAGGTGATGTTCGTCCCATAGTGGATATGTTTGATTGATATAGTTTAAAAAGATATCATCCGCAATTGGTACATTATTGATGCGAATTCGATCATTGTGAACAATGAGATGCGGCGATGTAAATGTTCCCACACGAAACCCTGCTTCTTGCAAGATTGAGCGTGTGTAGTTTGTAGTTGAACCTTTCCCATTGGTTCCTCCAATATGAATGGTCTGCAGCTGATCTTGAGGATTGCCCATACTTTTTAAAAGTTTTCTAAAATGATCGATGCCGTATGTTTGGTTTTTACGTTGCATCAATGCATCTAAAGCTATATGAATATCGTTATACATTGAGACTCCAATCAATTGGCGTTTCGCCAAGTTCTTCTAAATGATGATTTATGGTTGAGAAAGGGCGCGATCCATTAAATCCGCGATAGGCACCCAACGGTGAAGGATGACTGCTTTCAACAAAAATATGATGCTTTTTTATTAGTGCTTTTTTCTCTTGTGCCTTTTTACCCCACAAGACGAAAACAATTGGTTTATCTTGATTTCCAAGCGTTGCGATAACTGTATCCGTAAATGTCTCCCAGCCTTTTTTTTGATGAGATAACGGTTGACTTTCCTCCACCGTCAAAATTGTATTAAGCATGAAAACACCTTGTTTTGCCCACGAGGATAAATCACCGTGCGTGTTAACGATTCCTAAATCTCGTTCTAATTCTTTATACATATTGATGAGACTTTTCGGAAGTGGGATATCTTTATGTACTGAAAAACTAAGACCCATCGCCTGCCCTGGTTGATGGTACGGGTCTTGTCCCAAAATCACAACCTTTACGTCATCACGCGGGGTATCGTCAAATGCAGCAAAAACATCTTGTTCAGGCGGATAGACTGGGACTTTCAGGCGGCGCTCACGAACAAATTGCGCCAGTGAAATAAAGTAAGGTTTTTCAAATTCTTCTTGAAGTAGTTCTTGCCAAGTACTCATAGATACCTCCATTAAAAAAAGAAGCTTACGCTTCTTTTAGTATATCATTTTTCGCAATCCATTCGTCAGCAAGCTTTTGAATTTCTTCTTGAGCTTTTTTGACATCTATTTTTCCATTATAAAGATCACGCAAAGGTTGCATAATATCGACCTCTGAGTACAACGTACGTGCGAGCACATTAGGATTGTTATCCAATGCCATGACAGGCGGAGTATCGCTAGTATTGTAAGCAAAAATTCGTTCTTTCGTATGTCTATCTTCAATCTTCAATTCATCAATATATGTTTTATGATAGACTGGAATTTTTCCTGTGGATGCATTGTGAATTGAGACAGCTTCTGGCGAACGCAGAATTCGAATGACTTCTGCTGTAGCTGAAGGATACTGTACATCTTTTGAAACGACATAACCATCTGTCTCTGCCATCGGTGATAAACGGTGATCTTGATAGGATGGGAATGGTGCATAGACATATTTTTGTCCTGTGCTTTCCTCATATTGTGCAGCCATGTCAAAATCGTTAATAATTGTGAAAAGAGCTCGGTTTTCATAGAACGCTTTTTCATACTGCCATGTTAACTCTTCAGCAACATTCCGTTTAACTGTAGGAACTACTGGTGTTTTCACATCAGAATCTCCATCTGTTGTTGTAGCCTGGTCTGTGTTTGTTTCGGTCGTGTTTTCAGAATCACTTGGTTTATCTGTAGTGGTGCTTGGTTTTTGAGCATCCGCTTCGCCATCTTTTGCATTTGCATGATTATCTTGTTTTGTTTCTGTTGGAATTGGCGCATTGGGATCCGGGAAATCTTTAGCAACTGTTCGATCCCAGACGATATCTCCCATCGCATCAATGAGTTCTAGCCCTTCTCGGAACTCACGTGTATTAAATCCAGGATTGGATCCTTTTTTAGTGAAATTCAATGTCCAACGACCCGCCGTTAACATTGGATAAAAACTTTGTTGATCGGTGAAAGTCAAAGGAAAAATAACATCTACTTGTTCATTCAATGTTTTACTTTGATTCATGATTTTTGTCCATGAATCAAAAACATCCGGGAGTCCTGATGTATCACTGTCTTCGATATTATAGCCAAGTGATTTCATTAAGGTCTCATTGTATGCAAAAGTCGGACCAGAGATACTATTTTGAATAAAATAATAGCCCGTCAAGTTAATGGTATCTTGTATTTGAACAGGGATTTTCGATCCAACGATCGAGTCGAGTTTCCCACCCATATCATGAAATTTATCAAGGAAGTACGCTGCATCATTCTGCTTTGTTACCAAAATATCTGTTTGAAATGGTTCATTCAATTGCTTTGCAGTTAGTGGGGCTGCAACTTCGTACGTGATGGCATCAATATGATTAGGATGTGCCTCATTCCATGTCGCAACGACATATTCACCCAATGCTTCACTTTCGACTTGAATCTTTAATGTTGCATTCTCTTCGATCAAGAAGCGTTCTGTTTCTTTGTCATAACAAACCGATTGTCCATCTAAAGTACATCGGTTCGCAATCACAAAGTACGATGTTGCAAATAAAGCCACAACTAAAACAAGGACAATCCCTATTATTGTGGGTTTATTTTGTTTCATCGTACATCACCAATCTCTCTAATAGTTGTATTTTACGTTTACGCAATGCTGTTAAGTCTGAAGCGCCAATCAGCACCATGAGTTTCCTTAAATCCTCAAGGAAAAGTTCGACTTCATCAAACATTGCATCTGTTTCTAAGTGTGCTGCTTTGAGGAAGTATCCTGAAATACCAACACCATGCGCTCCCAATCGGAGCAGTTTCATGACATCCAAGGGATTCGTTACACCACCTGAGGCTAACATCTGTGCTTGATGGTGATAAGGCTGCGTCATAAGTAAGGATTCAACCGGTGTTAAACCCCAATCCGCAAGATAATCATAACGTTTTCGTTCAGAACGAGCATTTTCAATCATGATGAAATTGGTACCACCGCGACCACTTACATCAACATAGCGTACGCCGCGATCAAGCAATTGACGGACTGTTTCATCACTCATGCCAAAGCCTACTTCTTTAACGATTACAGGAACATCAACACTGCGAATAATTGCCTCAATATGATCCAACCAGTGTGCAAAGTCACGGTCACCTTCATCCATTGTAATTTCTTGCGCAATATTAATGTGGATACCCAAAGCATCTGCTTTAATCATTTGAATCGCACGGATTGCATCGTCGACCGATGCATTCGCATTAATATTACCAATAATAAATCCATCTGGGTTTGTTTCACGAACAATTGAAAAGCTTGGAATTTGTGATGCGTCGTCCAGGGCAACATGCTGCGAACCAACGGCCATTGCAAGACCAAAATGCTTCGCAATCATTGCGAGTTTTTGATTAATTTCGCGTGTTTTATCACTACCACCCGTCATCGCATTAATATAAACCGGATACTCAAAAGCATGGCCAAAATAATGGCTGCTTAAGTCAACATCCGAAAAATTCATATTCGGTAAACTATTGTGGATAAAACGCACTAACTCAAAATCGTTTTTGAAACCGTTTTGTTCCAATGCATGTGCGACGTGATCGTCTTTTCGTTGGGATCGTATACTACTCATAATGTCTAAATACCTCTACATCTAATGATACAATATCATTTTTTTTCCATTCCATGTCTAATTTGATAATTTTTTCATAATTATGGGACTCATAAATTGCGATTCCGCAGTCGCCACCACCAGATCCAGAGATTTTCGCACCTAAGTTTAAGATTTCTGCTTTTTCAATAAGAGCTGTTAGTGCTACCGTTTCAATATCAAGTTGAGTCCATGACGCAACTGCTTGCATCCATTTACGGTAATGATGCATTGATGATCGAATACCTTCATAACTATTTTCTTGCCAAGCATTAATAAATGTATCTACGCACGATTTAGATCCTAACAATAATGCTCGGTACGTCAAAGGATCCTCATCTGCACGTCGATAGTACGTTTTAAGATATGAGACCGTTCTATTGACGGACTGTGTCCAGCCAACATGAATTTTAAAATTATCATCTTGCAACGGTTCAATCTTAAGAAGGGGCCATTCTAGATGGAGAATTTCTGATGAAGACTGATGAGTTTTCAGCCACTGGACATCATAGCGTTCATAGATAATCAGACCACCAAAGACCGCAGCCGCCAAATCACCACCAGAACTCAATTCATGCATCTCAAGTTGTGCTAGTACCGCCATCTTAAATAGTTCTATTTTTGATATCGAAATTTGGTAAAAATCAAGGATCGATGCAATTACCGCAACTATCACAACTCCTGATGAACCAAATCCATACTTCTGATGATTGACTGATTCTAGTTCGCTTTCAATAGTGAGGTGAAACGGTTCTTGAAGTGGATAAAAACGATTGACAGTACGCAATGCTGTAGACACATAACGCATACCTTCAGTATCAGTTAAGAGCGTCTTACCTGATAACTGACCATACTGGCTCACGATTGTAAATTCATCAGCCGCGTAAATTTCCGTAATAATTGTTTTATCAACAGCCATTACAACTGATGGAAATCCTGGTTCCATCACTGCATATTCGCCCATTAAGAACAATTTTCCAGGGAATTTCATAAAACAATTAGACCTGATCCTGACTTACAAACAACTGTTGTAACTGTTGGTGGCAGTGATTCTAAAATTGAATCTACATGAGCTGCAGTTGTCATAATTTTGACGTTTGGTCCTGCGTCCATTGTAAAGTATGCTGGAATTGATTTTTGGAGTTGACGGACCCGATTCATAATTTCTACCGTCATTGGTTCAAAATACCACATATTCACCGCCATTAAAGAGGCATGCATTTTCAATGCATTGGTCTGTGCAATTTCACCGACACGGTCGATATCATGATTTTTGACAGCTTCTTCAAGTTGCACAAGATCTGCTTCTGTTGATGCAACCCATGATTCATAATATGGTGAATCTGCCACGGTTGTGTTCATGGCATCCGTACTCGAAAAAGGTTTTATCTGATCATTTAAGATACAAACAATCATTCTAAAATCAGACCAGGGTTCCATGGCTATTGGTTCGGCAAAACTGTCTTCATCAGAAGTCCCACGATTCCATCGTACGAAATCCCCGTAGACCGATCGTGACGCACTTCCCGATCCCAAACGAGCAAGTCTTGATATTTCCCTATCGTCGAGATTTAAGTCTAAAGTCGCAGCTTTAGCGAGCGCAGCAAAAGCTGACGCACTTGATGCGAGTCCTGCTTCTTTCGGTACATGATTTTCCGATATGATGCGGGCATACTCTTGAATACCGTATCGTTCACGAATTCGGTCCATAAACCAATAAACGCGTTGACTGGTTTTATCATCAACCCATTCTCCATCCAACATGAATTGGTCTTGTCTTAATGAAGCATCGTATTCAACCCGTGTTTCAGTATAAAATTGATCGAGTGTCAATGACAAACTTGAATTATGTGGAATTTTTAACGCATTGTCTTTTTTGCCCCAATACTTAATCAGCGCAATGTTTGTATGTGCACGAACTGTTTTCATATTACACCATTTCCCTTAAGTGATATTGCCATGTCTGAACTGCTCCATGACCTGTTAAGACTGCTGAGATTTCCGAGGCAACTGTTAAATTAGGAGCAAGTGCAATCATGCATCCACCTTGACCACTACCCGTCAATTTAGCACCGACTGCACCAGCACGACGCGCTGCATTAACTAAAGTATCCAAAGTCGGTTCAGACACACCAAAGAGGCGCAATATCTCATGTGCACGGTTCATTGCTTCACCTACACTCGCAATATCATTGAGTTCAAGGCCACGGACAGTTTTCATTGCTAGTTGTGTAAACTCATCCAAATAAGGTTTCATTTTTTCAGGTTCACATTCCAGTTGAGTTCCAAAAGTAGCAACTGCTTCTTTTGTATTTCCTAATACACCTGTATCTGCAACAACCAAGTAACCATCCATGTTCATCGCGATTGAGTCCATGAGTTTATCGCGTTCAAATAACGTTGGTACACCACGTGTAATTGTGTTTGCATCCAAGCCACTTGGATTAAGATGGTGAATTGACTCCGCCACCAAAACAAGTTCTTTCATAATATCTTCTGTAATTTTAATCTCAAAAGCATCGAACAATGCACGGACAATCGATACAGATACTGCCGCACTGGACCCGAGTCCTCGTGAAGCTGGAAGCATTGAATTGATGTTGATATCAATATTCACATTTTCTTTATTTAAATATTTTAAAACAGCATGAATTAAGGCAGTTATTCCTTCTATCGATTCTGGTGCTGTGTTCAATTTGCCTGTATAAAAGACACAATCTATGGTTGATTCAGATTGAGTTATTGTTACTGTTGTTTCAATTTTCGCAGCATAAAAAGGTAAAGCAATTGCTGGTTTACCATAAACAACAGCATGCTCACCAATCAAGATTATTTTTCCTGTTGCGATTCCGATTCCAATTTGATTCATATTTACCATCCGTATCTATTATACATCATTTTATTTACAAATAATCGCTTCACATAAATTCATGAAATTACATAAAGAAAACTCTCTAGCCTAGATGGTTAGAGAGTTAGTGTTAGATACGTTCAATATCTGTGTATGAAATTTCAGTAGGTGTTTCACGTCCAAAGAGAATTGTAAGAACCATCGCTGACTGTGAATCATCATTCATACTGTCAACTGTACCTTCGATTCCGGCAAACGGTCCGGATAAAATTCGAACTGTATCTCCAATTTCGAAATCTACGATAAGTTTTTGATCACTCATACCCATACGTTGTAAGATTGATTCAATTTCTTCTGGCGAAACTGGGAACGGCTTCGCTCCACCACCTGATGATCCGATAAATCCTGTGACACCTGGTGTATTACGTACAACATACCATGCTTCATCAGTCATAATCATTTCAACGAAAAGGTATCCTGGGAAAAGATTGCGCATCTTCTCTACTTTTTTACCATTTTTATATTCAATTTCTTTTTCTTCAGCAACAAGAATGCGGAATAATGAATCCTCAATTCCCATTGACTCAACACGTCGTTCTAAATTTTCCTTAACACGGTTTTCATGACCAGCATAAGTATTAACGACATACCATTGTTTATCTTCCATAGTTTATTATCCACCAATTCCAAGTAATTTTAATGCTTCGATTGACACAATTTCTGTGAATAGGAAATAGACTACAAAGAAAAGAATAAACGAAATCGCAATAACCGTATTGCTTGAAAGTTCTTTTCGGCTTGGCCAATGGATTTTACGAATTTCTTCTTTAATTCCTGCAATTGTAAACCAACTCATAACTAAAACCTCCTATTTAGAATCGCGATGCAATGTATGTTTTCCGCATCGTTTGCAAAACTTTTTAATCTCTAAACGCTCACTTGCGTTTGTATGATTTCGACTTGTTGAGTAGTTTCTTGAGAGACACTCTGTACAAATTAGAATCACTTTTTCTCTTTTGTTTGACATTATAAAAAAACCCACTTTCGTGCTCTATAACTTTATCATAATCGAAACTGAGTGTCAATTTGATACGTTATCTTGATACGATCATTCTTGATTTTATAATTTAAAATGATGATAAAGATTATTCCTTTATCATCATCTTTATTATTTACTGTATTCCGATGACTTATGAACCATCCTACGTACTTTTTGCAAAGTATTATCAATCTGCTTTTTACTAATGTTTAGCAGCTCAGAAATTTCGACATAACCATAACCTGCCTCACGAAGGTTATAAACGGTTCGATCGACTTCACTCAGACCATCTAAGATTCTATTGAGGTCGCTCAGTGCTTCATAGTAGTGTGACATAAATTGCGGATCTTTACGAACATCTTTTTCAATGAGGATATCACTAAGAAAAAGTGACGCATCTTCATTTATTGTCATATCTAAAGAGCGTTTTGAATCTAAAAGTGTGTATGACTTTCCACGACACTTGCGAAGACTGCTTTGAATATGTGAATCGATACAGATGGCTATAAAATGCGCAAGGCCTACATCCATGCTCTCTTTATACATATAAATCGCTTCGATGAAGCCTAATGACGCATTCTGAAATACATCATCGATACCAATACCTTGCGGTGAGTACATTCGCCAATAAACATGAGTGCGTTTCCATATAAGACCTTTGTAATTATTCATTAATGTAGTTAGTGCTTCTGTATGATTCTGTCGAATCATGTAAAGATATTCATAATCTCCAGGCATTAATAACTCCTATCTTATTTTAGTAAGTTTCGACGTCTGACGATTTCAAAGAGAAGGATACCTGTCGCAACAGAGACATTTAAAGAGTTAACAGTACCAAACATTGGGATTGTCGTGAGAATATCACATTCTTTTTTCATGAGTCGAGATATTCCTTTGCCTTCTGAACCTACGACTAATGCGATTGGCATGTCAACATTGAACTGATCATACGATACTGCATCCACTGCATTTTCTGCAGCAACAACCCAATATCCTTGTTGTTTGAGGTACTGAACCGTTTGAACTAAGTTGGTAACCTGTGCCACTGGTACTGTATTAATCGCACCTGTTGATACCTTCGCAACGGTAGCAGTTAAACTCACACTTCGATGTTTACCAATAACAACACCATCCACACCCGCAGCATCTGAACTTCGTAAAATGGCTCCAAGATTGTGTGGGTCTTCCAATTGATCGCAGACAACAATTAACTTATGTTTTGCATTTTCAACAATCGTTTCAATGTCAGCGTAACGATAGTCTTGGATTTCAATGACAGCTCCTTGATGGACGCCTTTTACCATTTTGTCCAAACGGAATTTATCCACAAATTGGACATTGATGTTCTTTTCTTTTGCAATCGCTACAATTTCGGGATAACTCCCTTTATTGAACAAATAGACGTTCTTGGGTTTTTGACCACTCTTTAAGTATGCTGTTACTGTATTTTTTCCAAAGATATATTCTGACATTATAGTTCTACCGTTTCTATGAACGCGTTCCACAATTGGTCCAGTCGTTCAGTTTGTTGTGTTTCATAGAGATATCCCCAAAGTGATTCGAATCCCGTTGCAATGCGATAGGTTGTCACATCTGCATTTTTTGCTATCGATGTACTTTTGGCATTTCGACCACGTTTATACATTACCATTTCTTCTTCGGTTAATGCATCGTTCTCTAAAAGATTTTTCATGAACAGTGCTTGCGATTTTGCACTGACAAATCGTGTTGATAATTCTTGCAGTTGTTTTGTTTTCGTGATTCCTTGCGCAACTAAATGTTGGCGCACTTGAAGCGAAAGAACAGCATCCCCAATAAATGCTAAAACGTTTCCAGAGAGCTGTGACATTAGATTAAACCTCGTTCTATGAGTGCTGCGCGTGCATTATCTGCGGCTTCAAAATCTTTTGCTTGTTTGGCCTCATTCCATTTCGCAAAAAGTCCTTTATCCGATTCTGTAAGGGTAATTCTTGGAATTTTTACTCCAAGGATATTTATCATTTTTTCTACCGTTTGTACATAATCGCTTACCACTTGCGCATCAATTTCCTTCGTTCGTAAGGCTTGATTGAGCGCCTTCACTGCATCAAAGAGAACCATTGTCGCATTCGCCACATTCATGTCATCTTTTAATGCATCTAAAAACGCATCATATAAAGCAACATCATAACTTTCCATTATTTCAACATTAGCAAGTTCCAAGGCGATGTACGCTTTGTTGAGTCCTTGTTCAATTTTTTGAAGTTCTTTCCGCGATTGTTCCACAAGCGCATCAGTTATATTGAGAACGAGTCGATAATGTGTTGATAAGAGTACCCAACGTGTAAGATTAGAACCCAATGTATCAATATACTCTTGCGCCCATTGAACATTCCCCAAAGATTTACTCATTTTAGCACCATCAAGATTCAACATTGCATTATGAACCCAATAGTTCGCTAAATCATGATTATGAATTGCTTTGGATTGTGCTGATTCATTTTCATGGTGTGGGAATTTTAAATCCTGACCACCACCGTGAATATCAATACGCTCTTGCTTAAACTCATCATTAATCATTACGACACACTCAGTATGCCACCCAGGACGTCCTTTTCCCCATGGTGAATCCCATTTGATACCGTCATCATTAGTATACTTCCATAAGGCAAAATCAAGTGGATTTTCTTTATTAGTATTTTCTTCAATTCTCGCACCGACCATTAAATCTTCAATACGTTGCGAGGAGATTTCTCCATAATCTTTAACTTTAGTTACTCGGAAGTAAACATCACCTTTGGCTTCATAAGCAAACCCTTTATCGACAAGCTCTGCGATAAACTCAATAATTCGATCCATCGTTTCAGTTACTTTAGGTGTTGCATCGATTCCTTCTGCATGTAATTCAGTACGAACTTTATTATAGGCATCAATGTAACGTTGTGTAATAACTGTTTCATCTACACCTTCATGTTGTGCTTTTTTAATAATATTATCGTCAACATCTGTAAAGTTCGAAACCATCTTCACATCGTAGCCAATTGCATCAAGAATGCGTCGCAGCAAATCGAAAACAACAATAGGTCTTGCGTTTCCAATATGGGGGTGATTGTACACTGTTGGTCCACAGACATACATCATCACTTTGCCAGGTTCAATCGGGCTAAATGTCTCTATTTTATTATGTTTTGAATTGTATAGTTTCATGGGACCTCCAGTAGTATGTATCGTTATACATTTCTATAGTGTTAAGTATACACCATTGCAGTCTATCTTTCCTACTTTGATTGTATTCTTCTTTTGGATTTATAGGCATAAAAAAGATACAGCAGGCGCTGTATCTTTAAAGGTTAATTGTCTATCAATTAGAATTTTGAAGCAACGTGGTGTGCTGTACGTACTAATTGGTTTGTATATGACATTTCGTTGTCATACCATGCAGCAACTTTAACCAAGTTTACACCACCAAGTGTTGTAACTTTAGTTTGTGTTGCGTCAAATAGTGAACCGTAAGCCATACCGATTACGTCTGATGATACGATTGGATCTTCAGTATATCCGTATGATTCGTTAACTGCTGCTTTCATAGCTGCGTTAATTGCTTCTACTGTTACGTCTTTTTCAACAACAGCAACAAGTTCTGTGATTGAACCTGTGATAACTGGAACACGGTGTGCTCCACCATCTAATTTACCTTGTAACTCAGGGATTACTAAACCGATTGCTTTAGCTGCTCCTGTTGAGTTAGGAATGATGTTTTCTGCTGCTGCACGAGCACGACGTAAATCACCTTTTGGATGAGGACCGTCTAATGTGTTTTGGTCGTTTGTGTAAGCATGAATTGTTGTCATTGTTCCACTTACGATACCAAATTGGTCTTGTAATACTTTAGCCATTGGAGCTAAGCAGTTTGTTGTACATGAAGCACCTGAGATGATTGTTTCTGAACCGTCTAAGATGTCGTGGTTTGTGTTGTAAACAACTGTTTTGATGTTTCCTGTTGCTGGAGCTGAAATGATAACTTTACGTGCTCCTGCTTCAAGGTGAAGTCCAGCTTTTTCTTCAGTTGTGAAGATTCCTGTACTTTCGATAACTACGTCGATTCCTAATTCTTTCCAAGGTAAGTTTTTAGGATCACGTTCGCTAAGAACTTTGATTTCTTTTCCGTCGATTACGAATGCACCGTCTTTAACTTCGATTTCTTTATCGAAACGTCCTTGTGCTGAATCATATTTTAACAAGTGAGCTAATGTTGCTGCATCTGTTAAATCGTTGATTGCTACGATTTCCATATCTTCTGAACCGATCATTAAGCGTGTTGCCAAACGTCCAATACGGCCAAAACCGTTAATTGCTACTTTTACTGCCATAGTCTATAAATCCTCCTTATTGACCTTTATATTATATACCATTGGTATCTATTGTCAATTGTGATACTGCTATCAATCTAGTAAAAATCCCTATTCCATAGTGGCTTTCCGAACGCATTGAAGCCAGAGTATGAACTAATAATTTTTATGTGAAATAGGCGTTCGAATAATTGTTTATCATTTATACGGGCTAAAAGAAAGTGTTTCTTAACTCTTTTCGCATCTGGAATGAGTCGATTAATATGTTCAGAAACAGATGTTTGAAGAATAATCCGTGATTTCCCTCTTGATAGAAATGACAGCATTCTTAACAAGTGCCCACTCTTTTCATAGATACACTCTCGTATTTTCATGAAGCTACCTTTGTTCTCATAGATTGCATAGCCAACAAGAATCCCATTTTCGCTAAATCCAATAATCCCACCACGAATCGAATCTAATTCTTTCTTCATGGCTTCAAAACTTGATACATCACGAATAAAGTATCCAGTAAAATGCTTCATAAAACGATTATATACACTCACTAAATCTTGACTCACGGGATCCAAAACAATTCCCTCAACGCCTAACTCAGGAAGTGATGACGCTTGAATATTGTACTCCATTATTTCTACAACAGGCTCAAAGCCGATGCCTTCATATTTTCGTGCATCGCTCGATTGGAGCAATGTTACCAACTCTTCATGCGATGATGCCGCAACAAGTTCTTCTAAGATTGTTTCATCTTCATCTTCTATATCGATGATATATGAAGCTTTCAACCGTTTACCATGAAGTTCGAGTACTTTGGGCATAATGACTGCATGACCCATTTTGCTGGATTCATTTTGAAACACAAACGTATTATCATGCGTTAAAAAGGATCCGATTGCTATCGAATCCACATTCTCATGGACCTCTCGTTCAAACTTAGCTTTTAGATCGGCAAGATCTGTTGGGTTTGCATGGCGTAACATAGAATACCTCCAAAACGATTAATTTTTATCGTCTACTTCATGTTCGGTAAATTCAACATCAATGACATCACCTTTAGGTCGTTGCGTTGATTGATTTTGATACTGTGAATTGCTTTGGTTGTTTGTATACTGCGTATATTGTTGATTTTGTTGTGGTTGTTTTTCTCGACGGATTACGCCAAAAACTCTCAGAATTGTATAGACTAACCAAATGACTAAAAATATTCCCACTAACTGCGGCAATAGCATCACAAAAACCACCATAATTAGTAATAAAATTAAATAACTCATAATATACCACCTTTCGCACATTATATCATGAAAAAACAGATGTCAGAGTGATTATCGCAACATTCACGCAACCATCACATAATGTAGTCTTTAGCGAGGATTGCATACATCTCGATATCGACATAGTGGCCACGTTCAAACTCATAATCGCGTAATAATCCCTCACGCACAAATCCATTCTTTTCAAGGACACGACGCGAACCAATGTTTAATGGATCAATTACCGCTTGAACACGATTGTAGTAATATTGATTAAAGCAGTGATAAAGCACTGTCTGAATTGCGTCAGTCATGATTCCTTTTCCCCAATATGCTTTATCTAATTGATATCCCATTTCGACCCGGTTATTTTTAGGATCAAATCCAAAAACACCAATGTTACCAATATACATGTCATGTTCATCAGCAATAACCCATCTAAAACCTGTTTTTGTTGCCGAGAGTTCATGAAACCAATCAAGTTCATGATACGCTTGTTCAATACTTGTATATGCTTCCGTTCCATAATATTCCATGACATCTTCATCACAGGATACCTCAAAAAGGCGTTGGGCATCGGACGGCTTTGCTTCTCGTAATGTAAAAATCATTTCGTAATGATGTCTCCTTGTCATGTAATTCTAAAGAAGTCTTAAGCATTGCTTAAGACTTCACCACCTATTGTTCTGATTCTTCTATTTTTCCAGCTAACTCGATCAGCTTTTTAAAGCGATGTTGTAGTCCTGATTTACTAATGGGTTCATTATACTTTTCTTGATAGAGCTCGATAAGCTCATTGAGGCTAGTCTCAGGGTTTTCCATACGTAAATCCCCAACCTGAATGAGGCGTTCTTCAATATGACTGTATCGATTATGTTCGATTAATTTTTGGATTGCATCAATTTGTGCATTCCCGGCTTTTATTGTTTTTACTTCATTCGCAACTTCGCAATTATCAAGACGAGTTAGAGAATTTCTAAAATCTCGTTGAATACGAACATCTTCAAATTCAAGTGTTTTTGAATGTGCTCCTGTTATTTTTAAGAAGTCAGCGATTTGGTCTGCCGCTTTGACATAAACAATGTAGCGTCCGCGACGTTCGGTAACCTTCGCACCTATATCAAACATTTTCATTAAACGCATTATATAGCGAGATAACGCTTCTTCAGCCGTAGAGACTTCTAGATGATAGTTAGCGGTTGTGGGAGCATTAATGCTACCACTCGCTAAGAAGGCTCCTGCTAGATAAGCTTTTGCACAACACTCTTTGAGCGTTATGATCTTAGAAGGTGTTTCTCGCATCCCTTTGGATGAATAGATTCCCACATCTTCTAAAATTTCAATGCCCTTTTCTAAAACTCGCAAGACGTAAACGTTGCTCTTGTTGAGTCGTTGTTTTCGTACCACTGTTAATTCGATTTGAACTTCGTATCGATTCTTAATTATTTGATACATTCGTTTTGCAATCGCTGCATTTTCTGTTTCAATTTGTAATTGCATCTGCTTATTAACAATCAGTAAATTTGAGTTTATATGTAAAAATGCAGACAATAAAGCACGTTCGCAACATGGCTTGAACGGAACGGTAGTTATTTCATGTTTTACTTCACTGCTAAAGGACATCCTAATGCCTCCAAAACTTCTTTGAATCCTTTTTCTACTTTATCATGATCATGACGGATACGATTGTTGTCAAAATGTAATAAATCTTGTTGTAGAACAGGATAGGTATGATTTTGTGTTCTAAAGAGAACCGGGTAACTATTTTCTTCTTCGTAATGTTCCAAGACTTCTTTTGAAATTGGATCTGAAGCTGCTACGACTAGATCAAGTGATGCATCAATGTGCTTGAGAATCGCATTAACATGATCTTCTGCAGTATAGCCATCAGTTTCTCCAGGCTGGCTCATTGCGTTACAGTAATAGACTTTTTTTGCTTTCGTTTTACGAATGGCTTCTTTAATTTCGGGAATGATGAGATTTGGTAGAATCGATGTATATACAGACCCCACACCCATTACTATTACATCCGCTTCCATAATTGCTGCAACAGCATTCTCTGTTGCTTTCACATCCACATCGTAGTAGACGTGATCAATGGTGTTGCTATACTTAGGGATATTGGATTCTCCACGTACAATGGTACCATCTTCCATACGAGCACATAGGGTAATAAAATCCATCGATGCCGGGATAACTTCTCCTTTAACATTGAGAACTTGTGACAGCTGCGTGATGACTTCCATAAAGTTTCCAGACGCAGTTGCAAGCGCAGTGAAAATTAAGTTGCCTAAATTATGCCCAGCCAATGACGATCGTGTTCCTTCATCGAAGCGATAGTTCATAATAACTGAGAGTAACGTTTCTGACTCGGCAAGCGAAAGCATAACGTTTCGAATATCACCCATTGCGGGTAAATTAAATTCTTCGCGCAAACGCCCTGTACTTCCACCATCATCAGCGACAGTTACGATTGCTTTCAAATTAATTCCTTCAACGTTCTTAAGTCCGCGAAGTAGTGCAGATTGCCCTTTTCCACCACCGACAACTACAACATTCATACGGTTTTTTCGTCCTTCACATCACGATGGTTTTTGAAGGATGTGTAGTCTTTACGGTATTGATCATAGAGCCAATTAACAATTGACACAGAACGGTGTTGCCCCCCTGTACAGCCAATCGCAACAGTTAATAAATGTTTGGATTCTTCCACGTATTTATCAAAGGAATAGTCCAAAAATGGTTTCAAATATTCTAAGTACTCTTGAGTTTTGGGATCATCCAATACGTAGTTGTAAACTGCGACATCGTTTCCAGTTTTTTCACGAAGCGATTCTTCCCAATATGGATTGTTTAAGAAACGTACATCGAAAACAAGGTCTGCATCTCGTGGTAAACCTTTACGATACCCAAATGAAATGAAACTAATATTTAGCGTTTGTTTACCTTCAACACTAAAGAAGCGTTGAATTCTTTGTGTTAAATTTTGCGCTGTTAAGAATGTCGTATCTATGATAATACTTGCGAATGATTTAATTTCGGAAAACTCTGTTATCTCCGCATCAAGTCCTTCTTCAAGGCTATTTGCAAGACCTGCCACCACAAGCGGATGGTTACGACGGTTGTATTTGTATCGTAAAAGCAGCTGCTCTTTTGAGGCATCCAGGAAGAGCACCGTTAGTTCGGCATCAATACCTTTTAAACGTTTATAGAATTTAAAGAAATCTTTTGCAGTTACTGATAATGCAACATTTTCATATCCAGGCGTTTTCTTTGCAATAATTTCATCAATAAGATTATCAATCAAAGCAGCAGGGAAGCGGTCTATACAATGATAGCCCATATCTTCTAAGACAGCCATTGCACTGGTTTTTCCTGCACCTGAAAGTCCGGTTACTAATACAATTTTTGGTTTATTTAGATGATTCATATTAACACCTCTTACCTCTATTATAGCAAAAATCTAAGGTTATACCTTAGATTTTAGATTTTGTATATGGTGGAATGCGTTTTGTGCTGTAATCGCACCATCACTTGTTGCAGTGACGATTTGACGTAGATGTTTTTGAATAACATCACCTGCACCAAAGATTCCAGGAATGACAGTCTCCAATTGTTCATTTACAATTAAATACCCTTCTTCATCAACCATACCTTCATGATTTTCTAGGAATCCCGTTGCTGGAATCGCACCAATATATGGAAAGACTCCTTCCGATGCAACATCTAATTCTTCACCGGTTTCAACATCTTTGAATTTGATACCGCCAACTTTTCCTTCATCTGTAACAATATAGTCTACAGGAACGTGTTTACGGATTACATTAATTTTTGGATTATTAAGTACTTGACGTTGATTTGCTTCGTCACCACGGAATACGTCACGACGGATTACAAGGTCAACTTTATTTGCAAATTGTGTTAAGTATACCGATTCCTCAAGCGCGGAGTTACCGCCACCGATAACAACGACATCTTTGTTTTTAAAGAATGCGCCATCACAAACTGCACAGTATGATAACCCTTTTCCTAAGAGACGTTCATCATCAGCAAAACCTAATGTGCGTTCATTGGTTCCGGTAGCAATAATTACAGCATGTGTCTTATACTCAGTGCCACTCGCTTTTACGATTTTCCATTCCCCTTCATCGATGATTTCTGATACTTCACCATAAATGTATTCAGCTCCGTAAGCTGTGGAATGTTCAAACATTTTCATGGATAAGTCTACACCTGAAACATTATCGACTCCAGGATAATTACATACGATATCTGTTTTGATCATTTTTCCACCAGGTGCTTCATATTCTAACATTGCTGTTTTCAAACCAGCACGCCCAGCGTAGACTGCCGCAGTTAATCCCGCAGGTCCTGCTCCAATGATAATTACATCATAGTTATTGTCCATTCATGATCCTCCTTCAAAATTTCTTGAACTTCGCGTAAGTCATCAATCACACGATTTGGATTGGTCTCACGAAGTTCTTTCTCACGCATTTTATCAAATACGTAACCAATTGTAAATGAACCTGCCCGCTGTCCAGCGATGATATCACTTGGGGTATCTCCAATATAGATAACACCACCTTTATCGACATTCATCTGTTCTAGGGCAAGATCGATTCCCGCAGGGTCAGGTTTTTCAGGATTGAAGAGATCGCTTCCCAATACAACTTCGAAGAAATCTTGCATTTCGAGAAGTTCAACGCCAACCATAAGGGATGCCGTTTGTTTATTCGAGACAATTCCCATACGGTAGCCATCATTTTTTAAAGCAGTTAAAACTTCTGTTGCGTGTTCCATTTCGGTGACGTAATCCGCATGCATTGCAATATTTATTTCACGATATTCATCAATAATGGCATCCACGCGATTAGCATCAAAATGCTTCATAAACGTATCTTCTAACGTAGGACCTAAGAATGAACGAACTTCTTCATCACTTAAGTTATAGTCTGGTTTATGGATTTCAAATACTTTTTTAAATGTTTTAATAATAAGTTCTTGTGTGTTTCCAAGTGTTCCATCGAAATCCCAAAGGATAATTGGCTTTGGTTTCCCAATAATTTTTTGGAATCCACCAAGATATCCAAACAAGCCAACAAGCAAGAATATAACAGATATTAATTGTGCGATACGAATATTGAAGAAATATAGACTGTCTGTTCGAAGCCCCTCAATAAAGAATCGTGTAGCACCATACCACATAAGATATGCAAATGTTAGATCACCACGTTTGATACGACTGAAGCGTTTCAAAACGAGCACGATGAGAATCCAACCAACGATATTAGCAACACTTTCATAGAGGAAAGTGGGATGGTGGTAATTCCCATTGATAAACATCATGTCTTTGATAAATGTTGGAAATCCATTAAAGAAGGATTCTGGAACGATACCGCCAAATGCCTCTTGGTTCATGAAGTTTCCCCAACGACCAATTGCTTGTGCAATCAGAACATTAGGTAAAATTAGATCAGCCGCTTGAACAAAATTGATGCGCTTACGCTTCATGTAGAAATAGCAGAAAATTGCGCCGGCAATGAGGCCTCCTTGAATTGCGAGTCCTCCTTCCCAAATTTTAAAAATCATCATTGGATCTTTGAGGTATTGTTTAAAGTCAAAGAATAAGATATACCAGATACGTGCTCCAGCAAATCCACTTAATAGTGTTCCAATAAAGATGTCATCGATATCGTCCGCTTTATAACCCACTTTTAGTAAATTACGTTTACTGATAACGAAAGCAATAATTGCTCCTGTCATGATAAGTACTGCATACCACGTAATCGATACAGGTCCTATTTCTAAAAATATTTTAGTGTTTGGAAAAAATTCAATCATTATTTATGCTCCTCATTTTGTTTTTGAATAAAGTTCATGACGCGGGCATCAAATTCCGCAGCAGTGTCAACGCCTCGTTGTTTCAGAATGAAATCACGCACTGCTGATTCTACCAATACGGCCATGTTTCGACCTTCTCGGACTGGAAATACTAGGTGTGGAATTTGTAACCCAAAGGCATCATAATGAGCATCTTGTTCTATTCCAACGCGTCTGTACTCTTTTGAATCGTCCCACTTTTCAAGTTCGACGACGAAATCAACTTCTTTCGCTTCGAGGTAAGCATGAGTCCCAAACATTTTTGTAATATCAATGATTCCGATTCCTCGAATCTCTAACATTCCGCGTAAAAGTTCAGGTGCTGAGCCAATAATCATATCTTTGACACGACTAATATCAACACGATCATCAGCAACCAATGAGTGACCACGATTGATGAGTTCAAGAGCTAGCTCCGATTTCCCCATTCCACTGCCACCAATAATAAGTACGCCACGACCGTAGACATTCATGAGTCCTCCATGAACATTTGTTGTTGGAGCGAGTTCCTCATCTAAGAATGTCACCATATCAACCATGACATCTGAACTTGCGCGTTCGGTTCGGAATACTGGGAAATTTTTCTCAGTCGCAATTTCAGCTAGGACTTTCGGCAAAGGATTACTACTTGTAATTAAGATAAGCGGTGTTTCTTCCGATGTCAGAAAATCCCATGGTTTGAATTGTTCAGATTCTGGTAAACCTTTAATAAATGCTGTTTCCTTTTTACCGATGATTACGATCCGTTTATTCTCTGCATAATCGAAGAATCCGGATAATTCAAGTCCAGGACGATTCGTATTGGGTACTGTGACCAAACGATTTAATGATGCATCATCTCCGGTTAATTGTGTAAGCTTTAAATGTTCAACAAGTACACGTACTGTTGTTGTTTTTCTTTCTTCCATAACTACCCCTTATCTAATACTTTTTTCAAATACTGTCCTGTATGACTTTCGGCCACTTTAATAATAGCTTCTGGTGTTCCTTTAGCAACAAGTGTTCCTCCGCCGTCACCACCTTCAGGTCCTAAATCAATAACATAGTCTGCATTCTTGATTACATCAAGGTTGTGCTCAATAACGACGACTGTGTCACCATTATCAACGATATGTTGGAGTACACCAATCAGTTTTTCTACATCGTAACTGTGCAATCCTGTTGTTGGTTCATCAAGAACAAACATTGTTTTTCCTGTTGAAGGACGTTGAAGCTCACTCGCAAGTTTTACACGTTGGGCTTCTCCACCTGATAGTGTTGTCGCTGATTGCCCTAACTTAATATAACCAAGTCCTACATCACTCAACGTTTGCAATCCTTTACGAATTTTAGAAATTGCATCAAAGAAAACAACACCTTCATCAATACTCATTTCTAAGACATCATAGATAGTTTTATCTTTGTATCGGACTTGCAGGGTTTCTTCGTTATAGCGGCGTCCATCACATTCTGTACATTTAACATAAACATCTGGTAGGAAGTGCATAGAGATACGTTTGACACCATCACCTTTACAGACTTCACAACGACCTCCTGCTACGTTAAAGGAGAAACGGCCTTTATCATACCCACGCATCTTCGCTTCTTGAGTCTTCGCAAAGAGATCACGAATGTCGTCAAAGACACCTGTATACGTTGCCGGATTTGAACGTGGTGTTCGACCTATCGGGTTTTGATCAATCGTAATTAGCTTATCAATGTTTTCAAGTCCCTTAATACGTTTGTGTTTTCCTGGTTTGATACGTTGACGACCTAATGATTGATAGACTGCTTTGCTTAATACTTCATTAACCAGCGATGATTTACCGCTCCCACTGACCCCGGTCACACTTGTGAGTGTACCGAGTGGGAATTTTATTGTTAGATTCTTTAAGTTATTTTCACTTGCTCCAACAATTTCAATCGCAAGTTTATTTCCTTTACGACGCTTCGTCGGAGTTGGAATTTTACGGCGACCACTTAGATATGCAGCAGTTAATGATGCTTCATTATCAATAATTTCTGATAATGGTCCATTCGCAATAACTTCACCACCGAGTGCTCCAGCACCAGGTCCAATATCAACAATCCAGTCACTTTCTTCCATTGTTTCTTCATCATGCTCGACAACTAAAAGTGTATTCCCTAAATCCCGCATATTTTTCAAGGTTTCAATGAGTCGGGCATTATCGCGTTGGTGAAGTCCAATAGATGGCTCATCCAAAACATAGAGAACACCTGTAAGGCGTGATCCGATTTGCGTTGCAAGACGAATACGCTGCGATTCGCCTCCAGAAAGACTACCTGCAATTCGATCTAATGTTAAGTAATCCAACCCAACATCTTTTAGGAATGACAAGCGCCCTACGATTTCTTGAATTACAAGTTCTGCAATTTCGGCTTTCATCGGTTCAAGTTTCAAATGCTCCATAAAATGAAGTGCGTCACGAATTGAATGATGGGTAAATTCACTAATATTTGTGTTATCTACTTTGACACTCAGTGCACTTTCATTCAAACGAGAACCATGGCACGTTGTACATGTTGATTCACTATGGAATGAACCATACCACTCGCGAGAAGATGTTGAGGTTGTTTCTTGGAAACGACGCTCAATAAGATTCACAACACCTTCAATTACTTCTGTTCTATGGAACACATTCCCAGAACGTGATTCAATGATATACTTCACTGGGACTTGCGATCCATACAGTAAAATATCGAGTTTTGCTTTCGGAATTTTATTGATTGGTGTGTCCGCATTGACCTTCGCAAATTTCATCAGTTGCTCGAATGTTTGCCACTCAATATTTTGACTACCAACAATATTTTTGTAGTAGCGAATGCCACCTTCCATAATCGTTAACGTAGGATCGGGAATGAGATAATCAACATCAACAGATTGAGTAATACCTAATCCGTTACATGTATGACACGCTCCCATCGGAGAGTTAAACGAGAAAAGACGCGGTTCAATCGACGGAACACTGAAGCCACAGACTGGACATGCAAATTTACTAGAAAAAACATGAATTTCCGAACCGACTTTAACATTTACGATTCCATCGCTAATCTTTATTGCTGTTTCGAGTGAGTCGCTCAAGCGGAAGCGACTGTCTTCTTTTTTGATAACACGATCGACAACAATTGAGATTGAATTTTTCTTATTCTTTTCAACTGTATACGGTTCATCAAGTTGAACCATTTCTCCATTAATATATGCGCGGACAAATCCCTCTTTACGCATGGATTCAAGAAGCTCTTTATGCTCTCCCTTTTGATCCTTAACAATTGGCGCTAGGATTTCGAGGCGTGCTTGATCTTCAAAATCCATAATGCGATCAACCATTTGTTTGATTGTTTGCGAGGTAATTTCAATCCCATGGATTGGGCAGTATGGAACACCAACACGGGCATACATAAGACGTAAGTAGTCATAGATTTCAGTTACAGTTCCGACTGTTGAACGCGGGTTATTACTCGTTGTTTTCTGATCAATCGCAATTGCTGGCGACAATCCTTCAATTAGCTCAACATCAGGCTTTTCCATATTCCCCAAGAATTGACGTGCATATGAGCTGAGTGATTCAACATAGCGACGTTGCCCCTCTGCATAAATCGTATCAAAAGCAAGTGAGGTCTTTCCGGAGCCGGATAGACCTGTCATGATTACCAATTTATTACGTGGGATTTCCAAGCTTACATTTTTTAAGTTATTTTCTTTTGCACCTTTAATTACAATTTTATCGTTGTTCATAATACCTCCAAACTTGTATCTCTTATTATATCATGGATTGAGTAGAGATTTGCGTCCTTGCGCAACGCAAGAATTGTATTTCGAATCGCGTGATATTGGCCACGATCATACGTAAAATGTTGGTTATCCGCTACGCGATCAGCAACGATTTCATAAAGTGACAATAGTGTCTCTAACGCCTCCCAAATCAATGCTGCGTCTGATAAATTATAGGTCGTCATAAATCGTGCCCACATATCCTCTTCGATGAATACTTTCAACAAACGATGATTCTTACCAAGACTGATTTTATGATTTGTTTTGTTACCTACCATCCATGTCATCATCTTCAATAACTCGTCGCGCATGATTGATAAGTGATCAATGGCGTACAAAAGCTCCTTCCGCTTCAACCCTTTGGTTACATAAAGCGATAGCCATAAGAATTCATTAACACTGTCTTGATAATCTGAATGTGTTGCTTTTTGAATCCAGTATTTAGAATCATCGGGTTCCTGTAGGTCATATCCCTCCATCATGCCTTCTTTATCCATGATTATTTTCACAAGCGAATCTGATTGCAAATACGTCGCTAAATCTGTGACTGGGACGAACATTAAATCAACACGATCACCATTTTCAAACTGCATCAAAAAAGTAGGCCATGGCTGATCACTTCCCATGTCCGTTGGTACTTGCATAATTAAGCGCTTCGGAAAAAAATCCAACCAACTGCGATCTTTCACAAAGATTGAAACATCTTCAACAATATAAACCACATCATAATCCTGCCAAGCATCAGCGCCTACATTCGTATTCACGCGAGAGCCATTCATTGCTACAACATAGATGTACGGGCTTTGTGCCGCAATATCTTTAACGATATCCATCAATTGTTCATTTTGGTGCATAGTGATTCTCCATTCCCATTTGTTTCATTATACGGTCAATTCATGTTGCTCGCAAAACGAATTGCAATAAATACTGCATGTTTCAAGAATGTTTCACTCAAAAAAAAAGCAACCCGAAGGTTGCTATAGATTTTCTGATTTCATTTCCATGATAACATCACGAAGCTGTGCTGCACGCTCGAAATCGAGAATAGCGGCCGCTTCACGCATTTCTTTCTCAAGACGTTCAATCAACTCAACAATTGCTTTCTTATCACGTTTTCCACTTCTAACTTTGGCAGTTAGAGCAGCAGTTTCTTTTCCAGCAATAATCTCACGAACTGGTTTAATGATAGTAGTTGGTGTAATGCCATGTTTCTCATTATACGCAATTTGAATATCACGACGACGTTGTGTCTCATCAATTGTACGTTGCATTGAGTCAGTTATTTTATCAGCATACATGATAACATGACCATTCGCATTACGCGCTGCACGTCCTACAATTTGGACAAGTGATCGATATGAACGTAAGAAGCCTTCTTTATCTGCATCCAAAATTGTGATTAAACTTACCTCAGGGAGATCAAGTCCTTCACGAAGTAAGTTAATTCCAACGAGAACATCATATTTGCCCAAACGCAAATCACGAAGAATTTCAATACGTTCTAACGTTTTGGTCTCATGATGAATGTATGCTACTTTAATGCCAGTTTCTAATAAGTAACTGGTTAAATCTTCCGCCATTTTTACAGTAAGCGTTGTAATCAACACGCGTTCATTACGATCGCGACGCACTAAAATTTGATCAACAATATCATCAACTTGGCCGCGACTTGGTTTAATTTCTAAGGTCGGATCCAACAATCCTGTTGGTCGAATAATTTGCTCTACAATTTCATGATTAACCTTTTCCATCTCATAGTCGCCCGGTGTTGCAGAGACATAAATTGTTTGATTTTGGACGGTTTCAAATTCTTCAAAGGTCATCGGTCTATTATTCAATGCACTCGGCAAGCGGAACCCGAATTCAACTAAGGTCCGTTTCCTTGATTGGTCACCATTATACATTCCACGAATCTGTGGAAGGGAAACGTGCGACTCATCCACCACAAACAAATAGTCGTCTGGGAAATAGTCGAAGAGCGTGTATGGTCTTTGCTCCGGTGGTCGCCCATCAATATGCATTGAGTAGTTTTCGATACCCGAAGTTATTCCAAACTCACGAAGATTCTCTAAATCATACTTTGTTCTTTGCTCAAGTCGTTGATACTCAACAAGTTTATTTTCCTTTTCAAAATACTCTAGACGCTCTTTTAACTCTTCTTCAATTGCATCTGCTGCAATTTTAATTTGATCCATATCGCGAGCATATTCGTTTGCAGGAAATATATCATAAATCTTATAACCTTGCTTTACATTACCAGTAATGCGATCAACTTCAACAATACGATCAATTTCATCACCAAAGAATTCGACACGCACAACGATATCATCCGTATCCCCACGTACAATTTCTACGACATCGCCACGAACTCGAAAGGTTCCCCGTGATTGCTCAATATCATTCCGAACATATTGGCGCTTAACAAGGTCCATCAACAGTGTTTCGCGCGAAATTTCTTGGCCAACTCGCATGACATAAAGCATTGCCTTATAGTACTCGGGATCGGCAGTAGCATAAATGCTCGCAACTGAAGCAACAATAATCGTATCACGACGTTGTAAGACAGAGTTTTGAGCCGCATGACGCAGCATATCGAGTTCTTGGTTTATCATCGAACTCTTCTCAATATACGTATCCGATCCTGGTAAATATGCTTCTGGTTGATAATAATCAAAGTTTGAAACAAAATACTCAACACGATTATGTGGAAAAAACTCTTTAAACTCCGAATACAGTTGACCCGCCAGTGTCTTATTATGAACAAATACAAGCGTAGGACGGTTCAATTCCTGAATGACCTGTGAAATCGTAAACGTTTTACCAGTACCCGTTGCCCCTAAGAGTACTTGATCTTTCTTACCCGCAAGAATACCTTCAGTTAGTTCCTTAATTGCTTTAATTTGATCGCCCTTTGGTTCAAAACGGGATTCTAGTTCAAATTTATGATCCATGTTTCGCAACCTCCAATGCTTTAATGAGTTGAACGTCATCAACGGCACGATTACCATTCCAAGTGTATAAGACAGAACTATACATCCGTTGTAAAAGCGTTTGGTTTATTGTTCCATCAGTATTTATTGTTTCCGCATTTGCATATGCTAAAATCGCGTCACGTGTAGCACTATCATAGTAACCATCCGTGCGACCATTGTGATATCCAAGATATGTTAGCGCATGTTGAGCATAAGATGCTGCGACACTGACCGTATCATAGGCATATTCTGATGTTCCAATGAGCGGATATGATGCGTAGAATACATCCGGTAACTTAACTTCATGATCCGGTAAAATACCAACATTATTGATACTAATATCACTTGGGCTGCGCCATTCCGCAATTGTGATTTTCAAGTTAGAACTGTCACCATAGATTCGTTGCGTTTGGACTGTCCCTTTTCCATAACTCTTCATACCGACTGTTTTCGCTCCGAGATTTTCGGTTAAAGCTAATGTAAGGACCTCTGAAGCACTCGCAGTCCCCTCATTAATCAAAATCGTAATATCGTCAAACTTATAGTTTGATGCGACTGAATTTTTAACCGTATAAGTTTCTGTTTTACCATTCGTAAAATGTTCTTGATAAACGATTGCCCCTTCATCCAGGAATAGGCGCGCAACATCCTGAATCGCATCCAAATAACCGCCACCGTTATCACGTAAATCGATAACTAAATTTTTGACGCCCTTGGCTTTAAAATCTTTTAAAATCGACTCCGTTACATCAGCAAGACCACGTCCAAATGATTTCATTTCAAGATAGCCAACCCCTGGTTCAATAACTTCACCAAACGCTAATGCTTCAACACGACCCCGAACGATCTCCAAAGTAACAGGTTTGCCCGCTCTTAAGACTTCCATCTTAATCGGTTGTCCTGCTTCACCTTGAATCATTTCTTTAATGGGGATGTCACTTGAAAACGTTGAAACACCGTCCACTTTTGAAATTACATCACCAGCCAAGATTCCACCAGCTTCAGCAGGCGATCCTTTGATAACGTTGGTAACCATATTTGTGTCAGCAGCTTCCATATATGTAACCCCGATACCGACGAAAGACATATTGATCGAATCATTCAATTTCTTCGTTTCTTCATCCGTCATATACACAGTATGCTGGTCACCATTCCGCTGTAACATTCCTTTGATGGCATTTTCAACCAACGTCTTATCAGGATCTTCCATATCATTAACAAAAAACCAACTTGAACGGACATCTGAGTAGACACGCTCAAAAAGAGCAAGTGCCTCTGAGTTCTTACCATTACCTATAAAACTATTTAGAAGCCTATTTCCTTGCCATCCTAGCAAGAATGCAATAACGACCGCTGATGCAGTCGCAATGATAACCTTCTTTTTCTTTTTTTCTCGGTTAATTTCGTCAGGCCATTTATGACGCTCTAGACGAATTTGATGTTTGTTATTTTCTTCTTTATCCACGATTCCACCTCAATGTACTAAGTTTATCACAGCACATAATAAAAATCCCAGTTAAGGGATTTATTTCAAGTATTGTTCAATTTCTGACAGAAACTGATTTCGTGTTTCTTCCATGTGCACTGTCTTGCAATGTAGCCATGTGACATTCTTAATACCCACAGTTCCAAACAGCGCTTCGATCATTGTTTTGTTAATAGGATCGCCAATATGTTCAAAGATTTCTTTACTTATGTTTCCAGTTGTAAAAACTGCAGCTTTATTGATATCCAATTTCCCAACCAAATTATGATTTTCATCCATATCGTAAGTATGTCCTTTTAAAAGCACCTTGTCAAAAAAACCTTTGAGCATAGCCGGTGCGCCATACCACCAAACAGGAAATACAAAGATGACTTCATCACTTGCTTTCAAGCGCTTCATGTAATCTTCAGCTTTCGGATCGTTGTACTCACCTTTGCCAAACAATTTCAAATCTTCTGCGTGAAATGCAGGATCAAACCCGTCTTGATGCAGATCGATGACATCTACATCGTGACCTTTCGCAAGCAATTGAGCTTTCGTTACTTCTAAAACGTGATGATTAAAACTTCCATCCCATGGATGTGTATATACGATTGTTGTTTTCATTTTGAATCCTCCATTGTCTATTTTATCAACCACGCTTATCCACACATGGTATAATGACCTTAAAAGTGGAGGGTTTATATGAAATTAGCTGTTTTCTGTGGTTCGCGCGATACAAGCAATCACAATATTGTGAAAGAAGCAAAGATTTTAGCAAAGACATTGGTATCTAAAGATATAACGATGGTGTATGGTGGTGCGCGATCAGGCATTATGGGGATAATCGCTGATGAGATGATCGCATTGAATGGTAAAGTCATTGGCGTCATGCCCAAGATTTTGGTTGATAAAGAAATTGCGCATCCGGGACTTACAGAACTTGTAATTGTAGACGACATGAGTGTTCGTAAAACGATGATGAACGAGATGTCTGACGCCTTCGTCGCATTTCCTGGAGGTTGTGGCACAATGGATGAAATTTTTGAAGTGATAACATTAAATCAAATTGAATACTTCAACAAACCAGTTGGTTTTGCAAATATTGATGGTTATTATGACGGAATTCATGAATTCTTAAAAACATCCGTAGCCAACACATTTATGTACCCATCACATCTTGAAGCAATTCAATTTGAAGCAACATCAGTAGCAATTGTTGATGCCATAGTAAAAGGTGTATCTCTGAACTAATTTGTTCACTGATACACCTTTTTTTTAAACACCTAAGAATGCTTCTGGGTCAATACGGCACGGTGTTGATCCTTTATATTCACAACGACTGCTTTGACCACGGTCAGAACCACCCAAACCAAATTGAGCAGTACGCCATGTGCTATTCCACATTGACACTCCTTCTGAAACCGAACCGACTCCTAGATCAAATATTTCAATATGGGCGTGTGATCCGATAGAATTTCCTGAGTTTCCGACACCGCCTACTTGTTGACCTTGGCTCACAACGCTACCTGGACCAACCTTAAATGATCCATTCGCCATATGCATGATCAACGCACCATAGACTTTGCCATTTGATTCGAAAATCATTGATAGATGATTTCCAAGACCACTATTGCAACCAAAACTTGAATAAGTATCACATCCACCTTGAGTTACCACAACTACGCCATTACCAACAGCATAAATTGGTTCAAAATAACCAGCTGATAAGTCCACTCCAAGGTGCGTTCCACCCCAGCTGTATCCCCATACTGATTCGGTTTTTCTTCCGGTTGGTACAGGACTTGATAAGCCATTAGTTGGAGGGATTGCATTGATCGCATCGGCAGTTGCTTGGTCAAGTTCGATTGCTGCTTGAACTTGTGCCTCTTGCATTTCAAAGTTAACTTTTTGAATGACTAATTCATCATAAATTTTTTGTACGCCAGCTTGAAGATATACAATATTTTCTTTGTCGACAACGACTAAACTTTTATTAAGTTCGATATTCTCAATTTCAGTTGCGACCGCAGACTTTGTTTCTTCGAGCGCTTGTTTTTGGGTCTTAAAGTTATCAATAAGCGATTCATTATAGCGACGAATACTATTCATTCCTACAACACGACGCATAATATCGGAGAAATCAGTTGCGCCCATAAGGAATTCAATATATCCGTTGACACGCATGTTCATTTGACTCTGAACCATATACGTTTTAATTTCTTCCTCAAGTTTTGCAATCTCAGTTTCACGAGTTTGGATTTCAACTTGGAGTTCTTGAATATGTTGTTCCTTTTGCGCGATTTCAAGTTCTAGTGTTTTTATATTCGCGTCTAATGCAGTAATCTGATTTTCAAACTCTTGAATAAGTCCAAGATTTTCCATCAAATTCGTCTCAATATCTTTAAGTTTATTTGAGATTTCATTTTTTGCTGCTTGATTGTTTTGAGCACGCTCTAACAAGTACGCACGATACTCACGACAAACTTGCGCAGATGACTCCGAATACGAGCTACAAAGTTGATCATACTTTCCAGGATTGGATTCGAAATCATCACGATTACTAGCAAATATCGGGGCAAGTACGCCAAGTAGCATCATTAAAATAATTGAGATAATAATTGTATTTTTTAAGATTCGTTTCATGTTCACCTCATCTATTGATTATGTGCTGTATACATAGCGACCTGGATCTGTTCGACATGGATAGCCTCCACGATAATCACATAGTGATGAATTTCCACCACTTGATCCACCAAGTCCAAATTGAGCAGTTCGATGACCATTATTCCATAGATTTAATCCATCAACGACAGTACCAGGCCCCAAATCGAAAATTTCTATATGGACGTGTGGCCCTGTAGATGTTCCTGAGTTTCCAGTGTAACCAATCACAGTTCCAGCAGGAACAACAGCAAGTTGTCCAACTGCGGTACTTGATAAGTGCATGAATAATGCGCCATATGAACGATCGCCATCTTGGAAAATCATTGAAATATGATTTCCGAGCCCACCGTTACATCCATCAGCATTATTCCCGCAACCACCTTGAGCAACTACAATGACTCCATTACCAATTGCTCTTAATGGTGTGCCAATGTCCGCACCTAAATCATTACCGAGATGCCATCCACCCCATGGGTACTGCCATACACTGGCTGTCAATGACGTACCCGGAACAGGATGATATATGTCGGTAGAACCTTCTCCAGGTCCAGGATCCGGGTTTCCAGGATCTGGGTCTCCAGGATCAACCGGTTTGCCAGGATCTGGTTTTTCAGGCTCTGGTTTTGGTACCAAGACAAGATCGCCAATTTGACTTGCTAAATCGTTACTAATTGTAATTTCACTTTGAACTTGGGCATCCGCCACATCCAAAATGTCTTTTTGTTCAGATAATTTCGCATAGACATACTGAATTTCCGCTTCATATGCTTTTGCGAGTTCACGTTCAGATTCAATTGCCTTTTTATTCAATTCAATCGCAAATTTCTCATTTTCGATTAATGCGCGATCTTCTTGGAGTTTCAATTGTTGTACTTTAAATGCATCAATCATTTTCTCATTTGATCTCTTAATAGCATTCAAACCTTCAACGCGTCGAATGATATCGGAGAAATCAGTTGCTCCCATTAAGAATTCGATGTATCCATTGACACGCATGGTCGATTGACTCTTAACCATGTATGCTTTAATGTCTTCTTCTAATCCTTTAATGTCTTCCAATCGTTGCGCTATTTGAATTTCTATAAGCGCAATTTGAGCCTCATTTTGTACAATTTGGGCCTCTAACGTTTTAATTTGCGTTTCAAGATCCTTTATCTTTCCTTCATACTCACCAAGGATTGATAAATTGCTCTTTAAATCTGTGTCTACTTTTTCACGACGGCTTGCAATTTCAGCACGTTCTGCTTCTTTATTACCAGCACGGCGTTCAAGGAATGAGCGGTACCCATCACAGGTTGTTTTAACACTTTCACTTTCTATTCCGCGACACAGCTCTTGATAGTAAGTGAGGTTATTTTCATATTCATCATCAGACGTAGCATAAACAGATGTTGATACTAAGATCATCATTGATAATACTGTCACTACTTGAATTGTGTTTCGAAATAGTTTTTTCATCGCGTCCACCTTAAGAACTTCCCGACAGAAAAGACACTACCAATTGCTCCAACAGTTGAACCAATTAGTGCCAATACAATAGATATCTGGTATACCATCGGTGTTGGTGATACCAATACAAACATTTTTGAAAATAAGAATCCACCGACTGATTCAAATAAATATTGATACCCGAAGATTGTGATAAGAATTGGAACAAACGAGCCAATTAAACCAATCAACATTCCTTCAATAATAAATGGCCATCTGATGTACCAGTTAGTAGCACCTACGGTACGCATAATACCGATTTCACGACGACGTGAATGAATCGATACACGAATCGTATTTGAAATTAAGAATACTGCAACTACACCCAATGCAATGACGATTGCAAATCCAATATTACGAACTTGCTCCAAACCGTGCACAAAAGTAGATGTCGCATCACCACCGTAAATCGCATCATCAATACCTTCAATTTTCAGTATTTCCTGGGTAATTTGTTTCAAATACTCACCCTTTTCAGCTTGAACTAAAAATGTAAGTGGCATGGGGTTAGACTCACCTCTGAATGATCCGAAGAGTAACTCTGCGTCTTCACCTGAGTTTTTTATAAACATCTCTAGTTCTTCTTCCTTCGAAGAAAAACCTACAGATTTTACATTGGGAATAACCTCAATTGCTTTAGAAATTCGGTCGATGTTTTCTTGACTCTCATAGTTATTATTAACGTGAACAGCGATTTGAACACTCTCTTCAATTTGTTTCGTGATGACACCAAGGTTTGCACTTAACAATAAGAAAAGCGCCATAATTAATAGCGTCACTGTAACAGATGAAATACTTGATAACGACAGCGCAAAGTTACGCACCATTCCCAAGAATCCTTCTTTAATATGTCTTAATACTCTATTCATGACTGATGTATCCTCCAGATGTTAAATCTGCAACAATATGTCCAGCATCTAAGGCAATCGTACGTTTTTTGTTATTATTTACAATATCTACATCATGCGTAACCATAAGTACAGTTGTTTCTTCTTCTCGATTTATACGCTCTAATAACATAATAATCTCATTTGATTTTTCAGGGTCTAAGTTACCCGTTGGTTCATCGGCAATAAGCAATTGAGGCTTATTCGCAATCGCTCTTGCGATAGCAACTCTTTGTTGTTGTCCACCACTTAACTCTTGAGGGAACGCATTCGCTTTTTCACTCAAATCAACCAACCTTAAAACTTCACGAACACGTGATCGAATCTTGGCGTTTGGTGTATTCACTACTTCGAGGGCAAACGCAATATTCTCAAAAACAGTTTTACGTTCTAAGAGTTTGAAATCTTGAAATACGACACCAATTCTTCGTCGATAAATAGGAACTTTGGAATGTCGTAACTTTCCAACGTTATAGTCTCCTACATTAACACTTCCTGAAGTTGGAATTTCTTCACCATCTAGGAGCTTAATTAGTGTGGATTTCCCACTACCAGTAGGACCAATTATGTAGACAAATTCACCTTGGTCTACAGATAGATTGATGTCATATAGTGCATTGACACCATTTTTATATTTTTTTGATACGTCTTTTAGTACTAGCATCTATCTCTCACTCCTTTATTCATTTTAAATTATAGCATACGACTTTTGAAGTTTGCGTGAAACTAGACCGTCCTAAAGCCCTTGCCATGGACTTCCGTTGCATTCGAAACAACTAAGAAGGCTTCCGAATCTATCGAAAGGACCGCCTTTTCAAGGTCATTGTATTGTTTTTTACTGATCACGGTCATGACAATTTCTTTGCGATCTTGCGTATAACCACCACGTGCTGTAATGATTGTTGAGCCACGATCAATATTATTATGAAGATAATCTAAAATCGACTCATACTCATCTGAAATAATCGTAACTTGTCGTGCATCTATCCCACCAATGAGGGATATTTTATCGATTGCTTTTGTTGACGCATAAATGGATATGAATCCCATAAGAACCTGATTCAACGTGTAGCTGTGGAATCCCAAGAGTACTGTAGCTGCATCTACTGCAAAAATATAGACCGACACACGGACTCCCGTATAACGCGATAAAATGAGAGGTGGTATGTCCATCCCTCCTGTACTTGCACCTGTTTTAAATGTTAATCCGAGACCAATACCCATAAAAATACCACCAAACAGTGATGCGATTAGAGGATCAAGTGTTGCATTGAACGGAATTAAACTCAATAAATTAACGAAAAGCGGATATAATATGCTACTTGCCAGTGTTTTTAATGCAAACTTTTTCCCCAAAAATACAAATCCCATTAAGAAAGCGAGCCCGATTATGATGTTCATCATAATTCTCGGCTCCACCCTTAAAATAGGATAAAGGGCGACGGCAACTCCTGCCACACCGCCCGATAAAATATTGTTTGGTAGAATAAAGAATGTAACACCACACGCAAGCACAAAATTTCCGAGCACCAATAAGAGTGCATTTGTTATTTTGTCTTGGTATTGTTTCATCTATACACCTACGTTCATTTTCAAGAATGCTTCAATAAAGTCATCAATTTCACCATCTAAAACATCATCAACTTGGCTTGTTTCATGCTTTGTACGATGATCTTTTACCATTGAATATGGATGCATAACATATGAACGGATCTGTGATCCCCACTCTATAAGTTTTTGCTCCCCTTTGATTGCCGCTAGATTTGCTTGTTGTTGCTCAATTTCACGTTGGTAAAGTTTACTTTTGAGCATCATAAGCGCTTCTTCTCGGTTTTGCAATTGACTTCTACCGGTTTGGCAAGTCACGACTATTCCCGATTCTTTGTGCGTGATACGTACTGCAGAATCGGTTTTATTAACGTGCTGTCCACCTGCTCCAGATGCGCGCATTGTATCGACATCAATATCTTCTGGATTGATCACAATTTCAATACTATTGTCAAATTCTGGCGCGACATCAACCGATGCAAACGATGTATGGCGTCTACCTGACGAATCAAACGGGCTTATTCGCACAAGACGATGCACCCCTTTTTCAGCTTTTAAATAGCCATAAGCTAATGGTCCACTGACTAAGAAAGAAACTGCTTTTAGGCCTGCCTCATCACCATCCAAATAGTTAAGAACCGAGACTTTGTATTTTTTGTCTTGTGCCCAACGTGTATACATACGATACAACATCTCCGCAAAGTCCTGGCTTTCAGTTCCACCAGCACCCGGATGTATCTCTACAATTGCATTTTTTTGATCGTAATCATGACTCAGTAAAATCATTATTGAGAACGAATCTAGTTCCTTCTCAATATCTTTAACTTCTAGTTCAAGCATTTCTTTGAACTCTTCATCGAATTCTTCCTTGAGCAATGCTAATGTATCAAGACCATCATCAATGCGCTTTATTAGTTGATTATATGTTTCAACTATTTTTTTAATTTGGTTTAGTGTCTGAATATGTTGGGCACTTTTTTTATGGTCATCCCAAAACCCTTCAACCACCATCTCTGCTTCTAATGCTTCTACTTTGCTTTGCTTTTGAGCTAAGTCAAAGTGAATCACCGAGCGCTTTCAGTGAATCTAATGATTCTTCTAAAATTTGAGCTATTTCAAATAATTCCAAAATTCATCACCCTTGTCTATTCTTTAAATCTATTGTCTGTATTCAATTTTTACATTGATGCAGAACATTACAATGTCCTGAGCGATTGCTCCTAGCATCTCGTCAAACATTTCAAAGCCTTCATTCACATATGCTTGTAGTGGTTTTTCTTGAGCATAGGAACGTAAATGAATTCCTTCGCGTAACTTGCTCATTGCATCGATATGATCGATCCAAGAACGGTCAATCATGCGAAGTGCCATATCTTTTTCGACACGTGTAAATTGGTCAGATACTTCCGCAATTTTCGCTTCGTAACGACCCCATGCATCGCCAACAATAAATGCTTGAAGTTCATTCACATTCATGGCACTTAAAGATGCTTCATTAACGGCATCAGTAATAAGGCCCAGTTTTTCAAGTGCTTCGACTAAGCCATTGATATCGACTGACTGGTCTTTACTTTCCATATTTCTAAATGAGCCAATTGTATTTGAGATAACACGTTCGAACATTTCAAAAATGATACTATGAACATCATCATTTTCAAGAATGTAGTTACGTTGTTCATACATAATTTCGCGTTGTTGACGTAAAACATCATCGTAATCAAGCAATGTTTTACGAATGTCAAAGTTAATTCCTTCAACACGTTTTTGTGCTGCACTAATTTGTTTTGTTAGAGTTTTATTTTCAACCGCAACATCGCCAAGACGTGATGTGACTGATTCCCAACGTTCACTTCCATAACGAATCATAAGGTCGTCTTCAAATGATACGAAGAAACGAGACATTCCCGGATCTCCCTGACGTCCTGAACGACCACGTAACTGGTTATCAATACGACGTGATTCGTGACGTTCACTACCAATCACCGCTAATCCTCCAAGTGCACGTGATTCGTCATCTAGTTTGATGTCAGTTCCACGACCAGCCATGTTGGTAGCGATTGTTACTGAACCTTTACGTCCTGCGCGTTCAATAATTTGCGCTTCACGAGCATGGTTCTTAGCATTCAAAATTTCATGTTTGATTTTGCGTTGTGTCATCATCATACTTAGATACTCTGATGTTTCAACTGCAACAGTACCCACAAGTACAGGTTGTCCTGTCTCATGAATTTCTTTAACTTGTTGAATAAGTGCTTCAAATTTAGCTTTCTTCGTTCCAAAAATTAAGTCTTCGTTATCCATACGTACTACTGGTCGATTCGTTGGAATGACTAAGACACGCATATTATAGATTTCTAAGAATTCTTCTTCTTCAGTTTTAGCTGTACCAGTCATCCCAGATAATTTGTTGTAAAGACGGAAGAAGTTTTGGTATGTAATCGTAGCAAGTGTAACACTTTCTTGCTTGATAGCGACATTTTCTTTTGCACTTAGTGCTTGATGTAAACCATCCGAATACTCGCGACCCTCCATCAAACGACCTGTAAATTGGTCAACGATTACGATTTGGTTGTCTTGAACAACATACTCAATATCTTTCAACATTGTGTAGTTTGCCTTCAAAGCATTATTGATATGGTGAAGTAATGCTGTGTTGTCTAAATCATAAAGGTTATTTACTTTAAATGTATTTTCTGCTTTTTCAACACCTGACTCCGTAAGCTGTACAGTTTTTGATTTTACATCAACCACATAATCAGCACCTTGTGAAAGTTTCTTAGCAAATTTATCTGCCTGTTCATACAAACGAGCGCCTTCACGAGCACCACCTGAAATAATTAAAGGTGTACGTGATTCATCAATAAGAATCGAGTCAACCTCATCGATTAACGCGAAATTAAGTGGACGTAATACGCGATCCTCGATACGAGTAACCATGTTATCACGTAAATAATCAAATCCTACTTCAGAGTTCGTCGTATACGTAATATCCATTTCATATACTTCTCGTTTTTGAGATGCAGATAATTGACGTAAGTTTGTACCTACAGTAAGTCCTAAGAAGCGGTGAATTTCACCCATCCACTCCGCATCACGAGACGCAAGGTATTCATTAACTGTAATGACATGAACACCTTTGCCATCTAAAGCGTTTAAGTAAGTTGGTAATATTGCCGTTAATGTTTTCCCTTCACCGGTGCGCATTTCAGCGATATCGCCACGATGTAAGATGATACCCCCCATTAATTGAACAATATATGGAAATTCTCCAATTACACGGTATGCGGCTTCACGTGCAACCGCAAAGGATTCAACCAATAAGTCATCCAATGTTTCACCATTGTTGAGGCGTTGTTTAAAGATTTCTGTTTTGTTTTTTAGCTCTTCGTCTGAGAGTGCGCGAATCTCATCTTTCAGCGCATCAATAGCATGAGCAGTCTTTTCTACTTCATTAAGAATTTTGCGGTCTCCGCTAAATAAATTATTAAAAAATCCAGCCATATTTCATGCCTCCATTCATTTTTTATTGTATCATAATCATTATTGATATGAAATCATTAAAAAAGTTGGCAGATGCCAACTTTATCTTTAGATTCTAACGATGTTATGTGCCTGTAAGCCTCGCTCGGTATCCATTAATTCGAACTCGACATCAGTTCCTTCTTCGATAGTCTTGAACCCCTCCATCACAAGGTGTGAATAGTGAAAGAATACATCACTATCTTCTGTTGTTGTGATAAATCCGAATCCTTTGTTCTTATTGAACTTTTTTACTTTTCCTTGCATTTCAAATCCTATACCTTTCTACATCTGACATGTTTGATTATACGTCAGAGCCACTTAAAAGACAAGTGAAATCGCTTACTTTTATTTTTCGAAACGCTTAGAATATGAAATTGAAATCCCCTTAACACTTTTAACATAAGGCTTAACAAGTCTCATACAAGCCTCTAAACTCGACCCTGAACTAATAATATCATCAACAACTACTACATCTTTGTTTACTATTTCTGCGAACGCAACTAGGATAATATTATTAGTGATGTCGGTTCGATCGGATACGTTAGTTTGGTCGTGTAATGCTTTGTTTTCAAAAATAGAGTGCGAGACAATTCCCGCAGAATCAAGAAGATACTCGACATGATGAAAACTTCGTGATATTTGAGAATCTAGACGAGACGGAACTACTACAACCATTTTCCCACGTGTGTATTTCTTTAATTTTTTCTTAATTCGCCACATGATTGGTTGCGCTAATGAACGATCACGGCCATCTTTATATCGCAACAGCAAGACCCGAACCGTAGTTTCGTATTTATAGAAACTGAGCACCTTAAATTCTCCAACATTTAAATTCAATACGTTTGTTGATAGCTGGCATAATCCGCACAAATGCGGACTATCCAAAAAAAAGTCAATTATGCCTTTTCCTGTATCGACTGATTTAAAACACCCCGCGCAGCATCGTTCGCAGTTTTGATTCGATTGACACACGATTGTAACGAAGTTGAATACTCGCGACAGTAGAAAACAACAGTACCTTTTAATGGTTTCATCCCTCTCATTACCCGCCCCGTAATTTGAACAAGTGACGACTCACTAAAAACCCTGTGATGTGCTTCATAAACACAAACATAACAATTTTCGAAAGTCACGCCCCGCTCTAAAATTGTGGTACAAACAATCCAATTTCGCTTTTCCCGAAATGTTGATAAAATACTTTCCTTGTCAACACATTCCGAGGTTATTAACGCACACCGTAAGAGTCGCGATATATACTTTCCTATTTTCATAGTTGGTACGAAAATAAGTACCATTTCCTGTTTCAAATTCATAAGATCTTGAAACAATGTGATTATTGGAAAATATCGACATTTGACAATAGGGACTGGTAGAAGTTTACCACTGGGCCGCAATGGAACAACAATACGATATACATGAGCAATATCATATGTGGCAGATAGATATAAAAACGTTCCTCGACAAGCTAGTTTTGCGAAACGCACAAGTAGGTCATCGTTTACATACGGAAATGCATCCGGCTCATCAAGTATCAGGACATCAAAATACTGAGGATAACGAAATAGTTGATGTGTTGTGCAAACAATCAAATCACCCGACAATTTATCAACACATCCACCAAATACTGCAGTAACATGATAATCATCCAAATATGACTGAATTCGTTCTGCTAGTTCGACCACGACTTCCCGTCTCGGAATTGCCCACCCAACATGCAATCCCTTTTTAAGGAGATATCGTAAAACAGGAATACAGATTTCTGTTTTACCCGCTCCACAAACTGCATCAACAAAGATTGACTGTTTCAAGATACGATCCAAAATCTGATCACTCGCACGTTGCTGTATATTTGTTAGCTTTAAAGAGCGCTTTTTCCTTGCATTTTGATGGGTTAGACTCGATTCTTCTTCGAGATTAAAATATTGCATAAAGCAACATCTCTTACAAAATGTCTCCGAAATCAAGTTTGCGTTATCCTCCAAGCACTTCCAACAGATTCTCATTACATCACCTCTAATAAATACGAAGAGTATAATCGTAATCCTAAAAAAAAGTAACAGTTCAAACTGTTACCATGGTTTTATATCATTTCCGACAACAAAATAGCTTGCTTTCGCATACTGGGCTAATGGGTCATCTGAGTAAGAATCAGAATAAAATGACTCCATTTCAGATAAATCATACAACTCTCGCATACGACGGACTTTTTCAGCAGCATAACAGTTTTCACCATCATGAGCCCCAGTATATTTATCCACCCGACTTGCGATTAAACTTAATCCCAATTCTTCAACAACAATCGGTTCCAAAAGAAACTCAGGAGAAGCAGAGATAATTAAATCATCATCACGACGTTGATCAAAGTACCATTGTTTAATTTTGTGCTTATGCTCTGCCCAGAACTCTAAAACACGTAGATCAATATCCTCAATCTCTTTAAAATACTCATAAAATACAGTTTTCATTTCAGTTTTACTGATTTTACCGCGTTTGTAATCAGCAGCAGCTTTCGTTTGCTTCAACCATAACTTAGATAGCTTCTTATCTTTTCTTAAGTTAAACTTGTAAAAGTCAATTGAACTATCTCCATCATAAATCGTTTTATCCCAATCATATACGTTCATAATAACCCTCTCTTTCACGCTTTTGCTCACGCAACATTAAGTATTTTTCTCTCATTTTAAGGTAGACCTGCGCTGTCTGAAGACTGTCATCAAACCCACGATGACCAATCTTTCGCTCAACGCCAAAATACTCACATAAAGTTTCTAATTTGTGGTTTTTAATATTTTTATTTAACAATCTTGAGATACGGAGTGTATCAATATAGTCATTATGCATGATACCATCCATACAAACACTGTAAGCGTCGTAAATCAAAAAGTAATCAAATTGGACATTATGACCCAAAATAATATCATCACCAATAAATGCAACCACTTTCTCTATCACTTCTTCGATATAAGGAGCGCCTTCAAGCATCTCATCTGTGATGCCCGTTAAGGATACCACAAAAGGAAGGATACTATTTCTTGCCTTAACAAGTGTTGAAAAAGAATCCACTACAACACCACTTCGATAACGGATTGCGCTAATCTCTGTAATGTCATGAAATTTATTACTTCGACCTGTCGTTTCTAAATCGATTACTGTAAAGTTTGTTACAAATTGCAACAAATTTTTGCCTACATATCGCATAACTACCTCTGTTCTAGAGATATTGTAACATAACTATCCCTATACTAAAACTAAGCATAAAAATAACCCCACCAGCAGGGTTATTCCTAAATTCAAATCTCAACCGCACCACCAAGGTGCGGTTGTTTTTGTATAATAAAAGGAGCCCACCCGACTAAAAGGAGCTCCCATATGAAGTATAAGCAATTAAATAAAAAAATAAAAGACCAA
>NZ_WTSY02000011.1 GCF_009828775.2 Erysipelothrix aquatica | reverse complement strand
ATATTATACCATTATATATATTCAAAAAGTGTCAACCGTGTTTGACACACTTTATGTGATTTTGAAATTAACCTTCAGTATGCACTGAATAGTGGATATTACAGTGTTTTCTCCCACTCTATGATTTCAAAGGATAATTCAATTTTATCTTGACACCTTTTTCTAAAACCTAAGCTCTTCGATTTTTCAAGATATTCAGATATCGATCTAAGGTACAACTCTTCTTGGTCTCTTGGAACCAAGTTAAATGATTTAATTATCCCTCCGCGTAGTTGCTTAACTTTACGGTGTACACTTGATTTACTAACTGCATACTGTTCAGCAATAGCATTAACAGACATTCCATTGATGCTTTGTTCGAGCAGTAACATTCTATCCTCACATGGATAGGACTGAAGTGCTTCGTTGATCTGTGAGCAAATTTGCTCACCCACTCTAATTTCCCATTCTTGAGCATCTTCAAGTATCGCAATACGCATAGAGCGACTAATCCCTGATCCATCACCTTCTGGCATTTTGATGATAGATGATGATTTTTCTACGTAAGATAGATATGCATATCTATCGGGGTTATAAATGACTTCTCCATCAACAACCCCAACTCGTCCGTGTAGAGATAGCAACAAATTAAATATCTTCTTTAAACCTTGTTTGTTTGGAATTAATCCATCTCTTACATCCATCACAATTTCAAATAACGCGTTTTTATCTATAAACTCTCTCATCCTTATTTCCCCCAAATAAAACTGTAAGCAAATATGCAAGTTCAGTTGTTGTTAGTTCATTATCTGTAAGAACTTGATGCATATACATATAGTTAAAGTCTATCACACCAGCAAGCTCTTCTTTGCGCTTGTTAAGTTCAGTAAGTAACAATTGTTGAACAATGACATCAACACTCCCCGATTCATGTTCCACAATTCGATATATCTCAGAACGGCTTAGCTCAACCGATTCTCGATTACCCAGTTTTCTAAGTAGATATCTTTTATTCTTATTTGGCATCTCGCTTCTTACCTCGCGCTTCCTCATAAGCATCCTTAACGTTTTTTGATGATTGAATCAGTGAACGTCCCACAGTGTAGACCATACAATATACAAACACGAATATTCCGATAGCTAAAAGGATTAGTCCTGGTGTTCCTGGTATTAATATGGATAATCCGTAAGCAATAAAAGCAACAACAACTCCAACAGTCGGCACATATAACTTACTGCCCTTTATTTTTTGAAGTATATCTTTAGTTTCGTTGTCGTATTCTTTCTGCAATTTTCATCCCTCCTTTAACAATGTAAGAGAAGACTATGAATACTCCAGCAATTAACAAACAAAGTACCGCAAGCTGAAACACTAAGCCGACAACCAGGTAGAGTAATTCTCCAGCAGTAGATTGTGGTACTTGGTTATTAAATAACGCTCTATATATTGTTGAAGATAGATCCATCACTGTTATAAAACAATTGAATAGAAAGTTTATTACTGACACTACTGTGTCAATGATTAAGTCAAAAATGTTTGGGTTCATAGTCTTTTCCTTTCAGTGAGCAAACTTGCTCAGTTACATTTCAATTTCGTCATTTAATGACAATTGTTCTTCTTTTGCTTTCAATAATTCAACACGACTGCGCTCATCACTGAACTTTTTCTTTGCCCTGGATATGTCTGCACCATTTCTTCCGAAATAGGCAAACATCTCACTGCTTTCATATTCAAATGAGAGTAGCTCTTTGTACTCATAATCATTTTCTTGTAAATTCAACGCTTCTAGATCACGTCTCAATTTTTCCATTGCTTTTGTAATCGACTTTAGTGATTTAGGTTTTTGCACCCTTTCTTGTTTGCTATCTTGAGTTCCGTCAAGTTCACTAACAAGTTCTTCAACGTATGATTCTGAATACTTACCAGTCAGATATTCTTGTATTGTTCGAGCCGATAGACCCCCTAATTGTTTGCTAATCCATTCGGTAGTTCTAACACCCTGCACGTCTTCATCACCGCGCTCGCGCTTCATATCACATAGCGATTTAAAGCCTGTAATCTTTTCGCGCAATGTTTCCGTGTCATCAGGTCTCTGAACGTTATGCAATCGAATTAACATTTCTTCTTCTATCTGGTCTTTAGGTGCATCAATGATGAGACCTGGTAGCGTTTCATAGTTTAACCGCTTAGCAATCGTGAATCGTCTTTCTCCAGCGATCAATCTGTATTGATGATTAGCAACCTTGTATACAACAATCGGATTAATTATTCCATTTTTCTTTACAAGTTCCTCTAATTCATCCAGGTAATTCATGGGCGCTGAGTTTAAAGGGTTTCGTTCAATATCTTCAATCTCGATATTCATGATTTTGGATAATTGATGTTGTTTTGTTGCTTCATTATCCAGTTCATTTAGAATTGTCATATTAGTTCCACTCCTTGTCTAAGTAATCAACTACATTTCTGTAGTCTTGACCGACATTTGCTTTGTTATTGTTGATAATTAGTTCATTTTCAAACGATGCTTTATTGACTGGTTTATCTTGAAAACGAATTTTAGGTACAATTGGTTTAACGATATCGTTGTTAAAGGTATTAAGTACCTGAAGTCTTTCCTTACTTTGATTATTGTTAGTTACCATTGTAAAGAGTGGTCGGATAAGAATGTCCAGATCATAACTTGTTGCGATTCCAATGAGTTGCTGGATAGTCATTATGAGTCCTTTTTCTGCTCCTCGGTCAATCTTAATTGGAGCGATGATTTCATCCGCAATGTTCAGGACGTTTGTACTAAGTACATTTATGATAGGTGGACAATCAATGAAGATATAATCATAATCTCCTCGTATTTTTTTAACCACTCGCTTGAGTCTGTTATGAACTGCAGTATCACCATTACGAATTTCTTTCTCTGCTTTTGCTAGTTCAAGTCGAGATGGGATGATGTGCAAGTTAGGTACCGTTGTTTGATAAGTCTTTGTAAGTTCTGCATCGAAGAGCATTTGGTCGATAAACGTTTCTGAATAGTTATATTTGTTGAGATGCTTTAGGATCTCCTCGAGTTTGTCTGAGTCCATCGAGTTGATTGCTTCAGTTACTTCATTATTTATAAATACTTCTTCTTGTTTGATGTCCAGTAAGATATCTGTAGAGTTCGCTTGTGGGTCAAAATCTATCAATAAAACATTGTATCCTTTGTTCGCAAACCCAGTTGCAATGTTAATGCTGGAAGTTGTTTTTCCAACTCCACCTTTCATGTTTAGTAGTGCGATAACTTTACTCATTATTATTCTCCTTTGTTGTGAGCAAGCTTGCTCACTGATATATTTTCATTCAATTTACTTTCATTTTTTCGATCTAGTCCAATAGCCGAAGAGAAATAGTCAATATGTGCTTGTTTAATCTCTTCATACATTTTTAGTTCATCTTCTGTTGCACATGAACTGCATAATTCATCATCTACCCAATAACAGCCACCCTCACAGGGATGATACCAGTCACATCCACAACGTTTACATTTTTCTATATCGCTCATTTGTACTCCTTTGACTTTAACATTCCAATTTTAACCATTGTTCTAACCAATAAGTCATAGTCTTTATCATAGATGGTTACTTGATATATTGGTGTATATGCAGTCTCTTTACTGATAAGTATTTTTTCTAGTACAGTTACATCCTTTTCGATTTTCTCTAATTCTAATTCGTTAAAAATAAAGCCTTGTTTACTTTTTTTGCGAAACCTACTAAACATATTCATGAGTACGCTCTGCTCGTTTCGTCCTAATTTTTGCAGTTTTACTAACATCACAAAAGCTATAATGCCCAATAATAAGAAGAAAATTATGTTAAGTGATGATAGTGTATTAGAAATATCAGTTACGTCTGGTCTCGTGTAAATCATGGTTGCAAGATTTCTCATTTTACTCCCCTTTGCTGTGAGCAAATTTGCTCACCTCTAATTTGATACTACATTTCTTCGGTTAAGTTCAATTACGATCATCTGGTCGAGTTTAACGAGATGTTTTTCTCGTTCTCGTTGATCCTCTGTAAGTTCAGTATATTCACCATTTATCCAGTTGTTTTCCCATAGCAATTCTCGTTCGTCAAAAACCGCTTCATTTAATGCATCCAACTCCTGTAGGTTTAACTGTTGGAGTTGACTCTGTTTTGTTATTTGATATATGTTCATCAATGATCCTTTTGTATCTATAGAGTTTGTACGTTTCGGTAAATTATGAATCATCCTTAAATGTAGATTAATTAGTACGCTAATGCTGGTTTATATTTTTTTAGAATTGAATTAATCTGGTGTTTGAACTTATCACGTAACTCTCGCAAGTTTGGAATTACCTCTTCATTGGATGCAAACATGATTTTTCGAGTTTCGCCACCTATAGAGGTATATTCCCACTTATTAAATACTTGATTGTATTGTGTGAATAAGTCCTTTAGTGATTTACTTAATGCAGTAGGCGGATTGTCAAAGTCAATGTATCTACGCTCATTCCACGAGTCAGGTTCGTATTGTTTCCAATTATCAATATCATCGCTCATGAGTTCATGTATGACGTACTTAACGAAGTACTGAAGAGAAGCAATTTCTCGATATTTAATATTTTTCCATTCTGCAGCGTTTCTGTTTACATTTATGAACTCTCTATCCTTTTTGGATTGTTTGTCATTTTGGTAGCGTTCAAATTCTAAGTGCTTTCTAGCCACCACTTCACTCATTTCCGGATTCTTCGCTTTAATTGCATTAATATCACTTTCTACAATTGCTAATTCAACGTCATAACTCATTGGTTTAAGTTTGAACTTAAGCATTGGTTCTGTACGTCTTAAGACACAATAGAATACTGCGACAAATGCATCTCTCCAACGTTTAGCTGAAGTCTTCCAATTCTCTGCAAATATCCTTGTCTTTGTTTGACGCCATCCGTTTAACATTTTGGGGTTTCCCTCTTTGTCATACTGAATGTCACCTTGTTTATGTAATAGAACACCACCAAGTGTATTAGCTTTACAACGCTTACCATCTTTTTGCCAGTAATCACTTTCGTATACACGTGCTTCATCTTTGACATATTCACGATCACATATCCATAGGTGAATATAGATATCTGAACCATTTTTTGAAGTAGTTGCAAAATATGGTAAGTTCTCTTCACCGTAACAAACTTGCTTGATGAATTCATGTACAATTTTCACCTGCATATTTAATCCATAGGACTTGCCCAGGTGAATTAAAAAGTATGAACCAAAACGCTTTTGATGTTTCTTATTTGTTTTGTTCTGCTTATACTTTTTACAATTCTTGTTAGTGACATCTGAAGTCTTTAGGTACGACTCAATTAAATCATCAATCACCATTCCATCATGCTTACTTTTCATGAGATAACGCTTATTAGAAGCATGCATTTTCTTTATTTCAGATTTCAAATTTCGTACATTCTCTACTTGATACCAAACATCAAAACCAAAATGAAACCAGTCATTCGATTCAAATTTATGATTTGTGTAACTCATTGATTTCCTCCAGTAAATTAGTTAAAACTTTCTAACAAAAGGTCTTGACTCAGACTTTGTTCGCGACACAATATGCGTTAGCATATTAATAAATAAAATTCCTTGAATTCCTTAAAGTCTTTAAAAGATAAGAACCTTCTTAAAGTATTTATTGACTTAGATAAAATGCTTTCTATAATATAACCACAAGTAAGTAAACTAACTTGTTTTTTTTGTATGTTTAATTTGATTTGCGACAAATAATGTCGTATACTATAAGCGAAAGCAGGTGCTTAAAAAGCGCGTGTTTAAAACTACAATTTGTATCTTCTGTTTATAACAGCAAGATGCTGGTTGTTAGTCTTACTTAGGATTGCCGTCCTTTGTAAGATGTAAAATTGAACTTGCCAGTTCAGGAGCCTTCGGGCTCTTTTTTATTTATACTCACCATATTTATTTAACAATTCACTCATTGAAGTGTTTGTGTTCTTCAGTAACAGGTCAATACTCTTCGTGCTGATCCCGTCTTTGCTGTCGCCCCTAATAATTTTCACTAGCGTTGCCTGGGATACTCCAGAAATTTTGGCGAACTGTCTTTGAGTAAGTTTATTTTTATCTAACTCATCAACTACATATTCACCAATTACACTAATGAGTGGCTTTAATGTCATTTTTATCACCTCCAGAATAACAAAAAAAGACCTAGTAGAATAAATACTAGGTCTTGTTACACATATGATGGTGCCCGAGGACGGACTCGAACCGTCATGAGTTTTACCTCGCTGGATTTTGAGTCCAGTGCGTCTACCGATTTCACCACTCGGGCATTGCTTAACTATAATAATCCAAATGGGCCGATAAATCAATAGAATTTCCAATTAAAGTTAATAAAATTAGCACAATTTAACTTTAGTAGTGAAAAATGCAATTAGACAAATTTGAACAGGCCGAATTCACCATAGTTAACATGCTTTCCCTCGGCAACCAGTTTAATTTTCTGTCCCGTCGTAAAAACTATGGGGCTAATTGTGCTATACCCCTTTTCATTAATGAAATTCAAATCCATCTTCGAAATTAGCTGTCCCTGTTTAACATATTCGCCAATTTCAACCATTGTTTCAAATCCCTTGCCATTTAATGAAACGGTGTCAATTCCCAAGTGAATGATAAACTCTGAACCATCATCACAAATAAAACCTATGGCATGACCTGTAGGAAATAACATATTTACCTCACCATCAACAGGAGCATAGATTTCACCTAAATTAAGATCAATTGCATATCCCTCACCCATAATTTGATTCGCGAATACCTCATCTGGAACATCTTCCAATTTCAAAACTGTACCACTTCCAAAGGAATTAAACTTTAATTTACTGGGCATGATTCTTCCTCCATATAATCTATAATACCACATTCTTAGAACTCGGTGTATTGATATAGAAAAGCCACCAGACAACTCTGATGGCTTTGTGCTTAGTAATTGTTGAGTCCTTCTAACAAGACCACTAAAAATTCATAAGTACGCTCAAATGAGCCAATATCAAGTCTTTCCAAAGGTGTATGAATGTCATACATAATTGGACCAAAGCTAACAATATCTGATCCTGGTAGTTTATCGCTCCAAATTCCCAGTTCCATACCACCATGAGTAGCTTCATGTTTCATTACTTCGCCGCGCAAGTTTCGATAAGCTTCTTCAGTATACTCGCGGAATTTTGATTGTGGATCATACATCCATCCAGGATATTTCGCAGAAAACTCAGACGTCATGCCACATTGTTGACCAATCCAGTCAACTTGTGCAAGTACCGTATCCTTTACAAATGCTTGGGTAGCACGGACTGACATTTGAACTTCATAAGTACTATCAGTTAGGGATACTTTACCGATATTGCTTGATGTAATAACAAGTCCTTCAATATCTTTACTCATTTGAATAACTCCATATGGGAGCATGAACAATGATGTGATCACTGCATGAGATGCATCTGCATCTAGAACTATATCCGTTTTACCTTCAGTTAGGGTAAACGTTAATCCTGCATCACTAGCTGCATATTGCAACTTGAACTCTTGTGTTGATGTTTCATAAAATGCTTTGAACGCTGCGATATCTTCAACAGCAAGTGTAAACGTTGCCTCACGTGTGATGGCATTCATTTTATCGCCACCGGCAAAAGCTACAACACGAACATCCATCAATTGAGCTGCACGATACATCAGTATACCTGCAATTTTGTTAGCATTTCCACGCTCTTTGTCTATCTCGCCACCAGAGTGACCACCGAAAAGACCCGTAATTGCTACAGTTACTGTATTCATCACCTTTTCTTCAAATGTGACATCACGATTTAAAACTGCACGTGCACCACCACAAGATGATACATAAATTTCTGATTCACCCGATGAGTCAAGACCAATCACTAAACGTGATTCAAGCATCGACACATCAATTTTCTCAGCCCCTGTTAATCCTGTTTCTTCTTGAACCGTGAAGACACATTCCAATGCTGGGTGTTTCGCATTCTTATCATCAAGAAGTGCTAACATGTATGCAACCGCAACACCATTATCTGCTCCTAATGTTGTCCCTTTTGCTTTGAGAAAGCCGTCCTCTTCATAAAGTTCTAAACCATCTGTTTCGAAATTGTGAGCACTACTGCTATCTTTTTCTGCAACCATGTCTGTATGACCTTGCAGCATTACGGATGGTGCGTTTTCATAACCAATTGATGCCGGTTTAAAAATAATTACATTCCACATTGCGTCAGTAATAACTTTAAGTCCGCGCTCATTAGCAAAATTTACGAGATAGTCATGCATGCCTTTTTCGTTGAAAGAAGCACGAGGAATAGCGCTTATCGCTTTAAAATAGTTCATAATTGTTGATTCATTCATTATAAGATCCTTCTTTCTAATGTGATTATCATACCATAGAATCAACCTGTGAACCGTATTTAATTTTTATTTCATATCCTTTGAGTATCGGTCCTATATTTGATAGTATTAAGTTAGTATTTGAAATTTCAAGTAATTATAAGGAGGAGGATTACATGAAAAAATTTCTAGAAGAATTTAAAGAATTTGCAATGAAGGGAAATGTTCTCGACATGGCAATTGGGGTTGTTATTGGGGGTGCATTCGGGAAAATTGTTACCTCTTTAGTCAATGATATTATTATGCCTTTAGTTGGAGTTGTCACAGGTGGTGGATCATTTGCGTCATTGAACATACTTTTAAGACCGGATCCAACGAATCCGTTGACATTAAACTACGGTTCATTCATTCAAACAACGATTGATTTCTTAATCATTGCAATGAGTATCTTCGTCGCTATCAAAGCAATTAATAAGTTTTCGAAAAAACAAGAAGCAGAGGTTACTGAAGAAACACCTGCAACGCCAAGCGAAGAAGTCATTCTTCTCCAAGGCATTCTCGATGAATTAAAAGCAAAAAAATAAAGAAGAGAGTTACACAGTTCGTGTAACTCTTTTATTTAGCTTCCATTCGCTCTTTAAGATATGTTTGTCTTTTGGATTCATGATGATTGTCAACGGCTCTTCTAAAAGCATCATATTCACCGACCAAAATCAATGATTTCGATGAACGGGTTGCACCGGTATAATACAAGCGACGTGACAACATTCGATAAAAATCTGATACTGCAACAAGAATTACAATCGGATATTCACTACCCTGTGCTTTATGAACACTCATCGCATATGCATGTGTAATGTTGATAAAATTAGAAGGTTCATATTCGACAAAATTGCCATCAAAATCAACAACCATATATTTGGCATCTACTTCGACTAACGTTCCGATATCGCCATTAAAAACAAAATCATCCGGTTGATTTTTGAGTTGAAGAATTTTATCCCCTTCTCTAAAAATTCGCGTTCCCACCATGTGTTGTGGTTTCGAGATGCTCTCTGGGTTACACATTTTTTGAAGGAAATGATTTAGGTTATCAATCCCCGCAATGCCGTCATACATAGGTGCCAGAACTTGAATATCCTGCAAACTATAACCCTTAGATAATGCCTGATCCACAAGTTTGAGGACAATGTCCTTCACACTTCCATAACGTGCATCAAAGAATTTAACATCACGATGATACGATTCCACTTCAAAAATACCTTGATTCATATTTACCGCAAGATCAATAACTTCAGAACCCGATTCTTGACGATAGTTTCGTTCCAACTCAATCGTTGGAATGGCTTTGGATGCAATCAAGTCACCCAATACAAATCCGCTCCCTACAGATGGTAGCTGATTTTGATCACCGACAAATAGAAACTTTTTAACACGACCACTTGCTTTTAGAAGATTTGAAAACAACCAAATATCAACCATCGAGAATTCATCAACAATTAAGATGTCAGCCTCGAGTGGATTATCCTCATGCATACCAAACTGATTGGATTCTAAATCCCATCGAAGTGCCGAATGAACTGTTGATGCTTGTACATTCGTTAGAGCTTCCATACGTTTCGCTGCACGTCCTGTTGGGGCACACAACGTGATCTGTAACCATGGCATGTTTTTTTGAAGTAACGTCACGATCCCGGATAATAGTGTACTTTTACCAGTTCCCGGACCCCCTGTCAAAATCATCATATTGGATGCCATAAATTCTTTAATAGCATTTAACTGAACGTCATCAAAATCTATTCGCAAATCTTGCGCAACCGCATCGATTTTCTCATCAATATCATCAAGCAGAAATTCATCCGCAGGATAGCTGAATTCTTTCAAAAAATCCGAAACATAAGTCTCGCTTTCGTATTGCGTATAGTGATAAAGACGTGCTTCATCTTCAATGAGTTCTCCATGCTCTATGAGTGCGTCAATCGCAATCTCAGCCCGTTCTAACTCCGATGGTCGAATGCTTTCTATAAGTTGTGAACGCGAAATGAAACTATCACCTTGACCGAATGCGATGGTTTTATAGCGATCAAGCATCAGTGCTTCGATTCTATTCGGATCATCCATATCATATCCTAATGACATCGCTACTTTATCGGCAGTTTTAAATCCTATTCCATCAATATCATAGACCAGTCGATACGGATTACTCTTAATTAGAGGAACAGACTCCTCTCCGTATGCTTTAGTAATTTTAATAATTTGCTTATTTCCGAGTCCATTTGCAATCAAAAAGGCTACGGCATCTTCAATTGGATCTTGATACCTAACTTTTTCCATAATCATCTCAGCTTTACCTTGTGTTATACCTTTGCATTCAATAGTAAAATCAGAACTATTTCTGATATCATCCAAAATCGTTGCACCGTACTTATCTACAAGTGCTTCAGCTGACTTTTGACCAACCCCTGGAAAATTCGGACCACTCAAGTAACGAATGATAAAATCACGATCTTGAGGCATCATCTTCTGATATGCACTAACCGCAAATTGCATGCCAAAGCGCGAATCTTCACGATAAGCACCCGTAAATTCATAGAATGATTCTAGTTCCAAGGCACTAATTGGACCTTTGATTGTTAATGGTTTTTGGTTTGTATTAAAAAGAACAATTCTGAAGATTCCGAATCCAGATTGCTCATTTACAAATATCGCTGAATCTACGACGCCTTTAACCGTTTGCTCCATACTTTCCCTCATCCTATCATTAGTATTATTCCTATATAGCCTATCAAGTTATTCAAAAAATGTATACCAATTGAAGTAAAAATTGTATCTGTTTTTGCAGTATATCTAGCGAGTAGAAATCCCATAACCGTATATTGGATCACGTGTATCGGGAATAGCCAAAAGACATTAACACTTTCACTGGGCATAGCATGGAACAACCCGAATAGCAATGAAGATATGACGATTCCAATACGGTGGGAACTTTCACTCCCTAACTTTTGAAATAATACACCGCGAAATACAATTTCTTCTACCAATGGGGTTACACATACAATTGAAATAAATGCACTTATTGGGGCATGCGCAAGTTTTACAGATACGAATTTTTGATTCATTGCCACTGCGCCACTCCCCCAAAAGAACTGTATTATCCAATTCATTAAGAGATTTACGATGATAAGAATAATAGTCCCCATCACAATTTGCTGGCTTACATAACGCCATCGCAGCTTAAAATCCTTAATTAAAAGTCTAAGTGGTCGACGGATGAGATATAGCATCCCAAAGAAACCGATCAGTAACAATATGATTGTAATTCTTGAATCAAGTGTCTTAGTTTTAAGTATGTCCAAGGACACCCACATTCCTAAAAGTGGATATGCAAATTGCATACCCACAAAGTAATGTGCCAATACACCCAAGGTCTCCTTAAGCGTAAATATGGCATTTTTATTTGATTGATTAAGCGAGACGTGAGTCATACTTAACTTCTTTACCATTTATGTCAAATACTCGATCAATGCGTCCACCACCAAGTACCTCATCACCAAGATAAAATACTGCTTCTTGTCCCAATGTTACAGATTTAACATCTTCTAACATCGTTACTTCAATGCGAGTGTCGTCAAGCCATGAAATACGAACTTTCAAGTCTTTTTGACGGTAACGGAATTTTGCCGTTGCATCCATTGTTTCTTTGGGTTTGTCTGTGAACCAATTCATTTCAGCAATCTCTGCTTTTGAGGCGAAGAGCATCGGATGGTCTGATCCTTTACCAACATAGATTGTATTCGTTGATAGGTCTTTTCCAACAACGAAAAATGGTCCAACTGATGTATTGATATTCAGTCCATGACGTTGCCCAATTGTATAGAACATGACGCCCTGGTGGCGGCCAATTTGCTTGCCTGAATCAACTTCAACAATTGATCCTTCCGAATCTTTAAGATAATTTTTTAAAAAATCACGGTATTCACGTTCACCAATAAAACAGATTCCGGTTGAATCTTTTTTGGTAGCTACTGGTAAATCTAATTCTAGCGCAATTTTACGAACTTCTTCTTTATTAAGCTCACCTAACGGAAACATAACACGTGGTAAAACCTCTGGTTTTACACGACTCAAGAAGTATGTTTGATCTTTATTTTGATCTTCAGCTCTAAACATTTTGCCTTCTTTTGTTACTGCATAGTGACCAGTAGCAAGCATATCAAAGCCATTTTTATCCATGAAATCATAGAATGAGTCAAATTTTACATATCGGTTACAAAGAATATCTGGATTAGGGGTATGTCCTCGTTCTGTTTCTGCTAGAAAGAAGGAAAAGACATTGTCCCAGTATTCTTTGACGTAATCGACGCGAAGCAAGGGTAGACCTAAATGATCAGCAACACGTTTCGCATCAGCATAATCAACTTCCTGTGTACACATATCGTCCATAATTGTTGGGTTTCCCATAATATCATTATTGGCAAACGAATCCCAATTACGCATAAAAGCGCAAGTAACATCGTGTCCTTGCGACTTCAATAAGTGAGCAGCGACTGCGCTATCGACGCCCCCTGATAAACCTACTAATACTTTCATAATACCAACTTTCTATTGCTTATAATTCAGATGCTGTTTCCATAGAAATACGATGCGCCTGTCTCATTTCAGACGGTAAAAATGCATCGATTTCCTCTTCATCATACCCTACCAAGAAAGTTTTTTCATTCATAACGATTGGTCTTTTAAGAATTGAAGGATGTCTTTGTATGAAAACGATTAATTCATTAATTGATAATGCATCAAGATCGATTTGTGATTCTTGCATAACTTTTGAGCGTTTGGAAATAATATCCTCAGTTCCATTTTCACTACGCATCAAAAGATGTTTAATTTCTTTTTCACTCAACATAGATGTGAAAATGTTTTTCTCAATAAACTTGAGATTACGTTCTTTTAGCCATTGTCGCACTTTGCGGCACGACGCACATCCGGGAGATGAGTATAGTACAATCATAAGAGACCTCCTCTTTTACTTATCATTATAACGTGTAAAGCCTTTATTTCATAGTGTTTTTTGCGTTAGATTGGTGTGTGATATTATGTTACAACCAATCCAAACCCATTTTACGTTGGACGTCTTCAAGCGTCTTTTTCGCTGTTGGACGCATTGCCTCTGCGCCTTTTTCGAGTACTTCAGCAAGGTATTCTCCTTGGTTAAATTTCTCATAACCTGTCTGGAGCATTTCCAACTCTGCGACAACCCGATCTGCCACTGCTTTTTTGAATCCGCCATATTGCGAGTCTTTAAATTGCGCTTCTGCTTCAGGAATTGAAATATTTTCTAAAGCTGCATAAATGGTAAGTAAGTTTGACACTCCAGGTTGATTCTCAACATCATACTTCACAACACCAAGTGAATCGGTTACTGCAGACATAATTTTTTTACGTGCTGATTTAAGATTATCACGAAGATAAATAACGCCTTTTTCGCCCTCGGTGTCTGACTTGCTCATCTTTTTCGTTGGGTCTTGAAGTGACATAATTTTGCTTCCAACTTTTGCAATGACAGGTTCTGGAATTACAAAAGTATCGCCAAAGCGATTGTTGAATCGTTCAGCAGTATTACGTGCAAGCTCTACATGTTGCTTTTGATCCTCACCTACTGGTACTAAATCTGCTTGGTGAATCACAATATCCGCGGTCATTAGTGTCGGATATGTATAGAATCCACCACTGAGTGACATTCCTGTATCCTTTTTGTCTTTATATTGAGTCATTCGATTTAATTCACCCATTGGTGTTACACAAGACATAATAAAACCTAATTGTGCAATTTCTTTCACATCACTTTGTAAAAAAATGGTACATTTCTCGGGATCTAATCCGCTTGCTAAATAGAATAACAAAGCATCCTTGAGATTTGTCTCAAGTTCTTGGGGATCAATCGGCATTGTAATACAATGCAAGTTTGCAATAAACACATTGACATCGTACTCTTCCTGAGATTGGACAAAAGGTCTCAAAGCGCCAATATAGTTTCCTAACGTTAATTGTCCAGTGGGTTTAATTCCACTAATCATTCTTTTTTTCATGTTATCCTCCGTAAATATCGGTATCGTAAATTTCTTGAGCACGTGCTTCAGTAATGACGTTCGTTTTAACAAGTCGATTCAGTACGTGACGCTGTCGTGCTTTCGCACCATCATAATTTGTACTAAGTTGATAATGCGACGGCGCTTGCGGAATACCTGCAAGGATTGTTGCTTGAGCATCCGTTAAATCAATTGGATCGACACCAAAATAGCCATGTGTCGCTGCTTCCAGACCATCATAACCATCGCCATAGTAATTCATATTAATATAAATTGCTAGAATTTCTTCTTTACTAAAAGCTTTTAGCATATCACGCGCGACAAAATATTCGGCAACTTTGCGGCGAAGCGTCATTTCATCGCCAAAATAAAAATTCTTTGCAATTTGTTGTGGAATTGTACTGCCACCTTCAACATAACCAAGATTCTGGATATTTCGTATCGTTGCTCGTGAGAGTGCGATGTAATCTAACGTTGTCCAGCGTGTCATAAAGCGTGCATCCTCAGTTGCGATAACACTCGCCTTCAACATTTCAGGTAATTGATCGGCATACACAAAATCATCCTCTGCCATTTCATCCGCAAACATTTGCGCAACAGGACGCTCCGCAATCGCTCGCGTATATTCTTCGTAACCTTGGTATACAATCCATCCTGTAACCGCCGAAACAGCTAAGGCAACCACCAATAAACCTTTAAGTATTTTCTTTTTCATTTTAATGAAAAAACACAGTCGCCTGTGTTTTTTATTGACCCATCGATTTCATAATTTGACGAATCTGCGCTTCTGAAGGCTTACGCCCCATCTGCATATACATTGCACGAATCATTTTTTCGTTGATTGGTGGATTTTCTTTAATTTGTTTTTCAAACATATGTTTTGTTATGAAGAAAGTTGCGATTCCTCCAATAACTGCTCCTAGTAACACCCATCCAATACTGATGAGAGTTGTGTTCGCTTCAAGAATACTTAACATGGTTTCACCATCCTTATTAAACTAATTTATATCTATATTCTATACTGTTTAGTGGGTAAAAACAACCCCAGACTCCCTCTTAAACATAAAAAAACCCAGAAGGTTGATATTGTCCCCTGTTTCTTACAGGTGGGTGTTCTGTCTCTTGGTTTGGGATTCTAACACGTAGCTAGTTTTCACGCTGCCGCAAGTACATCCGAACTCCCTTATATCAAAGTGTCGGAAAAATATTAGTTCCTTCTAGGCATTTATATTATATCACAATTTGACCAAACCACAAGATTTGTAACCGCTATCCATCCGATATCCTACTACTAATCGTTGTGTGCAGAATACATTATTACTGGTCTAAACGCACTTAAATAGCACTTTTAATATAGGATAGAAATACGTTTCATGCTATACTATAAAAGAAACAATTCGAGGTGAACTATGAAATTAAGTAAAAGTTTCTTTTACACCCTACGCGAGGATGTAAAAGACGAAGATTCAACAAGTGGTAACCTACTTGTACGTGCCGGCTTTATCAAAAAAAGCTCTTCAGGTGTGTATATGTATATGCCGTTAGGACTTCGTGTAAAAGATAAAATTGAAACTATCATTCGTGAAGAAATGAATGGCATTGATTCTATGGAAATGACTATGCCCACTCTCATCCCTGAAGATGTCTATATTGCATCTGGCCGTCGGGACATCATTGGTTCAAGTATGTTTACATTGAAAGATCGCTACCAAAAGCCGTTCGTTTTAGGACCGACTCATGAAGAACTCTTTGCTCAAGCAGCACAGATGAAAATTAAATCATATAAAGATATGCCATTTAGTTTATACCAATTCCAAACTAAATTCCGTGATGAAGCCCGTCCTCGTTTTGGACTCATTCGTGTTCGTGAATTTGTGATGAAAGATGCATACACATTCGATGCAACATTGGAAGATGCAAACGACTCCTACGATGCAATGTTTGAAGCTTACAAACGTATTTTTGATCGTGTTGGCTTAGATTATCGTATTGTGCGTGCGGATACTGGAATTATGGGAGGTCTTCTCTCAGAAGAGTTCCAAGCAGTTACTGATATTGGTGAAGATATCCTAGTACTTGGCGAAGATACAGGTTTTGCAAGCAACTTAGAAGTTGCTGAGAACGTATCACGTATCGTAAGTACCGAAGATTTTAAATCTCTTGAAAAAGTACACACACCCAATGCAAAAACAATCGAAGAAGTATCAACCTTTTTAAACCAAGATGTCAAAACGTTCGTTAAAACTCTTATTTACCGTCTTGACGATAAGTTCGTGGCTGTTTGCGTTTTAGGTGATCGTGATGTAAACGAAACAAAACTCTCCAAAATCTATGGCGCAACCGAAGTTGAACTTGCTGACTTTGAAAATGTCCAACGCATTACAAATGCTAATGTTGGATTTGCAGGTCCAATCGGTCTCGATATTGATATTGTTGTTGACAAAGAAATTGAAGGCTTACGTAACTTTACTGTTGGAGCTAACGAAAACGACTTCCACTTCATCAATGCTAACCACTCAGATTTCGAAGCGACACATATTGTAGATGTTTCCAACGTTAAAGAAGGCGATCCAAACCCTGATGGCACTGGTGTCCTCACATTCTCAAAAGGAATTGAAGTAGGAAACACCTTTAAATTAGGAACTAAATACTCAAAAGCAATGAACCTAGAATATCTTGACCAAAACAACAAACTTCAAGATGTATATATGGGTTCTTACGGAATCGGACTGGGTCGTACTTTGGCTGCTATCGTTGAACAAAGTCATGACGACAACGGAATCATTTGGCCAATCAATTTAGCACCATATCATGTCTCAATTGTTGTCATCAACAGCAAGAGTGATGAACATATGGCTTATGCCACTGATCTTTACAACGAGTTAACACAAGCAGGAATTGAGGTTCTTCTTGATGATCGTAACCAACGTCCTGGTGTCAAATTTAATGACATGGAATTGATTGGTATCCCATTACGAATTACTATTGGTCGTGATGTTGAGAACAATCAAGTTGAATTTAAAGAGCGTAATAAAGACGAAGCAATTAAACTTGATCGTGACGAAGTCCTCACTACAATTCAATCATTTTTAAAATAAAATCAAACTGACTACGGTCAGTTTTTTTTGCATATATAAAAAAATAACTCACTAATTTCGTGAGTTATTCTGTTTCTATAGACCCTTGTTTGTAAACATCGCGTGGCTTACTTCCATTTGCAGGTCCAATGATACCATTTTGTTCAAGAGCATCAATAAGGTTTGCTGCACGGTTATAACCAACTTTAAAGCGACGTTGTAGCAAAGACGTTGAAGCACGTTGTTCTTTAACAACAAATTCGTAAGCTTCTTCATACAATGGGTCTTCATTTGATTGAATAAAACCATTATTTCCTTCAACACCATCAAGACGAATAAATGCATCGTCATACTGTGGTTTTGCTTGCATGCTTGCTTTCTCCGCGATCCGACGTACTTCATCATCACTTACATAAACACCTTGAACTCGTACAGGGTTAGGCTCTCCCATAGGAATGTATAACATATCCCCATAACCTAATAGTTTCTCGGCACCTACTGTATCAAGAATAGTTCTCGAATCGATCGAACTTGAAACCGCAAATGCAATGCGTGACGGAATATTTGCTTTAATAACTCCAGTTACAACATCCACTGATGGTCTTTGCGTTGCAACGATGAGATGGATTCCAGCAGCACGTGCAAGTTGTGTAATTCGTTGAATACTGGTTTCAACATCTTTTCCAGCAACTGCCATTAAATCTGCCAACTCATCGATAATAACAACAATCCAAGGCATGAATGGTCGATTTTCTTCTGGGTGTAATTTTACCTTCTCGTTGTAAGATCCAATATTACGGACACCCACTTTAGAGAATGTATCATAACGTTCTTCCATTTCATCAACGATAACCTTTAAAGCCATCGATGCTTGCATTGGGTCTGAAATAACGGGTCCAATTAAATGTGGAATATCCATGTAGGGTGTAAACTCCACTTTTTTAGGATCCACTAACAGCAGCTTAAGCTCATCTGGTTTTTTATTGAGAATTATTGACGTAATGATAGAGTTCATACATACAGACTTACCGCTACCCGTTGCTCCAGCAACCAAAAGGTGTGGCATTTTATTCAGGGCAACAGTAATCGGTTTCCCCATTAAATCTTTCCCTAGAGCAACGTTGATGTTGTCTTTATCCGCAAAATTAGGTGATTGGTTAATAACTTCCTTCATTTTAACTGGAATCATTTCAACATTTGGAATTTCAATTCCAACTGCACTCTTTCCGGGAATTGGCGCTTCAATGCGTAAGGTTTTGACAGCAAGTTCCATCATCAAATTATCTTGGATTGATGAAATCTTAGATATTTTCACATTGCTATCTGGTTTGAGTTCAAATTTTGTAACTGCGGGTCCGATATGAATATCGATAAGCGTCGCTTCTATACCAAACTGTTTCAGTACATTGATTAAGCGGTCAGCTTTATTTTTTGCACTCGTTGCATTTGCGTTAGAGCGATTATTCGCTTTTGCCGTTTCAAGCAACGTGACCGGCGGCACTCGATAATTGTCATAGTTTAAGGGTCTCTGATCACTATCATTTTTAACATTTTCACGTAATGTAGTTGCATCAGAAGACGGTAATGTTACAGAATCGACAATTTCACGTGTCTCTGAAGTAGATGCATCTAATACCTTTACAGAATCTTCGTTACCGATCGGTTCATGCTGCATGTCATCATCCAACGTTACAAACAATGAACTTCCGGTATGTTGACTTGGCTGTTGGCTTGAAGCATCATCTAACGACATGAATCCAGCTCGAACATCTGGTTCATCATAATTCTTCGCAATCATATCTTCAACGGTTGCCGCGCTTTTAGCTTCTTTTTCAAGTTGCTTTGCTTCGCGTTTTTCTTTACGACGCCCAAAGAATGAACTTGTTTTTTCTGTCCCTTTGCTTGCCGTATCCACAATTTGTTGCGGTGAAAAGAGTAACGCTAACGCTGAAATTGAAAAGACAAAGATAATTACAATGACACCTTCTCGGGCAACGAGAAATGATAAACCGCCATATAAGATTGCACCAATAATCCCACCATATGCAGGTTGATTATAATTCATAAAAATCTTGGGAACACTCGTAAAGTAATCCACAATTATTGGCCATCCAACCAAATCTTGATTGAAGGATAATGATACGGTTAATATCAAAGATACCATTAATAAACTAATCCCTAACCAGAAGCTTATGGATCGGGAAAACTGTTTTGGTTTCACCATCGCAACGAATGCAATTCCAGTAATGAGAATGTAGTATGGGAACGTATATTGCCCTACGACGACGCGCATGGTGTTATCGATGATTTCACCAACTATTCCATATCGGAAATATCCGATAACCGAGAATCCGATTGTCGCGATCGATACGAGAAAGCGAATCAATTCATTTTGTCTCGCTATACTTGCTTTTGTTTTTCTTTTTTTCTTAGCCGCCACAATGGTCCCCCTTTTTAAACGTTAATTTCAATAATGACTGGAAGAATCATTGGTCGTTTTCCAGTTTGTTTAAAGATATATTTTGCGATTAAATCACGTGCTTCGTTACGGGCATCGACATTGGTGTAACGTCGTTCTTCTTTAAATTTCGCAATGGTATTTTCAAGAATAGTTCCAACTTCGCTCATAACATTGTCAGCATCTTTAAGGTAGATAACACCGCGTGATTGAATGTCTGGACCTCCAAGAACTTCTTTTGTTTTATTGTTGATGACTACACCTACAATGATTGTTCCATCGGTCGCAAGAATTTGACGATCGCGAAGAACAAGGCCCGATGTATCTAAATGGTCTTTACCATCAATAAGCACATCTTCAAGTTTGATTACTTCTTTGGTTGATTTTAAACGACCTTCTTCAAAAGTAGCGACTTGACCATTATCAAGAATCACAATATTTCCAGCGCTGATGCCCATTTCTACCGCAATACTTGCGTTCGCAACTAAATGTTGATACTCACCTTTTACAGGTACGAAATATTTCGGTTTCAATAATGAAATCATCATTTTGATATCTTCAACAGATGCATGCATTGCAAGTACTTCTTTGTAACTCATTGTTGTAACTTGAACGCCATCTTTATAGAGTTCATTAATCATCAATCCTGCTTCTTGTTCAGTTCCAGGAATTTCTGGTGATGCGACGATGACACTATCTGTATCACGGATTTCAATTTTTAAATCTTCTCCCATCGCAATTTTCGCCATTTTACGGAATACATTTGGACCGACATCTGACACGATAATCACAACATTTTCGTCAGTATTGTCGAATTCTTTAGTATCAATTTCAATATTTTCTGGCATTTTATAGTAATTTAGTTTTTCAATATGTGTAATCAATCGTCTTTGAGCATCACCGTAAATAAACACTTTACGGCCAAATTTTTGAGCCATTTCAATTGTTTCAATGAAACGGAAAATATTTTGTTCATACAACGTTACAATGATACGGTTATCGGTATTTTCAAATACACGTTCTAAACGTCGGCTAGTACGATGATGTGGGGATGTAAATCCTTCATGTTTTGCATATCCTGATTCGGCAGCAAGTAAGAAAACACCTTTTTTCCCAATATCTGATATATTTGCAAGTTCAGTCGTAAATCCTTTATTTTGAATATTGAAGTCAATAATGAATTCACTTGCAAACACGATATACCCTTGATCAGAAGCAATGGCTAATCCAAATGAATCTGGAATTGAATGGGTAACACCAAATGAAATCATTTGACGGCTTCCAACTTTAAATTTGCTATCGCGTTTAATTCTGAAAATTTTAACGTTTTTAACTTTACGCGCACGTAAATCGTCTTCGATGATATTCGCAACCAAAGGGGTTGTATATACTGGTGCTTTTACTTCTTTTAGTAAGTATGGTAATGCACCTACCACATCGTCATGACCGTGCGTAATGAAAATAGCACGAACACGGTTCTTGTTCTTTTTAATATAGGATAAATCAGGAATTACTTCTTCAACTCCTAATTGATCACTTTTTGGATATTTCAATCCTGCGTCGACAATATACATGTCGTCATTTATCTCAACGATATTTAGGTTTTTTCCTTCTTCGTCAAGTCCTCCTAGTGCGAGGAATTTAATTTTGTCCATAAAAAAAATCTCCTTTTTAAACATTCTTATGTATTAAGTGTGAATTCGTTATTTCTATTATACACTACTAACGGCTTAAGTTCATTAAAAAATACCCGACACGAACGGGTATTTTACTTTTTTTATCTTAATAAGATATGATTTCAAGAGTTTCTTTTTCAGTATCAATTTCTACAACAGCACCAATAGGGAGTGTAAACATGGGATGTGTATGACTACAGTCAACACCATCAATCACCGGAATATTGGGAAGGTTTCCGATGACTTCACAAAGGATATCAATTGGCTTCCGTCCAGTTCCTTGATCATCAAACAGTTCATGCTTTCCGTACATTAAACCACCAATACGCTCAAATACACCGGCGTTTTTTAATAGCGCAAATGAACGTTCAACGGTCATGGCATCTTTCATGGAATCCTCAATCAACAATATATCCCCCTGTTTAATCTCTGGCATATATTGAGTTCCGAAAATCCCTTGCATGGTGTTTAAATTCCCAGCTATAAGACGTCCACGGGCATTCCCTGAATTAATAATCGTCCATGAATTATTGTTTTCTATTTTTTGATTATAAGGAAGATGCCAGGGCTTTCGCTCTTCGGTCCACACTTCGGGTTTAACCAACGCAATGGGTAACTCACTATTCATCAAGACTTGTTCAAAATAATGATATGTTAATCCCTTAAATGGCTCTACCTCGCCAAAAGAAGGAACGACTGCCGGACCGTAAAATGTAGGGATTCCCGTTTGCGTATACATTGCAAACAAAACGGCCGTTACATCGGAATACCCAATAATTATCTTCGGATCAGCACGAAAGGCATCGTAATCAATATACGGAAGCATGGCGTTAGAATTAAAACCGCCAATCGTCGACATGATACAGCGAACTTCTGGATCTCTTAAAAGCGCATTAAATTCAGCAGCACGCTCTTGTATCGTGCCAGAGCGGTAGAAATCCTGTTTTCCTGTCAATTTACCTTCTTTGATTTTAAACCCCTTAGAACGCAGATACTGTTTTGCAGTTTCATAACGTGTTGGAACGGTTGCTGTGATTGGCGAAGATGGCGAGAAAAATCCAATGGTGTCGCCAGGATTTAGTGTAAATCGTTGATTATATTGCATTAGTATACCTCCGTTTTTCTTATTATACGTAATTTATCATCGAACACCAATATAAAAAGCATCCGAAGATGCTTAAATGGCAATGCGTTGAATTGATTTTGATTCCATGGTTATATCATCGATATCAATGACAACCGCATTCAAGAATGAATCGCCGCTTGCAACAGTATAACGGGTTTTTTCACCCAGAATAACATTGTGGTAGAGTTCTTCAACATCACGACCAATAATGCTATCACGAGCACCACACATACCGACGTCTGTTATATAAGCTACACGACCAATCAAACGTTCATCGGCTGTTTGAACATGCGTGTGAGTCCCAACACAAGCGTTGATATCTTCACTATATACATTTGCAAAAAGCATTTTTTCACTTGTTGACTCTGCATGAAAATCGACAAAATAATAATCAGCTTTAACGTTTTCAAGAACATCGTCCATAAAAGGATACGGACTTCCACCAACACGATTCATGAATGCTTCTCCATAGAGATTAATAACACAAATCCGTTTTTCTTTTACTGTATATACTTTGTAGTAGTTTCCAAAATCAACTGGATCTATATTCGCAGGAACTAGCAGTTCTGGACAGGACTCATAATCATCAAAAATTTCACGTTTCGCAAACGTATGATTTCCCATTGTAATACACTCAATACCTGCATTGATGAGTTGATTATAAATTTTCTTTGTAATCCCCTTACCATGTGCACTGTTTTCACCATTCGCGATTGTGAAATCAATACTGTATTGCTGTTTTAACATAGGTAAGTGGTCAACAACAATTTGTCGACCACTTGCTCCTACAATATCTCCGACAAACAAGATACGCATTATTTTGCAAGCTCCAAGGCACGGAGTTCGCGAATAACCGTTACTTTAATTTGTCCAGGGTATGTTAGATTTTCTTCGATTGACTCACGAATTTCGCGTGCCATCTTAACAGTTCCAAGATCATCAACTTCTTCTGGTACTACTAGTACACGAAGTTCACGACCTGCTTGAATTGCGAATGAACGTTGAACACCTTCATGCGTTGAAGCAATTGCTTCAAGATCTTCGAGTCGTTGAATATAACTTTCAAATGATTCGAATCGTGCTCCTGGTCGTGCTGCACTTAATGTGTCAGCGGCTGCTACAAGAACAGAGATTGCGCTCGTTGCATCGACATCACCGTGGTGAGATGCAATTGCATTCACAACGATTGGGTGTTCGTTATATTTCTTCGCAAGTCTTACACCAAGCTCAACGTGGGATCCTTCCATTTCAAAATCGAGACCTTTCCCGATGTCATGGAGTAAACCAGCACGCTTCGCAAGTTTTTGGTTAAGTCCTAACTCCGCCGCCATCATGCCGGCTAAATTAGCAACCTCAATACTATGTGCAAGTGCATTTTGACCGTATGAATAACGGTATTTGAGACGTCCTAAGACATTCACAATTTCTTTATCCATTTTACTAATACCAAGTTCAAAGAGTGTATCTTGACCTGTTTTTGAAATAATTGTATTCAGTTCTTTACGTGCTTTATCAACCGCTTCTTCAATGCGGCCTGGTTGAATACGACCATCACTGAGAAGTGTTTCAAGAGCCATTCGCGCAACTTCACGGCGAATTGGATCAAAACATGATAGTGTAATAACTTCTGGTGTATCATCAATCAGTAAATCAACACCTGTAGCGTTTTCAAAGGCACGAATATTTCGACCTTCACGACCTATAATACGGCCTTTCATTTCTTCGTTTGGTAATGTAATTGTTGTAGAAGTACGTTGGGTTGTTTCTTCTTGTGCATAGCGTGAAATAGCAAGAGATATAATATTACGTGCGATGTCATCAGCTCGTGAACGAGCTTCCTCTTCTTGATCACGGATATATGACAATACTTCATGTTCCATTTGTTTTTCTACAATTTCAAATAATTCTGTTTTAGCTTCTGAAGCAGGCATCGATGCGACGCGCTCAAGCTCTCTAAGTTGTACTTCCGTACGTTCATTTAATGCTTCTTCCATCTTGTCCAATTTGGCAGATTTAGATTCTAAATCGCGTTTCATATCAAGTAGCTCATTATCACGAGTGACAATATTCTTGTCGCGCATATTTAAATTTTCGTCACGACGTTCGAGACGACTTTCAAATTCTTGTAATTCTTGTCGTAATTTTTGCGCTTCTCGTTCAGCATTTAATTTAACTTCATAGGCATTCGTCTTCGCTTCTAAATGTGCTTGACGAGTTAATGTTTCTGCTCTTTCTTTTGCGTCATTGATAATTGAATTCGCTTCTTTTTTAGAGCGACTAATTCCTAATTTGTTGATGACGACCATCGCAATCCCCATAACAACAAATACAATCAAACCGGTAATGATGGAGAATAATGTTACATTGTCCATTATTTGCCCCTACCTTCTTTAAAATAATTAAATTGTTAGATAACTAACATATATATAATACTTTATTTTGGAGCGTTTCACAACTAGAAATCAAACCACCCATACTGAATTGGCTCGTCTTTCACAGTTTCCATCTTCACCACAATGAAAACCGTATCATTTTCTACTTTATAAGTTTTATAGTAATTCACTCGTAGAGCCAAAAATAATGTTTCCAAGGGTACGCTATCAGTAATCTTGCTTGCAATGAAACAAACAAAAAAAAGAGTCTATGACTCTTTTTCAATTGATTGTTCTTTTGGCGGTAATACTTTATCGCGCACCAAGGCTCCAACCTCTTTTTTAATTTCTGGATTATCATCAAGGTATGTACGGACTGCTTCACGACCTTGTCCAATTTTTTGGTCATTATAAGAATACCATGAGCCGCTTTTGTTGATAATGTTGTGTTCAACACCTAAATCAATAACTTCTCCAGTATAACTAATACCTTTACCATAAATGATTTCAACTTGTACAGCCTTAAATGGCGGTGCAACCTTGTTTTTTACAACTTTAATGTTAGCTTTATTCCCAACAATATCTGTACCTTGCTTAATTTGTTCAGAACGACGAATATCTAAGCGAACCGATGAGTAGAACTTAAGCGCCCGACCACCTGGTGTTGTTTCGGGACTTCCAAACATAACACCCACTTTTTCACGTAATTGGTTAATGAAAATCGCTGTACAGTTTCCGCGGTTCATACCACCCGCAAGCTTACGCATCGCTTTTGACATCATCCGAGCTTGTAAACCAACATGTGCATCTGACATTTCACCATCAAGCTCAGCTTGAGGAACTAGAGCAGCAACACTATCCACAACAATAAGATCAACGGCACCACTACGTACTAATACATCCACGATTTCTAACCCCTGCTCACCCGAATCCGGTTGAGATAGAATTAACTCGTCAATATTTACGCCTAAATTTTGTGCATAAACAGGATCGATGGCATTCTCAGCATCAATAAATGCGGCTTTTCCACCGGTCTTTTGAACTTCAGCAATTGCATGAAGTGCCAACGTTGTCTTACCACTTGATTCAGGACCATAAATTTCAATAATACGGCCTTTCGGATAACCACCAATTCCGAGTGCAGCATCTAATGCTAATGAACCCGAACTGATTGCATCAATATCAACGGCACTACGTTCGCCGAGTTTCATGATGGATCCTTTACCAAATTGTTTTTCAATTTGTTTCAGTGTTTCGTCTAAAATCTTATCTCTTTTATCATTTTCCATGGTGATCTCCTCTAGTTTAAATACACGAGTTTACTTTGAAATCCTACATTGATTCTGTTAAATATGAACGTGCTTGAATTACGTATGATGCACCACTGAGTAGTGACATGATTGTTGCAAACCATACAAGTATGGATGAAAACGGTACTCCAAACAATTCAAACGGTAAGTTATTTAGTAAAACAAAAATAATAGCAAGCATCTGAGCTACAGTTTTTACTTTACCAAGATACCCAGCCGCCATTACCATACCTTTTTGAGATAATAACATCCGAACTGCATCCACTATAGTATCGCGCCAAATCATTACAATAACTGCAACAACAGGAACAACTCCTTGGTATGCAAATAGAATGAACAATGTATTCACCAATAACTTGTCTGCAATTGGATCTAAGAATTTTCCAAATGTTGTCACCATGTTACGGCTTCGCGCCAAATAACCATCTACAAAATCTGTAAGTGACGCTACAATAAAGACAATGAGGACAATGATACTTTTAAGTGAAATTGAAACGTGATCAATTGTATAGTATGGAATACTAATTCCGAATTGGCTATATGGGAAAAGTTCGATCAGTAAAATAATCGGTATTAAAATAATTCTAAAAACAGTCAATTTATTTGCTAAATTCATGATTGCGTTGCTCCTTCAATAAACGTAAAGGTTAACAACACGACATCTGCAGGCGCGATGCTTGGATCAATTTCCAAATCTACGCCATTAACCTTGATTGTATTTCCTTTGAATGCTCCGTATTGGACTTCAATTTTTTTGTTCTTACTTGGTTTAACGGTAACTTTAGCCGTCTGACCTTGTGGGTATGTACCACTTGCTGGGCTTGTCATAATCTTGCCATCTTCTTCAAACTGCATCCAAGAAGTCGCGTTGAATGTGAAATCAAGGGTGACATCTTTCCCTTGCTCCCAACCCGCAATTGTATATTCTGTTGGGGATGTACGATTGACAGTAACCGTTGTATTTGGCTTGGTTTCTGGAGTCGTTTCAGTTCCAGTATTTCCACTGCCTTCTGCTGGTTTCTCTTCCTCTTCGACTTTAGGAACAGTAATTACAGGTTTCTCGATGGGATCGGCACTTCCGAACATCGGTACAACATATGTAATTGCTAAATAACCAAATAAGGTAACAATTGCAACTCCAAGCACGACGAGACCGACTGTACCAAAATCAAAACGGCGTGATTTTTTAGCCCGGTGCACTTTGACGTTTGCATTCGGATTCACTTTATTTCTTATATTTGTTGTAATTTCATCTTGTTTTTGTATTTGTGATACCGTTATGGAATCTGTATACGCATGAATGGTATCATCCAATTCACCACGCAGTTCATCATAGCTAACCCCTAAGGCATTTGCATAATAACGAACAAAATAGCTGAGGTATGAGAGGTCTTCTTTAAAAAACTGAATGTTTCCCTCTTCAATCGCTTCCAATTGAATTGTCGAAAGTTTTGTCGTTTTACTCATATCTTCAAGTGACAATCCTTTTTCAATTCGTTTTTCTTTTAAAATGGATCCGATTCTTTCCAACTTTAACCCACCTTCCTTATATTTTTACTTATTTGTTTTCATACATACCGATTATAACAATCTAAACCAACTTTTACAATGCGTTCATATGGATAAAAAAAAGGAGCTTACGCTCCTTTAATGCATATACAATCATTAAGCCATGTTCTGTTACGATAATCATTTATCTACGTCCGAAGACGTCTCCGTGATACTTCAATTTGTATGTTAGAGTTCCCCTACCAATTTTGGGTTTCTCGCTTGTGGGGTTTACCGCGTTCCACTCTACTGTTTTCACAATAGACTCCGTCACTGTGGCACTTTCAAGACGCCATCCATAGCCAAGGCCTTAGGATATTGATCTGCCGTCATAGATGCCTCTATGCTCTGACTTATGGTTTCATCAGACACAAACACTACAGTCATCGCAGACTGTGCGAGCATGGACTTTCCTCTACATTCTTACGAATGCAGCGATTATCTTTCATGTACGTGAGTATTATACACTATTTATCTTGGTTTTCGAAGACTGCAGCCTCTAATTTTGAAATTCTTTTTAGAACATCAACGTGACTGTATTGGTTTGGAGTTATGTCGCCTTGTGCGCGCGATTTGCCTTCATACTCAAGTAACATCTTACGTTGCTGCGCTAATGATTCTTCATATTTCACTAAACGCTCGTGTTGTTCTTTAAGAAGTGTTTCAAACATTGCATAATCATTTAAAACATCATCTAAAAATTGATCAACTTCAAGCGCACTGTATCCTTTGAAATCGACATGGAATTCTTTGTTTAAAATCATATCTTGTGTTAGTTTCTGTGTCATCGCATTCACCTCATAAGTATTATCTCAAAAAGGGTCTTTGACTTCAAGCACGATTGCGTGCATTTCGTATACCGTAGATTTCTTTACCGCAATTTCATGAAAATACACAAATCTTTCATATTTTGCACGCGTACTTCGCCCTTACGTAACTTCCCACATTTCAAAAGTATGTAAAAATATGGCATTATAGTATAATAACTATGGTGATTCTATGATAAATTATCCTGGTAGCAAAAAAGTCTACCAAAGAACTACCACTTCTGGTGTCACAAGCCGGCGTGGAATGAGTTTAGAAGAAGACCTCAACAGAACCAATGAACAGTATCTCATCCGAGAGATCGCGGTAGTCCATAAAAAACCGACTCCGATCCAGATTGTGAATGTTGACTACCCTTCGCGAAATAAAGCTAAAATAACCGAAGCCTATTTCAGGCAAGCATCTACCACCGATTACCAAGGGGTTTGGAACAGCTATGCTTTAGATTTCGAGGCGAAAGAAACACGGAACAAAACTGTCTTTCCACTTGCAGCGTTGCATCAGCATCAAATTGACCATTTGACTGCAGTTCATCGCCAAGGTGCAATTGCCTTCTTAATTATACGTTTTAGCGAGTATGACGAAACTTACCTAATCTTTGCCAAAGACTTACTGCCATTTATAAAGGATACAACACAACGTTCTATTCCATATAAATGGATAAAACAACACGGTCATAGTGTGGCCGCGTCCTACCAAATACCTTGCAATTACATTCCTGTAATCGCAGAGGTCTACCAAAAAGGAGTATCTTATGAGTGATAACAATGAGAAAACAGTTGAATTCCGACGTGTTTCAGATGGAAACACAGCGCCTTCAGCTGATAATTCAAAAAAGAAACAATCAAAAGGTCCAATGAAAAAGAAAAAAAGAAAAGAACCCGTAGCAGGTAAACTTAAAGCACAACGTATTACCGCTTGGGTATTAATCGTTTTGACATCACTTGGTGTTCTTGGTGTTGCGACTGTCGGTATTTATGCCGGTATTCAGATTAGTAAAACAACACCACTTGCTCACGAGGATTTTATTCCAACCTCGAGCTCAACATTCTATGCATCCAATGACCAATCCTTCTTCGAAACAGGATATAAATTGCGAGACAACATCGGTTACGATGACCTCTCCAATTCTGTCATCGATGCCTTTATTGCAATTGAAGATTCCCGTTTCTTTACACACAACGGGTTTGATGTTCCACGTTTCACACGTGCAGCGCTTAACAACTTAAAGAAAACTATTACAAGTGGACGTTTGGACTTCTCAGAAGGTGGATCAACCTTTACGATGCAGTTAATTAAACAAACTGAATTTATGTCTGACGGTTCCGATGGTGAAGAGGTCAAAGGTCCTGATGTCGGAAGCTCTGGAATCAGCCGTAAAATTCAGGAAATCTATCTTTCACAAAAAATTGATGGTGGTGGTGTCCTAAGTAAAAAACTTATCTTAGAACTGTATCTCAACCAAATTGATTTTGGCGTTGGAAATAATACCGTTGGTATCGAAAACAGTTCCAAAGCCTATTTCGGAAAATCAGCAAGTGAGTTAAACACGGTTGAAGCCGCAATGATGGCTGGTGTTATCAATGCTCCTTATGCTTATTCTCCATATATGAACATTCAAAAAGCAAATGAACGAACACAACAAGTTCTCGATTTAATGCTTCAACATGGTTATATTAGTGAAGAGGAACATGCTATCGCATCTGCTGTCCGTGTCGAAGACTTACTGGTCGAACGTAAAGCTCAACAAGGTAATGCACACCCTTATCAATCCTACGCTGACGCTGTAGTCGAAGAGGTCATTGAATTAACAGGAAAAGATCCTGGAAAAGTGCCAATGAAGGTCTATACAGCACTTGATCTTGATGTCCAAGCTGGACTTGACCGCGTTCAAGCTCGCGAAATTGATGAGTTAACATTCAATGAAGATTCTGGTATCCAAGTTGGATCCGCAGTCGTCAATAATAAAACTGGAGAAATTGTCGGAACTGTTGGTGGTTATGATTATAACGGTCAACGAATCACAAACCGCGCAACGAATACTAAATACGCTCGTGTTCGCCCTGCTTCTACTTTGAAACCCGTTGTCAGTTATGCTCCAGCATACAACTACTTAGGTTGGTCAACAGATCACATCATTACCGATGATCCATACGATACCGGTGGCGGATTTGTTGTTACAAACTACGACAACCGCTACGAAGGTGAAATCACACTAGACCGTGCTATCTCCGATTCACGAAACGTTCCGGCCGTAAAAACATTTATGACCGTCGCCGAAAAAATCGGTTACGACGCATACCGTCAATATTTCACAAATATCGGATTAACGATTGATGAAACAAATAACGGCTTTGGTTGGGGAGTTGCGATGGGTAATGACCCTCTCTATGCAACACCTGCTGAAATGGCCGCTGCAAATGCAATGCTTTACAATGATGGAAAATATATCAAACCACATACTGTCGTTCGTATCGAATTTGAAGATGGTAGTGCACCTTACGTGCCAGAGTACACTCCAACTCAGGTTATCCAACCTGGAGCTGCATACATGGCAACCCGAAACATGAAATATGTTATCGACAGTGGAAGCACAGACTATACAAACGTAACACGTAGAAACTATCCAGTTTACGGTAAAACAGGAACAAACCAATACGACCCTATCATGGCAGAAGAACTTGGTTACCCTAAAGCGGCGCAAGAGTCACGCCTCATGATGACCGCTACCGGAGATTTTTCAATCTCAACATGGGTTGGTTTCCCATCTGCTGATCGCGCAAAAATTAGTCAGCCTTATTTCTCATCTTCAGAGCAAGAGCGTAACGTACCTGGTAAACTAAATAGTTACATTCTGTCCTTACTTGAAGATTCCTTCGGGGTTCCAACAGATGTCTCAATGCCTTCTGATGTAACTCAGATTACGCATATTAAAGGACCTTTCCCATATCAATCACCATTACCTGATATGAATAAAGACCTAATTTCAACTGGGTACATCCTCAAAGACTTTGCAAAACTTGCTGAAGCAAAACCTCAGGATCTAAGCCCACTTTCAGATGCTACATTTACCGCAACATCTATTGGGCAACAATTTACATTCAATATTGATATGACAGCTTACCCTGATGCTTCAAAACTTAAAGAAGCAGATGCAAGCTTAGTAATGCCTCACCCTCACGGAGGAAGTGTTACTGGAAAACGTGTCTTCGATGAATCCTGGATTTATGGTGCAGTCCGATACAAAACAGAAATCCGTGCAGACGGAAATCCTATTGCAGAGCAAATGAGTGAATCAAATACCTTCACCGTTGCTGCTTCTGTTCCACCAGGAACAAAACAACTTGAAGTTTGCTCATACTACACATTTGAAAAAGCAACATCACGGAAGTCAAATCAAATTTGTAAGCCGGTAGATGCTTCTCAAATTCCTAGCGAAGCCTTCCCCAACTTTGTTGGCCAGTCTTATGGCATCATGCGCGGTTGGGCTGAACCAAAAGGTGTTACACTGCAACCAAACTTTGTCGTTCGTAACGATATGACATATGGTGAAGTAATTAGTGTCTCACCTAATGTTGCAGGTAAACAGTATACTTCGAAAGAACTTGCGGCATTGACCTTAAAGGTTGATGTTAGCGATAATCAATTTGAGTCTGGCATTACCGTAGAGACATTACTCAATGATCCAAATTCTCAATATTTGAACATTGTGAATGCATCCGGTCAAGACAAGAAACGAATCATTGGTTATACCGTCAACGGTACAACTACACAATCTATTCGAACATCCGTCGTTGGAAAAAACCCAGTAACACTTGTTCTCGAATAACAAACAGAAAGCACCAACATAGTACGTTGGTGCTTTTTTTATTGACCCATCGAAAAAAAAAAAAAAAAAATAAAGAGTATGAATCATACTCTTTATTCAAATATTTTATTTTCATAAACTCGCGGAATGTTATAGCGAAGATGACTCACCAGTTCATTAATTGATTGTCCCGTAATCGCTATATAGTCGTAGATTGTTTGCTGTGGTCCACCAAAAATCATGACTACATCTTCTGGTTCACAAGCAACATGTGTAACATCAACCATAAATTGTGACATCGCAATATCACCTAAGATTGGGCACCATGTCCCATTGATGTACACGCCACCACCATTTAACGATAATTGTTTCATAACGCCATCACAGTATCCAGCAGAAATTGTTGCAAGGCGGATATCACGATCAGCGTAAAATGAGCGGCCGTAACCAACAAACTCACCTTTACGAATATTACGAATCATTGCTATGCGACTTTCAAGACGGACGACATCTTTATATCCTTCTTGATCCGCATAGGCTTTTTGAGATGGATGGAATAATCCAAACATTACCATTCCGCATCGAACTGCATCAAACCCTAAATCTCCAAAGTGAAGTACTGATGGGCTATTTTGCATATGAGTTAATCCGGGATTAATTCCCTGCTCTACAAGTCGTTGAAGAACACTTTTGAATTCACGAATCTGTGCTTTTGAAAACTCAACTGCATCAACTTCGTATGCTTGCGCTTCTACGAAATGACTGTAGATTCCTTGGACTTCTATTCCAGGTAAATTGTAAGTTGCTTCAATTTCTTCGTAATCACGCATCCCGAGTCGATTCAATCCTGTATTCACTTTGAGATGTGTTTTTACAACTTCATCATGCTCCAAACCAAAGTCACTTAACTTCTGGGCATAATCATAGTCAATGAGTACTTGTATGAGATCATACTTGATTAGTAGTTCAAAATTCGAAACCAATGTCGCACCCATTAAGAGAATTGGTGCCGTTACGCCACCCTCACGCAATTCAATCGCTTGTGCGACGTCTAAAACCGCAAGGATATCAATATTCATCTTTTCACTTAACAACGCTAACTGCACCATTCCAAGGCCGTATCCGTTAGCTTTAATTACAGAAATTATCTTTGTATTCGGATTCAATGTTTTACGTAAAAGCTTGGTATTGTGCACAACTGCCGCTTCATCGACATAAACTGTTACGCTTTCAATCATAAAACGTCTTCCACCATTTTAGCAATTAACGATGTATAGTTCACACCTTGACGGTCCATCATTTTCGGATAACGTGAATTCGCCGTAAATCCAGGTATTGTATTAATTTCATTGAAGAAAATCTTATGATCATCTGTCACAAAGAAATCAATACGCGCAAATGTTTTACAATCTAATAATTCGAACACTCTTTCGCCATACGCCTGAATTTGTTTGCGTACCGACTCTGGGAATGTTGATACTGGTAACGTTTCAGTTGCATGAGGATGATATTTTTCTTGAAAATCAAATACCTCTCCAGCAACATTAACCTGATCTACATCGCTCACAATATAGTCTTTTTTCGTTTTTAAAATTCCCATACCACATTCTGTACCCTTAATGTATTCTTCAATGAGCACACGTGAATCAAAGCTAAATGCAAATTCCAATGCTGCATGTAGTGCAGCTTCATCTTTAGCTAATGTCACACCAAAAGACGATCCTTCACGGCTTGGTTTTACGATAACAGGATACTCAATGTCTGTAATATCATAGGCCTCTCCTTTGAGAAGTAAACGGTAATCTGCCATGGGAATATCATTCAATTCAGCAATCATATGGGTATAAGCTTTATCCATGCATAATGCTGATGACAACACCTCACATCCTGCATATGGAATTCTTGCAATATTCAACAATCCTTGAATTTCTCCACCTTCACCCATTCGTCCATGAAGCATAAGGAATGCTGCATCAATTGGTAATACTGCATTTGTCTCTTTAAAAACGAAACCTGGACGTTCTGGGTTGAATTGTAAGAGTAACTCATGATGCCCTTCAAGTTTATTCGCCTGAAGCATTTCTAATGAGTAATCACCTGTAAACCAACGACCTTCTTTACTAATAAAAACTGGAATTAAATCATACAAATCATGAGGGAAATGCTCGATTGCTGATGCTGCAGATGCAACAGAAATATCATGTTCTGCATTGGGTGATCCAAAAATTACTGCTACTTGTTTTTTCATATTATGCCTCTTTCATTAAGCGTTCTAGCGCATAGAATCGTGATCCTTTGATTAGAATCATTTGTTCTTTATCGAATTGCGGTGCAACTGCATTATAAAGAGTTTCAAATGTTTCAAATGTCGTGTACGGTGTATTCAGTGGTACATTGGTTAGTGCTGATTTGAAATCAGGTCCCAATAAGAATACGTGTTGTAGATTAAGCGTATTAATGTACTCAAGCACTTCTTCATGATACTTGATACTATCGTCACCCAGTTCTACCATATCACTTAAAACAGCGATTCGATCACCCGAATACGCATAATTGTTAAGGAGTTCTAGCGCATAGATTGCACTGATTGGATTTGACTTGTACGCATCCAAAAGCACCAATGATGCTGCATGGTTCACAAGTTCAGTTCGTAGTGACGTTAATGCGACATTATTTAATCCATATTGGATTGCTTCTTTGCTAATTCCAATTTTGCTTAACATAGCAATCACACCAGCACAGTTACTTGCTTGATGTCCACCTAGCAGATTGCAAGTATACGCCTCTTGATTTACTGTAAAAGAAATTCCTGTTGAATCAGCATTGACGTTATCTACAATATATTCATTATCAGCATTGTAACCAAATGTATGGAATCCCTGATCTAGTTGGCGGTACTCTTGAAAATCTCCTTGATAGAACGCCATATCTTTGTTTTGAACATGGTTGAAGATCACAAATTTTTCACGGGCAATATGATGAATGTCTTCAAAATTTACAATATGTGTCGGTGCTAAACTTGTAACCATTGCGGCATGTGGCCTCACAATTTCTGTCATCACCGCTACATCATTAGGAAAGTCCAGTCCCATTTCAAAAATACCATATTGTGTGTCTTCATCCATACGGAAGAGATTGAGATAAGTTCCTATCTCTGTATTTTGGTTCTTGTAAGTTGCTATTGTTTTTCCGAGTGGTGCAAGGATACTGAAAAGAATATCTTTTGTCGATGTTTTTCCATTACTTCCTGTAATTCCAATGAAGTATGCACTCAATGTATTGCGATATCCCTTTGCAATTTTTTGAAGTGCAACAAGCGTATCCTCAACAATAATTTGCGGAACATCGAGCGTTTCTAATTTATGGTCAACAAGCAATGCAGTTGCACCATTATCAATTGCGGTCTGTGCAAATGTATGGCCATCAACGCGTTCGCCTCGTAAACAGACAAATAAGTCTCCTTCTTTAACAAAACGTGTATCTACGTTAATCCCGTCGACCGCTCCGTTTCCATCAACGATGCCACTTGACCATTGACCAATTGTGTTCAGATTTAATTGTTTCATAAGTTATGTTTCTCCTTTAACGCCTCAAGAATCTCAAATGCATCTTGTTGATTGCGTGCCGTTGAGTAATACCTTCCGAAGAGTAGTAATAGTAAATGTGCTCGTGCCCATCGTTCACGTGGAATCTTACGCATCAGTTTTTCTTCGACTTTTAGAACCGAATCATCCGGTTTCGCAAGTTTCAATCGTTTGGCAACTCTTTCGATATGTGTATCAACTGCAATGGCTGGCAATCCAAACCCTTCCGATAAAACAACGTTTGCCGTTTTACGTCCAACGCCCGGAAGTTTCATTAACGCTTTACGATTTTGTGGCACTTCGCCATTAAAGTCTTCCACAAGCATTTGGGAACACGCAATAATAAATTTGGTTTTATTTCGATACAACCCAATTTTGGATATTAATGCTTCCACATCCTCTGGATTTGCTTTTGCGAGTGCTTGTGGGGTTGGATACCTTTCGAACAGGCCCGGCGTTACTTTATTTACGGCAGCATCGGTTGTTTGCGCCGATAAAGCTACAGCAATCAACAGTTCAAATGGATTCTTATAATCCAGTTCTCCGTGCTCTTCGGGAAATTCCGCCTCAAGAATGTCCAGTATCATATTTACATCCATGATCTAACCTTGCTTTTCTTTTTGTTTGTTTGCCAAAATTGTATTTATGTAGTTCATTGAGACTTTCTTATATACCATAGCATTACGCAAGGCATCTAGAATATCTGCTTCAGTATATTGTTTCATCCAATTGTTCAGCATCACTAATTCTGGTTGTGATAAAAGCCTTCCAAATTCGCTCTCAAATACTTCAAAGATAGACTGATTGACGTATTCATAGGCAACGCCATCTTGAAACAATCCATCCATAATAAAACGAATGGACTCATTTTCGACTTTGATTGCAAGCATTTTCTGACGCATTAAGTCATGCATTACTTCATCTACCGCTTGCACACTCATCCCTGATTGTTCGGCAAGAACTTCGAGCGATATGGCAATGTTTTGTTCGTTTAAGAAATCAATTAAGAGTAGCACTACCACCTGATTCGGCGTTACTTTTAGTGTACTCATATTTTCTAATATCCAATCTCTTCGATTGATGTATGATTTATTCCACCACATTTTTAAACACCACTCCCTCGATCATATACAACATTGTGCGAATCAATATCTACAAATTTTTCAAAGTGCTTATTTTTGAGCACATACACGAGTTTATCTTGATAAACTCCGAAGGATACATCCTCGGGACGCATTCCAAAATTGGTTGCGAGTGCATGGACTGGCTCTGTTGTCACAACATCATGTTGTCCTGTCTTTGTTAGGTCTTTGTTAAACCAAAATATAAAGTTCCCAGTGTCATCATTTATTTCTGTTATGTAATACACTTCGTCATATGAAAATCGATCAATAATTGTTGCTTCTGTAAATCCTTTTGATTCCATCATTGCTTCTACCATGAGTCGATCTTCGCGTTCATATGCACGCGCAGGACCGCCAATAAAGCCCACATATCCTATCCAAAATAATAGGATTGCAAGAGCTACTAAAAGCAGTGATTTAAGAAATGATTTGATAATTTTATTCATGCACGCACCTCTTGTATTATTCTATCATATTTGACAACCGATAGCGTATCTTCCGATAATTTTCGCATAAAAAAACTCGAGATTTTCGCCCGAGTTTTAATTTCTAAATGTTTACGTCTTTACGTTTTTTAGGTGCACGATTGACGTATAGATACGCACCGAATCCTGCTGCAAGTGCAACTGCCACAACTGTTGCGGTAATTGCCCATACTTTTGTCGTTTTTGATGACGTTACATCAAACGCAACAAATGCAGGTGTTAGTTTTTGTGTATTATCAAGATGGTAAAGTCGTGGTTCTGAGTCCGTGGTTTGCATTCCATTCACGATCATACCTGATTCACCTTCTAAATTCCAAACCGATACTTGTTTGTCGAATTTTAATGAGCTATCAACACCTTCAAATTTTTTGAAATCTAAATCCTTTGGTGTTACCGCGACCCCACCGTATGTTTGCTTTGCCATTTCTGGGTTTGGAGCTGTCAAGAGATACATTTTTCCTTCATCTTGAAGTACCGGATACACTACAGTTTTAGCAGCATTAGTTTTATCCAAGGCTAACCATTGCGCATTTTGTTTTTCATCGGTTAAGAGTTGCAGTTTCATCGCATCTTTTTGGTAAGCAAAGGATGCCGTTCCATTTTGATCGATTGCTTCTTTTGTAAACCCATACTCTGTCATCAATTTATCCAGTGCTTCATCATCATAGAGTGTAGCAGTCTTATCACCAACATTGACTTTAACAGGTTCACTGTCATCACGTGTTAGTTTTAATTTATACTCTTGTGTGATTTCGCCGTCAACCGCACGAATCACAATGTCTTTTGTTTTTTCACCTTCAGCAAATTTTTGTTCTTTATCGAAAGTAAGTGTTGTTGTTTCACTTACACTCTTAACATCTAATAGTACACTATCAATTCGTTTCGGTAACTTATACTCATATTCCCATGTATCAACCGCTGTAGGAATATCACTTAGTGTCTCACCAAATTTCTTTTCGTTATTTGAAATGATATTGAATGAGCTGATCAGTGGATTTTTTTGTGCATCTTCTTTTGCCTTAGCTTCTTCAGCAGCTTTTTCTTCTGCTAACTGCTCTGGGTTTTTATTTTTATCTGGAGTCGATGAACTTCCACTATTCGATGAACCGTTCCCAACACCACCTGTATGGCCACCACTACCACTTTCAGTGCTTTCGTCTCCATCACCTTCCTCGCTCGTACTATTTTCCACAGTAATATCAAATATTCTATTAACGGGATATTTAGTTCCATCAAGGTCCTCACCAAATCCTGTTACAGATATTCTACCACTTGAATTAGCTACAAAACTGAGACTATCTGAATTACCTCTAGATACAATTCTATTCCCATTTGGCGATGAAATACCGCCAGTAGTTCCAAAGTCTGCTTGTACCAATCCTTCAGGGTCATCAATACCAACTGTGATCGTTATAGTGTCACCTGGAGAAACCGTAGTTCTATTTATGCTAACAAAGACACTTGCAGCGAATACAGGAATTGTAGCAAAAGCCAAAACTATAGCTATCAAAGTTATTTTAAATATTTTCTTCATTTAAATCTCCTCTAAAGTGGTTTAATGCCAAGAATGTGGCGTCTTATCATCATCATGTCACTAATATCCAAAACACCGTCACCATTTAGGTCTGCTCTCTTAAATGCATCACCTGTCAAAACTTTAATTCCTAAAATATGTCGACGAATGACCATCATATCACTAATATCTATTACGCCGTCACCGTTCAAATCACCACGTTTAAATTCCGGTTCTGGTGTAACTGATGATCCTTTACCGTCAAATACTTTACGAACATTGCTCGAGTGAATGTAGAGGTAATTATTGTTACGGTCATAAGTCGCAGTACGGTTTGCACCACCTGTTATCCATGCCAAACGGTCGCGATCACTATTCAGTAACGAATCTGCCGCAATTTTGTACCATGTTGCATTTCCATTCACACTTTCGCCTTGAACAGTATCGAGTATCATGACTTTTTGTCCAACTACTTCTGTTTTCATAACTTGTTGAGAACTTGTGGTCGGTTCTTTTCGAATAGGAACTACCTGTGCTGTTGATTCTCCAATCGAGTATCGCCCATAATCTTGGTTTCCATAGTTACGATCAATTTCATAGGAGAATGCAGCTGCTTTTTGACCCCAAAAAGGATCACTTGAGTATTTAACGTTGATACCGGTTTGTTTATCACCAAGATAACCACCATAGTAGAAACTTGACTCACCGAAATCCATATATAACCAGTTTAAGAACATCGTGTAGTGAATATCTACAGCCGTCGCTACACTATCGTAGCTATTTGCTAACCAAGGACTACTATCAGTTGCATTATGTCCAAATACATTATTACGATCTACTGCAAGCCAACTACGGCCCCAGCCAGTCTCATTAATTGAAACACCAAAGTTCATCAGTGGGTTTGTTCCGTATTTGCGACCCAAATCAACAAATGAAGATTCTGATCCATATAATTTTGATTGAGTACTTGTCATTGAATCCCAGTCTGTAGGTGCACTCGTAAACCCTTTACGGTCTCTTAGGTATGTATTGAGTTGATTAGCCGTTACAGAAGACTCTGAACGGAATGACAGAAACTGGTAATAGTTGTAGAAGGGTGTCGATTTATTAACGGCGTTATAATTATTTCCACCTTGATAATCGAGAATAAGGTCATTGACGTTACTATAGAAATAATGACCATCTGCTGAGAAATAGCGTGTGTCTTCTTTGAGGTATGATGGTGCTGGGCCATTTAAGATTGTTCCATAGTTGTTGGTGGCCGCACCCATACTAATATTATTGTATAAGTTCCCATTACGGACAGAGTAATAGTTTGCGCCTTTTGCTTCTGATACTTTGAATTCCTTGAAAGCAGATTTAGGAACCCATCCTTCAATACCACTAATTGTTATTTTGTAGCGTTCACTGGTTGCATCATAAAACGGAACTACCCCCGAGTAAGCAACGTGTCCGGATAAATAACGGTATGCACTGGTATCGGTTGCTGTGTCATAAAGGAAAATATTTTGATCAATCGCAAGATTAAATTGGATAAATCCTGATTTCGCATACGTCGCAGCTGCACGAGCTTGGATTGCGGCTTCAACCCCATCGGTATCACCACCCCATGCTTCTACAGGTTCGTCAAGAGCCATTGGTTCCAATTCGATTACTTCAAGCAATGAATTTTCCAGCGCATCTTGACTTTGTACTGGGGGCGCAATGGCATTATCTTTTTCAACGGTACCTAAGTCTTCATCACTTGATTCACCAAGTGCATGTAAAGACCATGACCCCATTGATACCATCACTGTAAGTGCTAAACCTATTTTCAGCCCTTTTAAGATCTTATTTTTATGTGAATTTTTCATATTAACCCCCTAAACGTTTACTTTAATTATATAGAGTGTGTATAAATTATACAAGTTTCTTAACGTCGAATGTGTTCATATATACTTCACAATTTTCTTATATACTTTGATATACAAACATTTGGTTTTTATGTTACACTTTCATAGAACGGAGATGACATTATGACAACTAAAACGATGGATCGTTCGATGAAAGATTATAAACGACTCACATTTGGTGAAGAAGTTGCGAATGCTGTATCACATGGTGTGATGGCTGGTTTACTACTTTTAGTTTATCCATATGTATCAGTACGCGCATTTCAACAAGGTGGATGGCTCTTAGTCATCGGCGATGCGATATTTATTATTTCTTTATTTTTGATGTTTATGGGATCGACACTTTACCACTCAATGGCCAACGATACGAAACATAAATATATATTTAGAATATTGGACCACAGCTTTATTTTTGTAGCGATTGCTGGGACCTATACGCCAATTGCATTAACTGTTATCGATGGATGGCTTGGTGTTACTGTCGTCGTGATTCAATGGCTCATGGTCTTGATTGGAATTTTGCAAAAAACAGTTGCGAAACGTTCGATGCCAAAGTTATCAGTTGCAATCTATCTTGTAATGGGATGGGCAGCAGTATTGTTAATCCCTCAACTGATACAAAATACAAGCCCAATGTTTATTGGATTGATTGTACTTGGTGGTGTCTTTTACTCAGTAGGAACTTATTTCTACCTTCAAAAAGACAAAAAGTACTATCACTTTATTTGGCATCTATTTATTAATGCAGCATCAATATCACATTTCATCGCAATCGTATTCTTCATGATTTAATCATAGGACTTAGACGCATCTTACGGGATGCGTTTTTTGATGCAAATAAAAAGACCACTACATGTTCGTAGTGGTCTTTTCATTTTATTGATCTTTGCGACGACGGCGAGAAGCGACAATGAAGATGCCACCAACTGCGACGATGCCAAATGCAAACCAAGGAATACTTGCAGCCATACCTGTTGAAGGTAGGGTTGGACCAATGATTTTTTTATTTGTAACATTGAAAATAATATCTTCTGGTTCACCAGCATGAGTCGACTCAATGATAAATTCATGGGAATCAGTGATACTTTCGTAGCCTGGTAGAGCTTTCGTTTCTTTAAGAACATAGGCTCCCGGTGCTTGGTCATTAATAAACGCCTGACCTCGAGCATTCGTTGTGACTACGGTATTTTTTGTGTCCTGTGTTAATGTAAATTCTACGCCTTGTAATGGACGGTCTTTATCATCAACTTTGTTAATAATAACATTGACACGGTAATTATTGAATGTCGTTGTTTGAAGATCAACATATGGGAAACCATCACGGTTTACAAATTGTGGTTCAAAATCACTCAATTTACCAAATACCTCAAAGCTGCCTTGATTTAATGTATTTAATACATAACCATTCGCTGCTTGAGTTTGAACATAAGCGTACGTTCCTGGTGTAAGTCCATCAAGTTTAATTAATCCATCGGAACCTACTGTGTATGCAACATCGTTGATCATGAAGATACCTGAGTTTAAGGCATTTGAGGTACGGCCATCAACGAGTTTCAGTGTATTTCGAGCATACGTTACGCGAAGTGTTTTAGTGAGTGCTAAGCCTTCGTCATTCAATGCTGATTCCGGAACTACAACATCTAATGTTTCATCAACAACAATTGCTTGATCGGCTTTGTTTGTTGTGATGGTATAGTTTCCTGACCCCAATCCAGCGCGTGTTAGGACTGAGCCTACTTGAAGCATTGGATCTTTACGGCCTGACGCATCGTTAAATGTTGCATCAACGTTGTTTGTAAACGCACCATTTGGATCGATAAGATCAACTTTTAATGTTGCTTGATAGTTAATGTAATCATCAAGTTCTAATGTCAAGCGACCTTCTATTTCTTCTGGCGTATAGTCTGGGATTTCAAACAAGTATTCAAAAGTGTTGCGGACAGTATGTGTCGGTGCTTTTGTTTGTACGAGTTTGTATGAACCTGCTTTAACACCAAAGATTTTAAAGGTGTCTGTTTGTGGTGTAACTTTAAAGTCTATGAAGCCATTAACAGGTGTCCACGTTCCATTTTCGTTAGAGAATAGTGTGAATGTCCCATCCATATAGATGACATCATGGCTTGGGTTTGTATTCTTAAACACAACATCTGCATAGTAGTTTGATACTGCTACGGTTTGTGGTGCATAAGCATTCTCATTGGATGCTGCAATTGTAAATGGTGTTTTACTTGCGTTCGCAATGTGATTGCCATCCCCTTTAATCTCTTCAAAGTAGTAGTTTCCTGGTGCTAAACGATCAATCGTAATTTTACCGTTTGCATCCGTTACATACTCACCATCAAGTTTTACACCTTCGTGATAGAGATTGAAAACGACACCCGCAAGCGGAGCTTGTGTTTCTGCTGAGGTTTTCGTTAACACAACTTTTCCACGGTAGTTGTAATAAGTAATTGGTTCTAAATTATAGTTCTCAATTGTGTGGTTGACTGTATCAATCACAACATCAGTTTGACTTAAGGATTGTGGTACTACAATGTTCGCAAGAATTGCGGTGTTGAGTCCATATCCTTGTGGTGCATTTGTTTGTGCGAAAGCATACGTTCCAGGTCCGATGTTGCGGATTGGATTGCTTTCATCAACACTTGCAACCAGTGTATTTGAAGTTTCTTCAGTTAGTGTGAATGTACCACCAGTTAGCGGTGTTGTATCGGTTAAGATATCCCCGTCTCGGTTCACATAATCCATATTTGCTTGTGTAGCATAAACATGAACTGTTTGTTTCAAGGTAGCTGGATCTGTGTAGCTTTGTGGAACAGCAAATGTGTAATCTGTTGGTACGTGTATCCATGCATTGTTAATGCGGACATCTTTCACTTCGTAATTGCCATATCCAAGATTGACTTGGCTTGGTGTGGCAACTGCTGTTTCATTGTAATCTAAAGCAAAGCTCTCGATATCAAAGGTTGCGAGCGATGGCGTATGTGTCGCAAATTCGAAACTTCCAAGATGGTTTTCAAACACAATCGTACGTGTACTTACTTCGGTTTCACCTTCAAAGATGCCTTCGTCACTTTCGATTTCGAATGTCATAGGTGAAGCATTGAGTGGACGGTTATCACTTGTTCCTGTTTGAACTAATGAATACGTTCCTGGAGCAAGATTGCGTGTGTATCCAGCATCTTTATCCGTAATTGTGAAGGTATCAACAACGACATCACTTGCATCTTTAATCTCAAAGGTTGATCCAGAAATTGTTTCTGTACCAATGACATTTGAGAAGTTTACAGACGCTTTAATGTTGTCGAATGTAAGTTGCATGACTTCTGGTTTTCCTTCATATGAATCAGTTGCTGTTGCTTGTGTTGGGCCATAGACATAGAATTCTAGGGGCTCTGGATTAATGAGGTATCCATCACCAACTGCAGTTTGTTTGAAACGATAACGTCCTGTATCAAGATTATGAACCGTTAGTTTTCCATTTGTAAGGGTATATGCGTTTGCATCACCTTTTCCAGTTGATGTTGCTTCATAAGGTACCCAAGCAGTTCCATCATATTGTTCAAGCGTATACGCACTGTTCGCAATGAGGTCTTCGGTACCACGGTGAACAACTTTCATTGTTGCACTTGTTTTATAGTTATTAAATGCAGCGTTGATGGTTGTTGCATCAACTGTACCATTAGGATTTCTTGCGAGGGTATGGCTTACCGTCTCCGTGTTATGGAGGTAACCATCAAGTGATTGTGCTGGTTGCGCAATTGCAAATTTTCCAAAGTCGATACGCTCATCAGTAGGATTTACTGTTCCAACTTTGAAAGTTCCTTGATCATTACTTCTAAATGCTGATTTTTGTTTTGCTTCATTCGTAATATCAAGATTAATATCGGTGAGTTTCTCCGTTGCGTCAGCACCTGTTGCTGTTACAAGTTTGCCATCTGTCTTTACTTCAAAGACTGGTGTTGTGTTGTAAATTGCGTAATCAACTTTTGTTACAACTGGATCTGCTCTAAAGAAATCAAACATGCGTTTACTTGGATCTTTAACATCAAGTGTTACAAGATTTCCAGATGCAAGTTGGCTTGCATTAATTTCAACAGATTTATCTTTATTTGTATTTCGTCCGGCTTCAACATAACCTAATGAGTTTGGAACTGAATAGCCGTCTGCTACATTAAATTGTTTAACGATATAGTTACCTTTTTCAATATTCTTGAATTCAAGGTAACCATTTTCATCCGGTTGTCCGATACGATAAACGTGGTTGTTTTCAACAAATTTGTTTTGGTAACGATACAGCACGATAATGGATTGCTCAACATTATTCCCTGTAATACGTTCACCTTTATCCAAATCGGTTGGTAATGCCGGTTGATTGTTGTTGTAACGCATTGTTAATCCAATATCAAAGCGTTCATCATCATAACCACCCGCTTCATCATTTACTTTAAATGTTACGGCCGCAGTTACTTTGTGATTAATTGGTTGTGCTGCATCAGTGGTGTAAGAAAGATCCGCATGGTTTTTCAATGGAATTTCTTTATTGTCTACAACATGACCAAATGTTGCATATTGAATGCGAATTGGGTTGGACATTGCTTCGGTGAAACGAAGGATAAATCCACTTTCTCCAGTTGTCCAGTTATCTAATGGTTTATTTGCATCTCCATCAGCATTTGTGAGGACATATTTATCACTTGGAATGGTTCGCCAACTTGATCCAACAAGTTCTTGAATCGAGAATCGATCCAAGACGGCATTTCCTGTACCACTTTGTTCCAAGTCATTGTGATCTTTAATGAATTTGAAAGTATGTTTACTTTCGAGTGTATCCTTAATCACAATATTAGACATATTTTCATACGTTTCATTCAACGTAAGTGTCCATTGAACTTGCTGACGTGAGCCTGGATAACTTCCAGAAACAAGGGACCCTGTTTTTTGGACACGGTTCCGATTTCCTAAGTCCGCAGTAGCGATTGCAACTCCGGGTTCTGGTAAATCGACTTGATCTGGTTTATGACCACGTGTATATGTCACTTTGTTTTCAAATTCACCTGTCGCAACAGTATTGGATACTTCGCCCGTTGCATCTGGAATCACTGCTTCATGACTCTCAATGAGCGTGTTGATTTCAAAACGGTAGACATATTTTGGATCAAGATGTTTCTTAATCGTATATGTAATTGTATCATTTGTGTTTTCAACAACGAGTTCTCCTGAAGCTTTTGTGACCTCAACAGTTTCGTTGGTTGGCTTCAGATTTCCATCTTTATCAACTTCAAATTTAGCGAGTGTTATCGCATCAATTTCTTGCGGAACAAGGTGTTTGTTCCCAAGAGTGAAATCTCCTAAATCACGTGTTTTATCGATAGTATCAACAACAACCATTGGCACTTCACCAACGCGACGCGTATCAACATCGTAATTAAATGTAATGTTCCAATTTGCAGCAAGGCGTTGACGTCCTGTTGCTGGATCATTGATAACTTTAACGGTTCCCTCTTTTTTCGGGACCGTGTTGTATTTAGCTACTTCACCAAGCTCTTTCGATGCTTCAATGTCGCCGCCAGTCCATGTAATGGTGTTGCCTTCACCAATGACCCACGTTGCAAAGGTTAAAGCACCGGCATTTTTTACGGTCTCCATTGGTGTATCGCTTGATAATTTTGTCTTATATAAAATATAGTAAGCATTTTCATCTTCGCCACCAGCTGGTCCGATAGCCTTGTTTGATTCAATAAAATCTATACGTAAGTCTGTATTTTTAAGAAGTTCTGATTTTGTCGGTGTTGAAACAAATGGATCACCGGGTTCACCATTTACAACTTTACCTTTTAATTGGTTGACATAACCAGGATATTCTTTCGGTTGACTGAGGGCAAATTTTTCATTTGTAAGGGTTGATGAACCGTCTTTTAAGTACGCAATATCACTTGGATTCACGTAATTGACAATATCGCCATACGTCTTAGAATCTGGTGCTTCAGCATCAAGTTTTTGTTCTAACAGTCCACCTGCGCCAACAATTGCGTTCGGAATTTCATCCGAATAAATATCGGCATTATCCATGATTTTCTTAACTTCCGAGATAAATTTCGAATACTCCCCATGAGATGTTTGAGGGGTCTTCGTTGGATCAATTTGGAACATTAAGATTGGATTATTTTCATCCATTGGTTCAAAGAACATACCTGGTGATTTAAAGGTATCAGAATATGTAAAGCCTTCCAAACCAATGCGATTTGCTGTTACGGTATTAATCGCAACGCCCCAAATTACTTCTTTGGTACGGTAGTCAATCATCACAGGACGTTTATCTAAAAGCACGAGGTAGTTAAGCGCTTGTTGTGCCCTTAGTTCTTCTTCTGTTGGTTTTGTAGGTTCTATTTCAACTCCGTTGGTGAATGATTTAACGTTTGCATTACCTTCAAATTTCAATTTTGACGACGTTAATAATTCATCACGAATTGCTTTTTCACCTGAATATGGTTCGACAACATCAATTTCGTATTTAAATTGGAACTTAACTTCTTTATTAAGAGGTTCTGCAAGTCCTGGTTTCAAACGAATTTTTGCTTCTGTAAAATCTGCATTCCATTCAACAGAGAATCGACCATCTTTAGAAATTTCTTTTCCATCAACAAATATTGTTGTTTTGACCTTCATCTGGTTGTATGCGACGTTAATCTCGCTGTAACTATCACCAGAACCGTTATAGCGGTATGCTTTTACTTTACTTGCGTCTAGATAGAAATTGAATCCATCATTGGGTTGACGAATCAACTTATTGTTGTTGAAGACAACATCCCAGTGCAAGCTTGTCGGTGCACCTTCCGCACCTTTTACACCGTTAATAACGATTGAACGTGGGAATTCTTTTTTGTTTTCAACGGATTTATTGAATTGATTCTTATTAATTGCTGCACTCAAACGAGCAACTTGATTTCCTTCAATTTCAAGGTTAAGATCCGTATTTGTGTAAGTTTGAGTTACATCGTATTTAATAGCAACATTTTGCCCGTGTGTATCAATAGAAATTGGCTCAATCTTGTCTGTTGCAGCATTTACTTTTTCAATACGCTCTGGAGTTAATGTTGAATTAGGAACGAGTGTCCCATCATTAAGCACATCAAAATAAGATACATTCACAACTGTTTTAATATTCCAGTTTGATAAACCAGATGTCTTAACAACTGTTGGTGCATCAAATGACAAGTCTAAAGTATTTAGGGTTGATTTACGATTTGTATTCGCAATGCCCTCCCAAACTAATTCAAAACCATTTGGAACTTGTTCAAATGATTTTGCTTCAAGACTGTTATCAATACCACCGATTGGTGTAACTGGTAGATTTTGTTTAATATCCTTTTGCGAGTTTAATATGTTTTTAATCTCTAACGGATAAATATTTAATTTTTCAAAGCTTGCTTTTGGACTTTGTTGGTAACGATAGTCATCAACTTTATATTGATCTTCTGTCACAACAATTCCCTGTTTCAAGGCTGCTTTGATATCAGTTAATGACTTCCCTGCTTGCAGTTCTTCATTAATATAGTTACTAATTTGTGTTGAAAGAAAGTCTTGGAACTTATATTGAACGGCTGCGCCTTCAACATTAGAATCAATCTTGATTTCTTCGATATCTAATTTGAATGGTCCTTCGTTAGTACCCGGAGCTATACGTTTAAATGACGACGTACTATAATCTGAAAGCTTTGTGCTCGCTAAAATACTATCGCCAGTTTGATCATAGAATTTAATAACTTCTGGGAATGCATACTCATACTTGAATGGAACTTGTTCTCCATTTTTTTTGTATTGGAAATCCAACGCATTCGCTTTATTCTCTTCAGTGATAAGAGCGAGTGATTGATCATCCAACTTAATGACATACGAAACACCTAAATGTGTAGGGTTCTCGTCCGTAAATAGATCAATTGAATAGTTAGTTGCGGTTTCAGAGTAGTTATTCATCACAATAGGGTTTGAATCATTTATTTCTCTGTTTGCGTGTTTCACGCGAGCCTGTGGGTTTCCAACGAGTTCAATGTTGATATCTCCAGACACTTGCGTTTTTACAGTTTCATTGTTTTCCTCTGAAACACCATTTTCACCCTCAGGCTTTGTTGATTCCGGATTACCCGCATCAGGGGTTTCTGTAGGAGTTGTTTCAGATTCATTATCTGAAATCGCGTTAAGGGTATTTGTTTGGTTCCCTTCAACGTTTTTAATAAATGCAACCGTTTCTTTAATCAACGGCGCAACGATTGGGAAGTCTTTAAGATCAATCGCTTCAATCAGTTTGCTATCTTCCGCAACATCAAGTTCAAATACTAATCTGAAATCTTCTGGACGTTGTGTGAGATCTTTAAAGTCTATCGCAATCGTGTTGTTTTCAGTCTTAATGCGTGTATCATCTAAAGACTGATAAACGTTGTTTTCAAAGTTTTTATCTGTATTTGCGAACTTTATATCTTGCTTTGGCGCAAGTTTCATTGAATCTGGAAACTTCATTTCCAAAGAATCTGTTAGGTTTTGGATCGTCACCCAATCCGCATCTTTAATATGAAAATCCATGGTTACTTCAGCTTTATATCCTTCTGAAGTATTTGTCAATGACACTTTAGTATCTTTGTCATTGATAATTGCTTGAACGAGTTCGTTATTTGTCTTTGGTTTCGTCTCTGTTGCTGCACTAACGGTTAAGCTAGACAGTGTGAGCACAAACGCTAATGCTACGACACTAAAAACGCGCCCAAGTCTTTTCTTTGACTTAAACATATTTCCTCCTTTTTGATGTCGACAGGTAAACTGTGACACACTACCTCGGTACCCCCCTATAGAGTAGAAGATAGTTTTTTGTGCATAGTACTTCACTGATGTATCTTTATAAAAGACATAGTACATACATATATTAATTATACCTTTCATTACGAAAATTCAGATTTTTCTTTTGAACTTCTTTTTCAAAACATAATCCTAACAATCTTAAGATTGCTAATGTTTAAATTACCATTGCTTTTATATATTAAATGCATGTTATTTCAAGGCTTTAGAATGGCGTTATCGTTAACATTTCCATTCACAGTCCTTAAGTTTGAATTGTCACCGCTATATAAGTGTATTGTTAACTTATTATGCTATTATGTTTTATTGCTTTCGTCTGTGATTTCTTTTCTTTTTTTCACAACACTACATTGTAAAGTATGTGTAAAACTCTTAAATAGCACTATACTTAAATTTTAGACATAAAAATAACGCAGGAGTTTTCCTGCGTTAACGTCATTATTTGTCAAACATCGCACCATTTGATGCAATAACATCTTTATACCAATAATACGATTGCTTTGGAGTTCGTTTGCCCGTTCCCTTTCCAGTGTCATCGTAATCTACATGAATGTAACCATAACGTTTTGACATTTCACCTGTGGACGCACTCACTAAATCAATACAACCCCACGATGTATAGCCCCATAGTTCAACTCCGTCATGCTTTATCGCATCATGCATTGCTTGAATATGAGCTTGAAGGTAATCAATACGATACGAATCGTGGATTTCTTGTGTTTCCGTTACAGTATCCATTGCACCAAGACCATTTTCCACGACAAATAAAGGTTTTTGATAGCGATCGTACAACTGGTTCATCGTTGTTCGGAATCCTTTTGGATCTATTTGCCAACCCCATTCCGATACCTCAAGATATGGATTTCTCAATGATGCAAAGACATTCGCATCTGCTGTTTCTTGGTTCGATGATGTTGCAGCTGCAACACGTGACGAGTAGTAAGAAAATGAAATAAAATCAACGGTATGCTCACGCAACAAATTGGCATCCTCAGATTCCATCTCTAAGAAAACGCCAAGCTGTTCCATTTTTTTCAACGCGTACGATGGATAATAGCCTCGTGATTGTACATCAATGAAGAAATAACCTTCACGATCACGCTACAATGCTTCGAAAACATCATCAGGATGAGGTGTACTGGGATAATTCGCACCCGCAGCTAACATACATCCCACTTTGTTATTTGGATCAATTTCATGTGCAATTTTTGTAGCAAGTGCACTCGCTACGAGCTCATGATGAATTGCTTGATACTTTATCTGATCTGCATTCTCATGCGACTCAATGATAAGTCCTGCAGCCATGAATGGGGCATGAAGAATCATATTGACTTCATTGAAGGTTAACCAATATGTTACGAGGCCTTTATATCTTGTAAACAAGGTACGCACAAGACGTTCATAGAACGTAATCAGCTCTCTACTACGCCATGAACCGTATCGCTTGGTCAGATGAATGGGAACATCGAAGTGTGTAATTGTAACTAATGGTTCAATACCATACCGATGACACTCTTTAAACACATCTTCATAGAATTTGAGTCCTTCTTCGTTAGGAGTCATTTCATCACCTTCTGGATAGATTCGTGACCACGCAATAGATAGACGATAAGTTTTAAACCCCATATCAGCAAACAGTGCAATATCTTCTTTAAAATGATCATACATATTGATGCCTTGCTTTGCAGGATAGTAATATCCTTCCTCGAACTCCAGCATTTTCCGCGTTCCCATCGCAACATCCCACCGCTCTGGTCCGTGAGGAATCAAATCAACATTAGCAAGGCCACGTCCGCCTTTGTTATAACTCCCTTCACATTGGTTGGCAGCAGTTGCACCACCCCACAAAAAACCTTTTGGAAATACCATATGACATCCTCCTGTAGTTGTTTACAAACAATATAACAAATGAATGATACATCATTGTGATGACCCATTGAAATTTTTATGATTCCAAAAAATAAAAAAAACATCAAACAGTGTTTGATGTCAAAATTACAATTTTAATTAATGTGAATTTACTATTCGTCAGAATTCTTAACCGGACTATCAAAGACAAGACGTGTTGCATCCTTAACAAGCACACGACGAACGTCGCCATCGCCGATATAATCATTATCATGCATCCATTCCGCAAGGCCAGTATGTACATCCTCGAATGAATCGGTCTCGATACGAATTACTTCACGAGTATCATTTTTTTCAATGAATGTAAGTGTAGTTTCTTTATCTGTTGGTGCTTCAATAGCTACAAATAATTTTACGTCCACAACTTCAATACGATCATCAGAGTCATACCCGATCATATAGTTATATTCTGGTGATGCAAGTTCTATACCCAGACGCGCCAATTCTGAGCGCATTGAGTACATCGCACGAACATCTGTATCGCGAGAAAAGTCTGGTATGGTAAAATCCATGACGGCAAACCATTGTGGTTTTGATTCAATTTTATTTACTGTATAAGCCATAACTTACTCCTTTTGTATCATTATATCATAGATAGGAAAAAAAAGGCTGACGCCTTTTTTTCATTCTGCGATTCTTATGTCGCATTCTAAGACACTATTAGAATCACGAGTTACTTTCATTCCGACCATGCGTCTTTGTTTTCAACATAATCAGTAAGAAGGCGCCCATGGATGAGATTGCAGTACCTAACCAAAGCATATTCCCTGGATTCTGACCCGTATTGGGCAATGTTTCAACTTCTTTAGGACTCGGATCGACGGGTTTCGGATTGGTTGGATCAACAGGACCTGGAACTTCAGGATCTTCATCCTTTGAATAGATAAATTTTACATGTTTAACTTCAGTTGAAAATTGGCCTGTTTCCAATCCAATAACTTCTATTAATGTATAGCCATTAATCGTCTTGCTTTTAGCAATATATGAACTCCCTATCGGACCATGTGAAATTGATTGCTCTGTCAAGACATTACCTTCTGTATCAACAAACTCAACGATTAATTGGCCATTTTTGATAGGTCTTTCCCAAACATACGTTCCAGCAAGATTCCCATTGAAACTTTCCATAAAAATATCGCTTGAACTATAAGTTGTAAAGGGACTCTCAGGTATAATTCGAATCCAACCTCCTGTATACTCACCACTTTCTGTAGAAATTAGCGGTAATCCAGTATAGAATGACTGAAACGTCGTTTTCGCACCGAGCGTAATGCGATTTAATTTTTCATCCATTCCAAAAATATTCTCGGCATTGGTCACCTTTGACGTATCAAAGCTACCAATATCAAGGGTTTCCAAATTTTCCATGCCGCCAAACATTCCGTCCATATCTGTAACATTTGACGTATCAAAGTTACTCAAATCTAACTCCGACAATCCGCTAAAGATAAACATACCATCCATCTTTGTGACTTTGGATGTATCCCAATTCAGTTTTCCTTCTAAATGAGTTAGAGATTGTGTCATCGCAAACATATTTGACATTGTTGTGACATTTGATGTATTCCATTTATGAACATCCAACGATTCAACAGCGGTATAACTAAATACAAATGACATTATGGATACATTTGATGTATCCCATTCACTAACATCAAGTTCTTTCAAAAATCCTGTACCATTAAACGCGTGGTTCAAGGTTACAACATTACGTGTATCCCACTTTGAAACATCTAAAGCAGTAACACCGGACTGAGAAAAAAGAAATGCCATATCAGTCACATTTGATGTGTCCCACTGACTTACGTCAATCGTTTTAAGGGTTCTTTGTCGTTCAAACATGCCCATCATCGATTCTGTAAGCGAGGTATTAAGGTTTCCATTAATCACTTCTAAACTCGACCACGGATAGGCAAAGAATAAATCCGCATTTTTCGGAGTAAAAACGTCACCATGTAAGTTTATCGTTTTTACCTGGCTTTTGACTATTTGATTTTGATTATCAAGAAATTCATAACCTGCTTTATTTTCCAAAAGTCCATCATACACGTCTAATGTCGCAGTGTCGATATTATAGATAACTTTACTACTACCCCATACAGACTCAACAACGTTTGCTTGATTGATTGACTTTTCAGACGCTTCTATGGTTTCATTTGCATCGACACTATCTTTTTCTTCTAACTGATCACTCTCATTTAATGTGTATTCCAAATCCAACCCGTCCGGATTTAGTTCCTGTCCTACATCTGCAATTTCGAGATGGGTACTGGGTACGCTATCTTCTTGCGAAGTTTCGTTCATCGACTGAACAGATAATAATCCTGAAGTCACACTGCTTCCAACAACTCCAAGTACGATTAATAATGAAATAATTTGTATATGTTTACGCATTTGAAATCCCCCCCTTATATTAATATTTTAGACAAATCATACTTCTAAAGATAAAACGATTATACTTGTTTTTCAAATAAATTACGAATTAATTGCATATTTCAAAAAAAAAAAAAGGCGAACGCCTTTTTAATTTGGAATAATTCTCATCACGTCTTGAAAAGATATGTACACGAAGAATACAAGGACGAGTGCTACACCAGCAATCATCAAAGCATTTTCTAATTTTTCTGGAATCGGTCTTCGAATTATCATTTCAATTAGTGTAATAACAACACGACCACCGTCCATAATTGGAATTGGTAACAAGTTTACAACTGCCAGGTTAACAGATAATAGTGCTACTAGATTAAAGAAATAAACGGCGCCATAGGTATTTACTTGAGACGTTGCACCAAATATTGCAATTGGACCACCGAGGCTATCCAACCCTATCCCTCTAAAAACACGGTTTAGGATAAAAATCATTTGAGCAATAACACTGCCTACTTCCGCAAATGCAAGCGGCACAGCCTCAAAAAGATTCACATTTCGTAGCGTTGCGGCAGGCGCTTGAATTCCTATTACATACACATCTTTATTTTCTTTTGATGGTTCTGGTGTCACTGTGACAGTTTCACTTGTGCCGTTTCGGTCTAATTTGATAGTCATTGGCTTATCCTTGTACATTGCCATACCTGTTTGTAAGTCAGCAAATGTTTTAGGATGTACAACACTTCCATCCGCAAACGTAATCTCAGTCATAACATCATTTGCCTGCATTCCCGCCTTATCAGCCGGCATGCCTTCAACAACTGCTGCTACGATAGGTTTAGGTACTTCAACAACACCATTCATACTAAACATTCCAGCATAGACAACAACCGCCAACACAAGATTCATAAAAATTCCAGCAAGCATAATAATCAGACGTTTCCAACGGGCGATTCCGATCATCGAACGCTCAACTGGAACACCCATATCACCTTCACCTGGCTCACCCGCCATCGAAACAAATCCTCCAAGCGGCAATGCTCGAATACTATAGGTTGTTTCCCAGTGTGGTTTCTTAATTGAAAACACTTTTGGCCCCATTCCGATTGCAAATTCTTGGCAATACACACCAAACATTTTTGCGGCAATGAGATGTCCTAACTCATGCACAAACACAAGGATACTTAGAACGAGTGCGAAGTAAATAATTGACATTATGATACTCATATTGACAGCCTCCTAGACAAAAATCTGTAAGAGGATATTGAATGTAAAGAGTGCAAAGATTACACTATCCACACGGTCTAAGATGCCACCATGACCTGGGAAAATATATCCGAAATCTTTCACATTAAAATATCTCTTAATTAAACTAAATGCTAAATCACCAAATTGACCCATGATAGGAATCAGAACGGCACTTAAATATACTACGATTGCGGGAACATATTCAATTACAAAGATATGGCCAAAGATTAACGCAATTGTCGCGGAAGCAACATATCCGATCACTGCCCCTTCAATTGTTTTCTTTGGAGAAATACGTTCAATAAGTTTATGTTTCCCAAAATGACGACCACCAAAATATGCTGCAGCATCTGTGACATACGTTGCTAACAAGATGAATAAGAAAGTAATCGTGTTAAAAGATAACACCACTTTAACAGCTTGGATTGCAGCCACAAGCATCATTACCATGACAAAAATATAGTTTACATGACTGAAATCAAACCAGTCAAACACTACGGTAAGCACAAATAGGGTCATGATCCATCCCATGATAAACACACTGAGATATTCGGGTCCTAATAACCCACCTAAAATTGTCGAAACAATCAATAACGGTAAGATTATGGGTTTCATCTCGTCTTTTTTTAGACGATAGATTTCATAAGCTCCAATTGTAACTACTGCAAGCAGTAATAAAAAAAGAGCTTGATTACCCATCAAAATTGCCGTTCCGAAAACAACAATTAGTGCAATTCCTGTAATCAAACGCTCTTTCATACTAAAGTCCTCCAAATCGTCTTTGACGTTTTTGATATGCCTCAATACATGATTCAAATTGGTCAGGACCAAATTGTGGCCATTCATCATCAACAAAAATCAACTCAGCATACGCCAATTGCCATAATAAATAGTTCGAGAGGCGTTCATCGCCACCTGTACGAATTAATAAATCAACAGCTGGCATTCCTGCTGTATCAAGGTAACTCTCAAAGACTTCTTCAGTAATATCCGTCCGTCCGTCTTGGATAATTTTTCGTGTTGCGCGAACGATTTCATCACGTGATCCATAATTAAGTGCAAAATTAAGGATTAAAGCCTTATTGTCTTTTGTTTTTTCGACAGCGTTTTCCATTACTTTTCGAGTCTTTTCAGGCATCATTGATAAATCGCCAATTGTGCGAATTTGGATTCCCTTTTCGTTAAGTTCTTTAAGAAAGCGCTCAAAAAAGACTGCCGGCAACTTCATCAAGTAGTCAATTTCTTTTTGTGGGCGTTTCCAGTTTTCTGTAGAAAATGCATAAAGTGTTATGGCTTCAATGCCCAAATCCAACGCTTTTAAGGCTATTTCACGAACATTTTCACTACCAAAGTAGTGTCCAACCGTACGTTCCTTACGTTGTTTTTGAGCCCAACGGCCGTTGCCATCCATGATGATGGCAACATGTCTTAGACTCTCCATAATTAGAGTGACATAATCTCCGCTGATTTCGCTTTCGCAATTTCATCAATTTTCTTGATGAATTCGTCGGTAAGCTTTTGAACATCTTCAAGTAATGCACGTTCTTGATCTTCTGGAAGATCATCTGCTTTTTTCACTTCATCGTTCAAGTCACGACGTACATTTCGAACAACAACTTTTGCGTCTTCTGCGAAGGTTCCAACTGATTTTGAAACTTCACGACGCGCATCTTCTGTTAATTGAGGTACGTTAATACGTAGAACAGAACCATCGTTTTGAACTGGTAAATTCAATGTTGATTCATTAATTGCACGCTCCATATCTTTCATACTTGATGGGTCAAAAGGTTTCACAACGATTTGACGTCCTTCAACGATTGATAAAGATGCGATTTGTTCGATTGGTGTTGGTGATCCATAGTAATCAACCATAATTCCGTGAAGAATTGATACGTTTGCACGTCCTGTACGGAGTGTCCCTAAACGACCTTCGTATGACTCAATCGCATCTTGCATTAACATGCGACCATCTGTGATAATTGCTTGCATGATTATACCTCCCTAGCAACACGTGTTGCGGTTGCTTCGCCTCTTGCAGCTTTAATTATATTATTTTTTTCATTCATATTAAACACTATAAGATCAATATCATTATTCATACACATTGATGTTGCAGTTGAATCCATTACCGCAAGTTCTTGCTGTAACACGTCTTTGTAGGATAATGACTCATAGCGCTTGGCATTCGGATTCAAACGTGGGTCTGAATCGTAAACACCATCAACTCCGTTTTTAGCCATTAGGATTACATCTGCTTTAATTTCAGATGCTCGTAATGCTGCTGTTGTATCAGTAGAGAAGAATGCAGATCCTGTACCTGCCCCAAATACTACTACGCGTCCCTTTTCGAGATGACGCACTGCACGACGTGGAATATATGGCTCTGCAACTTTAATCATATCAATTGCTGTTTGAACACGAGTTGGTACTCCTTGCGCCTCAAGTGCACCTTGAATAGCAAGTGCGTTGATGACCGTACCAAGCATCCCCATTGAGTCTACTTGTGTACGATCAATCCCTAACTCATCGGCCATACGACCGCGTACAAAGTTACCGCCGCCAACGACGATTGCAACTTCGATACCATCTTCAACAACTGTTTTAATTTGAGCTGCTACATCTTCGAGAACTTCACGACTGAAAATACCCGAATCGGATGCAAGTGCCTCTCCACTCAGTTTTAATAATACCCGTTTGTACATGAGATTTACGCCCTTTCAAAAAGGACACTAAAGAGTGTCCTTATTTTTATTTAACTTGTGATGCTTTTGCAACTTCAGCTGCAAAATCTTCTTCACGTTTTTCGATACCTTCACCGACTGCGTAACGTACAAAAGTTACAACGTCTGTTCCAGCGTCTTTAAGGATTTGTGAAACTTTAGCTTTTCCATCTTTGAAGTAGATTTGGTCTACTAATGAGATATCTTGCATTTGTTTGCTTACGCGTCCTTTAATAATTCCTTGAACAACTTGTTCAGGTTTTGAAGCTAATTCAGCATCATTTTTAACGATTTCCACTTGGATAGCTGTTTCGTGATCTACGATTTCGCTTGGGATTTCTTTTTGTGAAACATATTGTGGGCTCATTGACGCAACTTGCATTGCAATGTCACGTGCTAATTCTGCATTGTCACCGTTTAATACAGTAACAGCTGAAATTTTACCACCCATATGGATGTATTCACCGAATACTTGGTTATCTTCTTTTTCTACAACTGCAACGCGACGAAGTGTAATTTTTTCTCCGATTGTTGCTGTAGCTGAAATGATTGCATCATTTACAGTTTGTCCTTTAAGATCAAGTGCTAAAGCAGCATCTAAATCCGCAGGTTTGTTTGCAAGGAAAACTTCTGCCAAGTCTTTAACTAATTCTACGAATTGTTCGTTCTTAGCAACAAAGTCTGTTTCTGAGTTAACTTCAAGAATTACTGCTGTATTTCCTGATGATAACACTGTACTTGTTCCTTCTGCAGCGATACGTCCTGATTTTTTAGCGGCGCTTGCCATACCTTTTTCACGTAACCAATCGATTGCAGCTTCGATGTTTCCATCTGTTGCTTCAAGAGCTTTCTTGCAATCCATCATTCCGGCACCAGTACGTTCACGAAGTTCTTTTACTAAACTTGCTGTAATCATAGTTTACGCCTCACTTTTTTCTGTTTTTTTCTCTTCTGTACGTGCTTCACGTTGTTGTTGTGGAGCACCTTCACGGTTGTCATTACGTGGTGTAAAACGTTGTTGACGACGACGGTCATCACGTTTACGACGTTCGTCCATACGTTGACGACGACGACGATCGTTTTCTGCAGCTTGTTGTTCTACGTTAACGATAACATCTTCCATTGTAATGTCTTCTTGATCTTGGTCTTGGTATGCAACTTGTAATACGCCACCTTTTGGTTCAACCATAGCATCAGCCATAGCACCAACAATTGTACGGATTGAACGAATTGCATCGTCATTTCCAGGAATTGCGAAATCAACTGTATCTGGATCACAGTTTGTATCAACGATACCGAATACTGGGATTCCTAATTTACGTGCTTCAGCAACTGCGTTTGCATCTTCGAGTGGGTCAACAACGAATACTGCATCTGGAAGTTTCTTCATTTCTTTAATTCCGCCTAAGAAGTTTTCTAAACGGTCTTTTTCTTTAAGTAATAAAGCAATTTCTTTTTTAGTATAAACTTGGATTGATCCACTTGCTTCCATCTCTTCGATTTCTACAAGACGACGGATACTTTTTTGGATTGTACGGAAGTTTGTTAATGTTCCACCTAACCAACGTTGGTTGATAAAGAATGAACCACTACGTAATGCTTCCTCTACAACGATTGTTTGTGCTTGTTTTTTAGTACCAACAATCAATAATTTTCCATTTTTTTCAGCAATTTCTTTCATTGCTGCGTATGCTACATCTAATTTGTCTTGAGTTTTGTTCAAGTCAATGATGTAAATACGGTTTTTAGCTGCATAGATATACGGCTTCATTTTTGGGTTCCAACGACGTGTTTGATGTCCGTAATGAACCCCACTTTCTAATAATTTGCGCATTGTCACAACTGACATAACTAAATTCCTACCTTTCCGTTAGTCCTCCATCACTTCCAAGACGAGACGACTCATATTTGAGCACGGAGTCCGTCAATCCATGATGTGTGAATATAGGTGTCTTTGCACCGTTTATTATTTTAACATATTAATATAGGGAGTTCAAGGTTTTATCCTTTACACCTTTTCGATTGATTTATAGTCTTCTAATTGCGATACTGCATACAGTTTTACAGGCTTCTGATCAATAATAATCGTTGTAACGCCATAGTCATTTTCGCGTTGGTTATTCCATGAATTAAACTGTCCAAAAAAACGTGTAATAATTGTTCCCAGCCATAGGTAACCATCAAGTTTCCCAACAACAATTATTTCATCAGGACTCTCCGCAATTATAGTTTCTCGAACTTTAGTAATTAATTCTGGCTTCATCGTCTCATAGAGATCCATTAAGTTTTCCACCTCTTGATGACCTCCTCTGAGATCAATGTAAGGCGCATCATAACCTTGTTTTTTCATTTCGTTTTGGATGGCTTCGCCATCCCCAATAATTAGTCGTTTCATAAAAACCTCCACCTTTATATTCTATCATAATACAATGATTCTTTGGATTCAGATGCAGTTTGATGCAATTCCACCTTTTTTACACAATACCATTTCTGCTTTTATGGTATATTATTTAAGAAAGGAAATTGTCCATGAAACGAATATTTACTTTACTACTTGTAGGTGTCTTATGTTTTTCTACACCAACGACTGCTTATGCACAATCACCTACAACTGCCTATCAAACACAAGAAGACCTTATCTCTGTACAAAACATCATGATGTACAGCTCTAATTATCTTTTAATGGATATGGAAAGCGGCCAGGTTCTAACACAAAAGAATGGGTATTCAAAAATTCATCCTGCTTCCATTACCAAAGTACTTACTTTAATTACGGCACTCGAAATGCTTGAGTCCCAAAATTTATCACTCAAAGAAACCTATACAATTCCTGCAGAGGTTGTTGATGATTTAACGAGTATTGCATCTGTTGCCGGATTCGAAGGCGGCGATACCGTTACAATTGAAGACATACTCTACGCAATTATATTACCGTCTGGTGCTGATGCGACACGCGCAATTTCAATGCGCCTCACGCAAGATCCTGAAGGTCTTGCACAACACATGAATGCAACCGCAGCAAAAATCGGCATGAAAGATTCTAATTTTCTAAATACCAGTGGCCTCGATGAAGATGATCATCTCTCGACACCCTACGACCTAGCATTACTAGTCCAATACGCAATGAAAAACAAAACATTTGCGAAGATATACAGCACAGTTACGTTTACAACATCACCAACGCCTACAGCACCAAATGGCATAGAACTTGTGAATCGGTCTTTAGAAGCAGCTCATGAAAAAGGATTTACCGATTTGTATGGCGCTAAGTCTGGTTACACTGAGATGGCTGAACGCTCACTTTCAAGTGTAGCAAAACGCGGAGACTCCCACTTAATTTTTATTAGCACCAATGCACCTAATGAAGACTTACTCTTCACGAACGTAATTGATGCCATCAACGTTTACTCACGTGTCTTTGACGATTTTAAACGAACAACACTTGTAACTCGCAATACCATCCTACAAGAAATTCCTATACTGCATGCGAGTTCACCCTTTCCGGTAATGCTCGACTACGACATTGTGACCTATTTACCAAACGGAATCTCTCCACAGGATGTTGCTATTAATGTAACAGCAACTCAACCAAACTTTATCGCACCTGTTGCGCAAAATACAGATATGGCAAAAATTAAAGTATCCTATAACACCAAAACCGTTTTTGAAACCCAAGTGTTAGCACCTTTAGACATCAATATAAAGGGTACCAAGGTCTTTATGGATTTCATGAAATCCATAGGTCAAGTTGTATTTATCGTCTTCTTGATTCTCGGTGCACTCATTATCACGATTCGTGAAATCAACCGAGTGAGACTGTGCAAGCGCCGAATGCTCCGCCGTCAACAAATGGAAATGCAACGTCGAAACCAAAACCATTAAGCATGCATTGCTATGATCCAACTAAAGAAAATAAAAAACATGGCTAGCCCATGTTTTTTCTTTTATCAAATCTCAACCGCACCACTATTCATTTTTAAAAATTCTATCTCATAAGCAGTTTTAAAGTCAAACATTTTGCGAGGCATTGAGTTGATTTTAAAGGCAATGTCATCAAGATAT
>NZ_WTSY02000010.1 GCF_009828775.2 Erysipelothrix aquatica | reverse complement strand
AATATCTTGATGACATTGCCTTTAAAATCAACTCAATGCCTCGCAAAATGTTTGACTTTAAAACTGCTTATGAGATAGAATTTTTAAAAATGAATAGTGGTGCGGTTGAGATTTGATAAAAGAAAAAGTAAGTGCCTTTTGGACACTTACTTTTTTAGTGCTGTGTTGTTGGGGTTTCTTTAGCCATCGCGATAATCACAAAGGCAATCAAGAATAACATGCCCGAAACTACAAAGCTCAAAATCGGATTGATCGTATAAACAACACTCGTTACAAGTGCTCCAAAGATTTTTCCAAACATCATTAGTGCATTATATAAACCTGCTAATTGATTTCCTTCGGTAGCATTTTGTTTTTTCGATAATACTGCATTCTGGAGTGCAGGAATCATAACTGTATAGGCACCAAACCAAAGTAATGATATGCCAACAAATCCAGATTCAGTTGGCAACCACGCGACAATCGCTGCAAGTGTCGCCATCCCAATAAAGAGATTGCGTAAGAACACACGACCAAAAACTTGTTTTCGTCGAATCAAAATAATATTAAGGACAACTGCAAACAGTCCCGTAATAAATTTGATAATTCCGTTCTGACTTGGTACAAAATTGAAAATATCTTTAATATAATAATTAAAACTCTGATCAAAAAGTGTTGACCCAATTGATGTAATAAACACCGTAATTAATAACGGAATCATAAAGCCAATCATTAAGTGCTTGGCATTGTTAACAATCTTGATTGGATTTGATTCTTTGAGCACGCTACGCGTATCAATTTTACGTTCTTCGAATGCTTCTGTTGGCACCAGAATAATATATACTAGAATACCTAAAATAATATGCATTGCAGCTTGAATCATGAATGTCATTCGGACATCAACATCACCCAAGAATCCACCCACAAAGAATCCAAGGGCTGCACCAACACTTACGATGACGGATGATATCGTTATATAGTGAGCTTGTTCTTCGACCTTTGCATTATTAACAATATAACTCATAAATCCAACTTGGAATCCTCCTGCAAAGACCCCACTTATCAGACGTGCGATATAAATTTCAACTTCTGTATGCGCAATACCAAAGAGAATTTGTGCAAGTGCGTAACCGATTGATGAAATCGCCAGAATTTTTGATTTCTTCATGCTATGTGCCATATTCGACCATATTAGCGCAAAGATAAAGTTAGTCGTACACATTGCCGCAAACGAAACGCCAAATACATGTGGTGGTAGGTTTAAATCTTTTAGCAAGGATGGTGTGACAGGGTGTGCTAAGTTCATTCCCACCGTTAAAATTAAGTTTAAGACAATAAATATTGTCATTTTATGTTTTTCAATAAATCCGCGCATAAGCCCTCCATAATTAAAAGTAGGCAATTGCCTACTTTAGTTTAGATGTTTTTATGTGTTTTGTCTATTTCCACAAATCGGATGGGTAAGTTCCATCTGATTGGAATGTTTCAAATTGTTTCAATACCATTGGTTTGTCATCTTGGTAAGTAACACCAAACCAACGATCTGGGGTATCAAGAATACGAACTTTGAGTTTGCCTTCTTGAATTAATGCACCCACATCATTTGGAAGTAGTGCTTCCGATTTCATTGGATTTGCAGCCACTTCATTTTGGAGGAATGCTTCAAATTTGCCTTCCATCATTTCAAAGATAGCAGGTGTAAAGCCCCAGAAGTTCATGGATACTTGTGTTCCATCAGCGATAAGATGTTGATCTTCACCACCAACAACACCCGCTTCAGTGCGGCGAATTCCATCAACTTCAACGATGTCAGTTAGATAGCCACCTTCGTTTTGGCATACACCTCGTGTTACGGTTCCATTATCAGTAATTGTATTGTCCACGATGTATCCCATCATGGATGCGTTTGTATCCGTAACGTCTTCGTTGAGGAAACGCGCCATTTCGACAAATGCGTGTTTGCCATAGTAGTCATCAGCATTGATGATGACAAACGGTGTATTCACGGTATTACGTGCTGCAAGAAGCGCATGGGTTGTTCCCCATGGTTTTTCACGGCCTTCAACACCTTCAAACCATTCTGGAACATCAGTAATGTTTTGGAATGCATATTCAACTTCGATATGTGGGCGCACTTTTGATACGAGTACTTCTTCAAAAATATCTTTGTGCTCTTCTCGAATAATTAGTACTAATTTTTTGAATCCAGCTTGGATTGCATCGTAGATTGAGAAATCAATGATTGCTTCACCACTTGCACCAAATTTGTCAATTTGCTTTAACCCACCGTAACGGCTTCCCATTCCGGCTGCTAGAATTACTAAAGTTAGATCTTTCATAGTATCCTCCTATTGTCTTGTTCATTGTATCATAGTTCAACTTTTGATTCTTATACTATTTTGTTTTTGACTCATGAATCATTGTCATTTGGGTCAAACTCGAAACTTCATTGATTTGTTTGATTCTCATCTTGCTTTTTATTGTTAATTTGAGTATCATTGAAATGCACATGCCGCCATAGTTCAATGGTAAAATAGAGCAATGGTAATGCTCAGTTCCGAGTTCGATTCTCGGTGGCGGCACCATTTGAAACAACAGTTGGTTCTGATACTTCGGTATTGGTACCAACTTTTTTGTCCATCCAGAAGAGTGGGAAAACTTATTTCTTTCTATTAAAAGGCAAATACAGTTATAGGAAAAATTATGAATTGTAGAAAATCATGAATTAATTTACCGGAATGTGAATAGTATGGGTCAATACAGTAAATTATAATAGCAACAACAAGGGACAAACCGATACACAAAAAGCCAACTAAGCGATAGTCTTTCTTCATGGTGCACCGCTCTATTCAATATCAAATGTAAACGTTAAATTCTGTACTTTGATTAGCATTCCAATCTTATCATTAATTTAGACATTTCCTTTTAATTACATACCAAAAATAGAGTCTTTGAACGTGAAAAAGAGGTTTGTCTTCGGAGTGAAATAGTGAAAATAACTAGTCCGTGATCATCAATTGTTTATTCACACGTGAGCAGAAACTAAATCAATACCCTTTATGCAATACGTGCAAAAATCGGTTATATCGACAGGGTTTCTACTATATAGTTTGTAAATTACAAAAGAAAACCACTTCAAAGTGGTTTTTGTATAGGTTCCTATTGACACTAATATCCTTCACCCGATACTCTCAAAGGCCGTTCGCCTACAGACCAGAGATCTAGGGCATAGATAATTGTCTAACGTCTATCTCTTATACATAGGGGAAAGGAATAAATACACTTTTCCATATAACAACGAGTAAGAAAAGTATTGTAGGAATGAATTTTCGATACTTTTTGTTTGAAATTCTCTCTTGAGACTGACTTCCTAAATCTATCAACAAGATTACAAAGATAATTACAAATGATGCAATATCTACATTTGTCGATTTGTATTTAAAGAGTATTCCGAATAGTAGATTTACAATTACAATTGCATAAGAGAATCCTGTGAGATTTTTTAAATCAGTCATTAATAGTATACTCACGTGTAAGAGTTGTACCATAGACCCAAACAGAATAATCAGCATTTCGATAGACATCGATTTTAGCTTTCAATCGTGTCACGCCATCAACTCTTGATTGAGTTCTCGTTATTGTATAGTACAAATCAGTCCCATATGAAACTCTTTGATATATTGCAGCTGAAAAACCCATTAGGGCTGGTATTGGATTACCAAATGTTAGAAGACTACCGGCCATTCCTGCGGCCATTGAATATATCGATGACCCGTTATAACTACCATAACTGATGGTAGTTCTTTTCGGATAGTCATATCTATCTCTTTTCGTTCTTTTGAAGTCTGTTCCAAACAATTCTATATTTATTAGATCCATCTCAGTTTGGGTAATAGAGACTATTTCTGTAGTTTCAACTGTGGCATCAGCACTTACGATATCTTCATCCGCACTCACAGGGATTGCGATTACCATAAATAATAATGTGGATAGAATGGAAATACATGACAATTTAAGTAGTTTATTCATTTTCATTTTCTCCTTTGACCCTTCGGTTTATGGAAAAAACATAGCACATGTTTTTTTATGATTACACATTATCTGTTTCAGTGGTATAGCTTGCGTTTCTAAGTGGTATAACTTTTGTATCAAGTGCCATTTTCTAAGACATAAGATACGTAATTCGTGTCATTCTTTCGAGGTGCGGTTGACCATGATGTATAATACGCAAATGTAAAGGGGAACATTATGAAATCAAAATACGCTATAATCATCGGACTCCTATCCGCGATCATTCTACTTTTAATTGTCGTGATAATGGGGTCGGGAATTTACATTTTCAAAATCTTGCCAGAACAAAACGTAGTGGAATCTTACATTGAGTCACCATTGCAAACAAACCCAGGCAAGCCAAACGATTCGAACACTCCGACTCCTACACCAGATGCCACCGTATCTGCGTCACCTGATACAACGAGCCTCACCATCGACACCGTCGATGCATACTTACATGACTATGCAAATTATCGATACACATATAAACAACAACATGGTTACATCAATGATTTTTCAATAGCAGAAATCGGTGTAAGTCATAGTACCAATAAAATCGGTAAAGTTTTCCAGGTTACTTATGACCGATACGGACATAAGAAGCAAGAATTTTATTTTGTAGGAATTAATTTCCAGACCAATGGAAACCAACTTATCGTCTCTGATTTGGTAGATGAGAACGATGACTCCTTACAAGATCTCGTTGATGATGTGCAAGATGAGGGCTTTATCATCGTATTAAACCAATAGCACTTCAACTCACATTCTAAATTGGGGATAGTTCAGTAATTTAAAATGGGTGCTTATTTTTGTTCATTTTTGCCTAATTATAAGCAAGTTCGAACAATCTCAAAATTCACGATTAAGACCAATTACGCAAACTCCACCATTTAATCTTATTTACTTTACAAAAGAAACCGCATTCATATCTTTACTCATAGACTAAAGTATGATAATATTTAAAAAGAATATGACCAAAACATTCAATAATACTTTACGCTATTATTACATGCTTCATATTTTAGAGGGAGGTATTATTCTATGGAATCAGGAAAAGTAAAATTCTTTAACGCAGAAAAAGGCTTCGGCTTTATCATCGTTGACGGATCAAACGAAGAAGTATTCGTACATTTTTCTGCAATCGTTTCAGAAGGTTACAAAACATTAAACGAAGGCCAAGCAGTATCATTTGATATTGTTGAAGGACAACGTGGTAAACAAGCTGACAACGTACGCGGTTTATAAGAACTGAATACAACAAAGGAGCCTAGGCTCCTTTTTTATTTGTCAAAAAATCACGCTTGCTCACGCAAAGTCATGAAAAAAGCAGACCGGAGCCTGCTTTCGTGAATCTATTTGAATTCTTTAACTTCGTTTGTGATTCGCATTCTTGATATTGATTTTGTTTCTTTGTCAAATGAGAATTCAATACCTGCATTATAATCGCCGTATTCTAAACGTGTACGGTAGCTTGATGTATCGTCAATTTTACCTTTACCATATGCTGCTTCTACCTCTTCAATTGTTGAGGCTTGCGTGATTCCGCTTGGTAATTCGAATGTGAATGGAGATGTATCTTTCTCATAGGTAAACGAGATGACAAATGCGTTTGAATAGTAGTTCTCTTTCGAATCATAGTTCATAATTCCTGCACGTGTTGTATAGTTATCATAACGAAGATCTACACCTGATTTACTATCACCTGCAGCTAATGTTTCATCATTTGAAACAAGTGTCCAAGCATGTTTTGTAAATTCTGGAAGTGGTGCAGGTAATTGATAGACTGTATCGTTTATTTTAATTGTAAACGAGTTCCATTTATCACCCAATGCAGTTGGTGCTTTATATTTCTCATGCAATTCTGGAGCATCTTTTGAAACTTCACCATTAATACTATTAACGACTTCACTATCCATTTCGGCATTTGAAACTCTGACTTCAATCAGTCTCATGCCTTTTCCATCATAATCTATAAAAACGAAACGGTATCCACTATCACCGTATTTATCCTTATTGTAAGATAATGATTCGTAATCTTTTTCTTTACCTACATAGCTTTCTGATGGTGTACCATATTTTGCGACAACATCTTCCTTCTTGGAGTTAAAATCTAAATCACCTGAAAGTTGGATATTTGGAACTTTATCTTTTGAATCATAAGAACCTTCAATTGCTACTCCCATGATAAATCCTTCCTTAGCTGTAATTACACTATTGCTAGGATTTCCAACACTCGTATTTACTGTTGTATCCCCTTTAGTAAATGAGATACTTTCACTACGCTCTGGTTTAATTTGAGTTGTTAAGTCATCTCCTGTTTTCCAGCCAAGTTTTTCGAAGTCTTCCAGTTTCATCGGTAATTCAATTTTGTCACCTTCAAGTGCAAACACCAATTCAAACTTGTCTTCGTGTAATTCAATTTTTTTGGAACCACCTGTAGTACATCCTGATACAACTGCTAAAACTAGCAGTAGAACCATAAATTTGCGCATTCTATGCTTCATAATATTTCCCCCTGTGTTTCACAAGCCCGCTAAATAGTCTCTATTTTGCTTGATATACATAGTTTATCAAGGAATTTCCCACATATCGCACACACATACTTAACTCACCGCCACATTCTTCATTTGAAGAATACATTAGAAATACTTCATTAGATTTTTGCTTAGGCTTGTACATTAGTTGCTTTTACTCACAATCATTTGCATGAGCACATGCCCGCCAAATATCTTTGTTGTATGCTATCCTTGGTCTATGAGGAGGTCTACTTATGAATAAAACATTTCGAAACCTAAGCATCATTGCTGCGGCTATTGTTTTAATTGCAATACTCGTCGTGTACGCACAACGACACCCTGCACCTCCACAGCAACCACAAGGAGAAACAACGATGATTGATGTATCAAACGAAGCACTCATACAAAGCGTTACTGATTCTGATTTTCCAACTTTACAAACGCTTCTGAACACTGGGACATACGATATAAATGCGATGAACTCAAAACAAGAAACGCTTATCCTTATCGCAACCCACAACAATAATGTTCCAATCGCGCAACTGTTAATTGATAAAGGTGCGAATGTAAATCTTCAAGATGCCATCCTCGATTCCGCTTATCTCTACGCAGGGGCACAGGGGCGTACCGAGATCCTGGATTATATGTTACGCCATGCCGACATTGATTTTTCCGTAGTTAATCGGTACGGCGGCAACACACTCATTCCTGCAGCTGAGAAAGGTCATATTGACGCCGTGCGCTTACTCGTCGCAGATCCGAACATTGATATCAATTTTCAAAACAACTTTGGTTACACAGCGCTTATTGAGGCTGTAGCACTTACGGACGGAAGCGAAGTTTTCCAAGAGATCGTCCAAGTACTTGTTGATCATGGTGCTGATACGAACCTTCGAGACAATAGTGGTAAAACAGCGTTGGATTATGCACAAGAACGTCAGTTTGCAACCATGATAGCAATACTTCAATCAACAAAAAAAGATATCTGATGGCCCAGATATCTTTTTTTTGTATACATTAACCGGTATACCGGTATCATTATAGTTTTATTGCAGTTTCTTCTTCATTGAAAGGCGTTACCCCATATCCGGTAACAAAAACTATTATAGATATTTTCCTCATGATTCGGCGCAATATGTTACGAACACCTTATTTGATGTTACAAACGTAAAAAAAAGTGGCAAATTACCACTTTCCTTCTTTCAACTCTTGATAGACACGTGAGATTGGAAGACCCATGATGGTGTAATAATCACCAACAATAGATTCAACAAACAATGCTGCATGTCCTTGGATACTATAGCTACCTGCTTTATCCATTGGATCTTTAGTTGCTACGTAATTTTTTATTTCTTCGTCACTCAAATCAAAGAACGTTACTGTTGCTTTGACTGAGAAGACTCGTTCAAGGTTGCTTGAAATCAACGCTACGCCAGTAATGACTTCATGCGTCCGACCTGATAACGATCGTAACATGCTACATGCGTCTTCTTCGTCTTTAGGTTTACCCAGTACTTTTCCATCCAGCACAACAACCGTATCTGAACCCAAGACAATATTATCCTGTGATCCTTCGAATACTGATTTTGCTTTACGATGCGCTAAATCTTCAATTTGTTGTTCGATCGTAAGTGCTGTGTTTAAGTCTTCATTCGATGTTGGTGATTCAACACTAAATGGTATCCCTAAAAATGTTACCAATTCGCGACGACGTGGGGATTGGCTCGCTAAAACTAATTTCTTATGCATAAACTTCCTCTTTCCAAATAGTATTATAAACTATTTGTTCCGAATATACACATGTTTCACGTTAGTATCTGGAATTCGTCGCTCTTCAATTTCAAATGCATTCATTGATTTAACCAATGGTGTTAATTGATGAAAGCCAAAGCTACGAGGATCGAAATCCGGTTGTTTTTTGATGATGTGGTTTCCTAAATCACCCATAAAGACATATCCGTTATCGTCTGCGAGGTCATTAACCGATTCAGCAATAAGTTCATAAAGTTTTTGATCCGCTGTTTGTTGTCCATTTACAGACGGACGCACAGCTGGAACATCTTTTTCAATATTTTCTATATAAACAAATTTATCGCATGACGCGATGAATGCTGTCGGGGTCTTTTGTTCACCCATACCGATGACATACTTTCCAGATTCGCGCAAACGTACCGCAAGACGGGTAAAGTCTGAATCGCTAGATACAAGACAGAAGCGTTCCACATTGCCTTCATAGAGTATGTCCATCGCATCGATAATCAGTGCTGAATCTGTTGCATTTTTACCGGTTGTATAGGAATACTGTTGGATCGGTGTAATAGCATGCGATAGCAAATGACTTTTCCATCCTGATGCAGTTTGACGGGTCCAGTCTCCATAAATTCTTTTAATGGTTGGTGTTCCATAACGTGCGACTTCGCGTAAAACACCACCAATGTTACTATACGGGATATTATCGGCATCGATTAATACCGCAATTCGTTTATCATTTTTTGTTTGCATAGGTTCTACCTCTCTATTTTAAAGATAACGCCATGTTCTGTATTGACTGCGGATACGTGGTAACCATAATTCGATGTAACTTTGTGGACAATTGATAAGCCCAAGCCAAATTGGCCACCTTCACCCATTTCATATGCTTTGAATAACTGCTCAATCTTGCCTTCTGCTAAATGACTTCCGTCATTGTATACAGAAATCATGTGATCATCAGTTTCAATCACTATTTCAGTTTGTGCATACCGCAATGCATTATCCAATAAATTTTCAATCACGACACGCCATGGCTCTTCAGATCCATAAATTAAACTATTATCACCAACAACCACAATGCTGACATCCTGACGTAACTGATTCGATGATACAATTACTTGCTCGATGATTTCCTTTACTTCAAATTCGTGATTTTGATCAATTTGTTCAGATGTTAAATAGTCCATACGGTTTAATGTTAATAGGTTGTATACCTTTTTCTCCAAACGATCAGCATGTTCGATAATAACATCCACACTTTTTTCAAGCGTTTCATACGGATATACGCCATCTTTAATTGCTTCACCATATGATTTAATGGTTGCGATTGGCGTTTTTAAATCATGAGAAATATTCTGAATCATCTCTTCTTTAACTTTTTCTTGATGTCTGATAACATCATTCATTTCAACCAAAACTTCTGCCAACTGACCGATTTCATCCTCACGATTAATAATCAGCGTCGCATCTTCATTTCGTTTCACTTTTTCAATATAGTTTCTGATTACATTAAGGGGGTGAATAATCGACGATACCCAAATTAAGAGTGTCATAAATACCAATGCAATTAATACCATTAAGATATTAACAACACTATTCAACATCATGTCTTTAAATGCATCGTTATAGTCACGAGATATTATCGTCGCAATTGATGCATTTTTTGAAGGGATGTTGGTTATTGTATACAATCTTGAATCGGAGTAAATATAATTTACAGAGTCACCATATTGATTATTGTCCATTTGGATTTCGATTTGTCTTAACAAACGTTTATCAAGGGTTTCCATGCCATTGGACAAATACTTTCCATCTGGAGTACTAATAATATGTATCATATTTGGATTGGGAGCACCAAATAAGTACGGGTCTTCGATATCATTTGTATAATTGTAAATGACATCTTGTTGTTTAAGTTTAATCACATCATATATTTGATAATCAACGAGAACATCCATGTTCTTCGATATCGTTCCAAAGATAAAGAATAAAAAGAAAGTCATCGTCAAAACAACAATCAATACTAATTGCTGCGTCAACGATAACTTTCTTATATACTGCCCGAATTTTTTCACTATCCGAGTCGGTATCCAAAGCCATAAATTGTTTGGATATTAAGATCTGGCATCTTCTTTCGAAGACGGCGGAGTGTATCATCAACAACACGGTCTGATCCGAAATAGTTGGTTTCCCACACGTGAACAAGGATTTGTTCGCGGGTAAAGGCAACACCTCTATTTTTGACAAACAGCATGAGGAGATCAAACTCCTTGGTTGTTAATTCTAATTCATAGTTATCTTTGGATGCTTTTCGTTGTTTTTCATCGATGACATAGCCGTCAACTTCTGTTTGAATATCTTGGCTATAGACACGTTTGATTATATTATTAACTCTTAAAACAAGTTCTTTTGGCGAGAAAGGTTTTGTGATATAGTCATCACTTCCTTTTTCAAGCCCGATAATGCGGTCAAACTCTTTATCTCTTGCTGACATGAAAATGACAGGAGTGGATGGATCGTGAGATTTTACGAGCTCAATGAGGTCATAACCACTCTTATCGTCCAACATAATATCTAATATCCACAGATGGACATCATCATCTTGCGCATGAATACGCGCTTCTTCGTAGGTAAAATATGAGCGCACTTCGTATCCAGCATTTTCTAAATAGCTTTTTACAAGTTCATTCAAATCTTTTTCATCTTCAACAATGTTAATAACATGTTTCATAGGATCACCTCTATTGAATAGTTTTGATTACATTCATCATATCATTCACGTAATGATTACACAATTCGTTTGTTTCTGCTTCAACCATTACACGAATCAGTTGTTCAGTTCCGGATGGGCGTACTAAGATACGGCCTGCATCACCAAGTTCATTTGTAATACGTTCAATTGCTGATTGGACATCAGGATGATTCATAATAACATTTTTATCTTCAATTTTTAGGTTTTCAAGGAGTTGTGGGAATTGGACAAAGTCTTTTCCAAGGGTTCCAAGTGACTGTTGAGCTTTCGCTACAACTTCCGCAATGACAAGAGCTGTTAAAACGCCGTCACCGGTTGTTGCATAATCTTTAAGAATGATGTGTCCAGATTGTTCACCACCGAGTTTGTAGTCATTTTTGACCATCTCAGCAAAGACATTTTTATCCCCAACATCAGTCGTGATAATGTTTAGTCCAATCTTTTCACAGCACTTCATAAAGCCAAGGTTAGCCATGACCGTTGAGACCACTGTATCCTCTTTAAGCATACCTTTATCCCGTAGATATTGTCCCAAGATATAGAGAATTTCATCACCATCAACAAGTTTACCGTGTTCGTTAACTGCTAAACAGCGATCAGCATCGCCATCGAAAGCAAATCCCATATCAGCGTTCAGTTCTTTAACTTTTTCGATGAGAGATTCTGGATGCGTTGAGCCACAGTTGGTATTGATATTAATACCATCTGGATTTCCATGCATCACGGTAACATTTGCACCTAATTCTTTGAATGCACGTTCGGCAGATGATGTCGCAGATCCATTCGCAAGATCAAGTACAATATTTAATCCATCAAAGCGTGCGTCAATAAGCCCTTCAGCGTAGCTCAAGTATTTTTCAAGCCCCTCATGGTACTCAATAACTTGGCCAATCTCAGCACCTGTTGCGACATCAATAGCGATTTCACCATCAATGTAGGATTCGATTTCTAGTTCTAACTCGTTTGGAATTTTCATACCATTCGATGCAAAAACCTTGAGACCATTGTCATTAAATGGGTTATGGCTTGCGGAAATCATGACACCACCTTCAAAATCACCTTTGCTGACTGTATAGGCTAATGCAGGCGTTGCACATACACCTAACATGTACACGTGGGCCCCAGTTGAAGTTGCTCCAGCTGCGATGGCACTTGCAAACATGGTGGAGGACAAGCGTGTGTCTTGTCCTACAACAATGTTTTTTCCTCTATGAAGGTGTCCGAGATATGCGCCGACTTTCATCGCGATCGCGACATCGAGTTTCTCATTCGCATTACCACGAATTCCATCTGTTCCAAAATATTTTCCCATTTTAATCTCCTTCATTTATGACTTAAGTACTACTTGATAATATCTACTGTAATTGTTTCTTTTTCTGGTACGATGCGGTAAACAACTCCTGATTTTGGATAGTTGTATTCAATGAATAATGGTAATTGTTGGCCATCACCCACGACTGCATTGCGTAAATCAATATATACTCTTAAATTCTCGCGCTTGAATTCTTTAATATTTTCTTCTGTTGAGAAGACTTCGAGTGAAATCACGGCCTGATCAAGTCCATTTACACTTGGTTTCAGATCGTTCACATTTGAAGTAAAGAGAATTTCTACATTATCAACTTTTTGTGAGACCACTGGCCCGAGTTGAACTTCAATGTTAACTTTAGTTACCGTACCGTGACGAACACCTGCTGGTAAACTTACAGTTTGTGACAACTTGTTGGTGTCGGATGTCAGTGCCGATGTTGGAATCGGAACACGAACTTCATCGATGTTATCGAGAATTTCTTTTGGTGCATAAATCGTAATTGACTCCGCATCCATCTTCCATTGGCTTACAGCTTTACCTGCTGGCATGTCACCTTCAAAGATTGGACGAATCGGAACGGATTTGTATGTTTCGTTTACGGCTACTTTCGCCTTAACTGTTTGAGGAATAATATCGACTTTATCGAGTTTTTCACCTTTTTGGTTATAAGCGACAATTTGTGCATCGGTTTCAAAGTTTTGTGTTTGACCACTTACATCGATTAATGCTTTTACGAAGGCTACTTGATCCAATGTTTCACGTGATCCACGAATTGAAACTTCACGAAGTTCGAGTTCTGGTTCACCCAATACATATTTTGGATTGAGTTTGTCCATATTAATAAAGTCTGATGATAGTTCTTTCTTCTCAGCTTCTTTTGTCATAATTTTGACATTTGCTGTGGATGGTTCAATCATCGTCTTAATACGTGGAGAAACACCATCAATTTTATATTTAACTTGGTGCGTCCCTTCTGTTAAACCACTTAAATCAAGTTCTACTTTGAGAGCACTGTTGACATTCAACAGACCAATATCACTTTGTGATCCAATAAAGGTTACTTTAACTTCTTCGTCCACACCTTTTAGTTCATACATTTCGGCATTGTATGTGACAGATACTGGCACAACAACATCTGGTTTTGTATATTCAAGTGGTGCGGTCATAATACCTTGGGAGTTGAATCCGAGGTATACGACAAGGGCAACGGCAAATGCGACAAGTTTACTGTGGCGTGGGTTAAATAGGAAACGGTCAAACCAGTCACTCATCCAACGGAGAACACGCATTGTTCCATTCGCTAATGCTTCTGTTCGTTTTGAAATTTTCTGCGACTTATCAGCGATATACTGCGCAATTTCGACTTTTTCTTCTGAAGATTCAATCGGCTTTTTTTCATCTTTTTTGTTATTGTTACTCATTGTCATTACCTCCTTCCGTTTCTGAAGGGATTACGGTTTCGGATGCCTCTTCTTTGACTTCTTTAACGACAGTCTTTGTGTCGGTTACTTTTTTTGTTTTTGTGCTTTTGGTTTTCGTTGTTTTCGCAACATCACCTGCTACATCGAGTGTTGTTTCTTCTGTTTTTTCAACAGCGACATCATCTTTTTTCGTTGTTGATGCTTTTTTCTTGCTTGCTTTTACTTTTGTTGGCGTTTCTTCAATTGTCTCTTCAACGATTGTTTCGATTGGCGCTTCAACTGCTGTTTCGGCAGGCATTTCTGGTGTAGTATCTGGAGTAGCTGTTACTTCGTCTTCAACTTTGTGTTTCTTGAAGAGTTTTCGAATGGACTCATCCGGTGCCTTTGGTTTTTCTTCGGTTGGTTTCTTTGCCGATTCTGATGCCTTAGGTGTTTCTTCTGTAGCCTTCTTAACTTTTGGTTCTTTAGGCTTACGTTTGAAGATATTCATGAGGCGTGATACGTCCATATCATCTTCTTGCGCTTCATCAAAATCTTTAATCATGATATCATCAGCATTGATTTTTTCAATCTTAATTGGATCAATGTTGAGTTTTGACAAGTTTAAGCGGCGTGCACGGCGTGTTGAAACGGCATGGCTCACTTCTTTTTCCATGTTTTGGATGACAAGGTTTAAGTAGTCACGCAAGCTGGTTTCATCCATTTCACGAAGACGCCCACCTTCCGCAATTGAGATTGTTCCCGTTTCTTCTGAAACAACAATTGTGATTGAGTCTGTCATTTCTGAGATACCAATCGCAGCACGGTGACGTGCACCATATTTTGTAGGTAAATCAACCGTTGTTGGTGGGAAGTATGCAGATGCAGCTGCGATACGGTCTCCTTGAATAATTACCGCACCATCATGAAGTGGTGTTGAAGTTACAAATATCGAAGTTAAAAGATCACTTGTGACTGCTGAGTTTAAAACTTTACCTGTTTTAATATAGTCTGTAAGTGAGTGACCTTGTTCAATCGTAATTAAAGCACCTGTCTTACGTTGTGACAGGATTCGTGTTGCTTCGACAAGTTCATCAACAAGGCGTTCTTTTTCATTTCCTGAAAGTGAATGCAATGTTGAGAAAACTGATGTCTTTCCAAGACGCTCGAGCATGTTGCGGATTTCCGGTTGGAAAATAACCACGAATGCAAGCAGTCCATATTGTAACGCAATGCCTAATAAGGATGCAGTTGTTGTTAGGTTCATCTTCGTTGCGATGAAGTGCATAACAACAATAAGGATTATTCCTTTAAATATCTGTACTGTTCTTGAGTTATTACGAACAATTTTGAGTACGTAATACACGAGAACCCATATAATTAAGAAGTCTGCAACGACTTTTAATTGTTGAATAATCGTTTGTAATGTTTGTAGGGTAAACTCCATAAGTACCTCCCTGGTCTTTTTATTATATCACTTTCGTAATTTGTATATGTACGTCTTATAGAATATCATATTTCACAAACAATATGTGATTTTTTCATGACATTATCATTTAGAACTGGCTCATATAGAGCTTGTGGTAGAAGCCCTCTCGAGCCATTAATTCTTCATGGTTTCCTTGTTCAATCAATTGTCCGTCTTTCATGACAAGAATGACATCTGAGTCAATCACCGTTGAAAGGCGGTGTGCTACAAAGAAACTGGTTCGTTTTTCCATAATTTTAACAAAGACACTTTGAATATGCTGTTCGGTAACGACGTCCAAACTACTTGTTGCTTCATCAAGAATAATTATTGGTGCATCGACGAGCAGTGCTCGTGCAATTGTAATCATCTGACGTTGCCCCAACGAGATGTTCTTGGACTCTAACGCGATCCTCGTGTCATATTGTTTGTCGAGACTCATAATGTAATCATGGCATCCTGCTTGTTTCGAAACTTCAAACATTGCTTCATCACTGGCATCCACTTTACCGTATTTAATATTGTCTCGAATCGTTCCTTCAAAGAGCCATGGGTCTTGAAGTACGATTCCCATTGTATCGCGAATCGATTGTTTGCTCACCGATTGTAAATCAACGCCATCAATTTTAATACTTCCTGAATCAATGTCGTAGAAGCGCATTAAGAGGTTGATCAATGTTGATTTCCCAGCACCTGTTGGACCAACTATCGCCACTTTTGAAAGTGGTTTAATTTCGAGACTTAAGTTTTTAATCAAGGGTTTTCCTTCAACATATGAAAATTGGACATCTTCAAAGGAAACAACCTTACCGTCTAGTTTTTGTTCATGAGCGTTGTTGCTCTCAAGCGGCTCTTCAAGAATCGCGTTAATTCGCTCTAACGATGCACGTCCCGCCATAACTTGTGCTACGACAGCGCTAAATTCGTTAAAAGGTTTAGAGAACATCATTGAGTAACTAATAAAACTTGTTAATAACCCGACAGTCAATCCCCATTCACGAACTGCAAAGGCACCAACCAAACCAATCAAGAGATAACTAATATTGTTGACGACGCGTGTTGTTGGATTGGTAATTGCCGAAATAAACTGTGCCCGTTCGCCGACATCATTCAACGCTGCATTCAGGGCTTCAAATTTAGCAATGGCGTCTTCTTGATGATTGTATGCAAGTAATAGCGTGTTATTGGCAAAATATTCGTTCACTGTTCCACTTATTTCACCGGCAATGGCTTGTTGTTTTTTATAAAGTTGCAACGAGTGTTTTGCGACTAATCGCGATGTTATGTACATAAGGGGTACAAGTGCAATTACAATTACTGTCATCATCACATTGATTGAGAACATGAAATAGGCTGATATAACAACAACAAATATCCCTCCAATAAGTTGGGTAATCAGTTGATACATACCGTCAAGAATCAACTCACTATCCATTGCAAAGCGCGATTGAATATCACCATGAGAATGAGTATCCAAATATCCGACAGGAAGTTTGTTGATATGTGCAAAGAGTTTTTCACGAAGACTTCCAACGATGCCAACTGAAACTTGGTTTGCGAAAAGCGAAACGAGCCATGTCAGTATAAAGTTAGAGGCATAGAGCATCAGAGCAATCTTCAACATTTCCACAACACCGACCATATCGACATTGTCTTTTCCAATCATAAAATCAATTGCTTTTCCTAGGTAAAATGGTGTTAGTACGAGCGTAATTGCTGCCAAAAGCGAACAAACAATCGTGATGCTAAGTAAGAGATAGACTTTCGTTTTTTTCATTGGTCTGACCTCCTTCAGTTTGAATACGGTGAATTGTCGCATACAATTCACTCGTTTGCATGAGCTCATCGTGAGTTCCTGATGCAACAATTTTTCCATCATCTAATACAAGGATTTTGTTGGCATCCATCACTGACGTTGTGCGCTGACTTACTATGATTTGCGACATTGACGTATAGTTTTTCGCTAAACTATCCCGCAGATTGCGATCGGTGAGAAAGTCCAAAGCGGAAAAGCTATCGTCAAAGACAAGAATTTTCGGTTTTTTAGCGAGTGCCCGCGCAATACTGACCCGCTGGCGTTGACCACCTGATAGGTTCTTACCTTCCATTTCGATAATACTATCCAACCCTTTATTAAGGATATCTGCCCCTTGAGCATCAATGAGCGCTTGTGATGCATCGCCTGCGCCACCTAACAAAATGTTATATTCGAGTGTTCCCTTAATAAATTGTGCACTCTGTGATACAAATCCGATATTATCACGTAAATTTTTCAGTTGATAATCTTGTATTGGTTGGTTATTAATACGGACCGTTCCCTGCGTTGCATCCGCAAATCGTGGAATTAATTTAAGCAGTGTTGATTTTCCACTCCCCGTTAATCCTACAATTCCCATGACTTCACCAGGTTTCAGTTCAAAATTAATAGCTTGAATGACATTTCGTTTTTCTTCAGGGTAATGATAAGAAACGTCATCAAACTGTAATGTCATTGTATCTTTAATTGTTTCGGTTCCAGTATCACTAACAACAACTTCCGTTTGCATAATGTCACGAACACGAATTGAGGATGTATAACCTCTGGAGAAAATCATCATAATATTCATGGTTACAATCAACGTTAAGACAAGTTGCGTACAGTAATTAATAACCGCAATAATTTCCCCTTGCGTCATCGTCCCAACCTGGATTTCCATGGCCCCAACATAAATAAGGACAACCAGTACGAGATTCATAATTAAAGTCGTCACGGGGCTTGATAACGTTGTAATCACACCCACCTTACGTTGATATTTTTCTAACAGTTCATTTTCTTGATCAAATGTTTTCTTAGAATCGTCTTGTTTTGAGAATGCACGAATAATTCGGACACCACTTAACGATTCACTAACTTTTGACACCAATCGATCAAGTTGAGAAGCTGCTTTTTTATGACCAAACATCGACATAAACATGAAGCCTACAACGACAAGTACAAAGAGGGGAAATGATGCTAGTAAGAGTAACGATAGTTTGCCACTAATCGCCGAAAGTGCGACAAGACTTCCAATCATCAAAATTGGGGCACGAACACCCAAACGGATAACACGAGCAATCATATCTTGAATCAAGTTAATGTCCGTCGTAATTCGATTGGCAAGTGTTGCACTGGGGTATAAATCATACGACTCTTTGGAGAATCCCATGATTTTCGCAAAAACTGCCGTCCGAATTCGACCACCAACACGCTGCGATACGTGGGATGCCAAGTACTGACATACTAATGATGAAATGTACCCAAATAATGTAAGTACAAACATCCAAATAACCATGCGATACACGATGTTCATATCTTGACCTTTAATCCCCTGGTCAACCAGTGTTGCCATGAGTAGCGGTAAGATAAGTTCAAATATCGCTTCCACAAGTTTTGCAGTTACAGCTGCAACTGATTTAAATTTATAACCTTTAAAATAATCCATAAGTCACCCTGTTTCTTTCACAATTATACACCACTTCGGACGTTAAAAAAACTCCATCCATTTAGATAGAGTTTGAATTACCAGCTTCCGCCACCGCTTCCGCCAAAGCCACCGCCGCCAAAGCCGCCGCCACTTCCGAAGCCACCACCGCCAAAGCTACCACCACCCGAAGATCCTTTCGGTGCAGGAACACTGACCATAGCGCTATTAATCGTATTCATCGAGCGACTTAACGTACTCCATAAGTAAAGTGATGTGAAGGTCGATGGGTTTGTCGATACATACCAATCCGGTTGTGGGATTGCGATTTTCTCGAATTTTTTAATCCACGTATCGGTAATTCCAAGGACATAAGCATAAGGTAGCACATCGTAGAATATTTCTGGAGATTCCATCGCTAATGCTTTAATACGTTCTTCTTCCGCAACTTTGATGAAGCGTTCGAGTCCTTTAATTTGGCCATACCAACGTGCCCCTTGTGGCGTACGTCGACCTGTATTTGCACCACAATAGACAGTAATTGTATAACTCACAAAAATGATAACCATGAACCCTAAGGTTTTAGCACTGAGCCCTAAAATACTAATGGAACTCAACGCGAGAACAATGACACCTAGTGGAAAGATGAACGATACACCTTTCTTTTGACTACCATTAATGCCATCAAATGCTAAGAGGTAGAAACCTCCAGCTGTGAGTACCATCGTGATAACGCCACCAATGACAGCTGCTAAAATGAAATCCATCGAATATCCAGAGTCCATAATTGCAAAGGTTCCGTAGCTTGCGGCCATCAAAATGACTGCGCATAACCCGACAATGAATTTCATAAAGCTAGATTTAGTTTCATAGACTTTCATCTCTGGGTTGTATTTGAAGCGCCCACTGATATTGCCAACGGCCTGTGCAACAGTTGCTCCAAAGGTTTCGTTCAGCTCATTTGTTGTAACTTCTTCACGGCCTGCAAATAATGCACCAAACAAGCGGCGTTCTTCTTCATTTTCCGATTCTAGTTTCCTAATTTTAGTAAGGCGAATATTATCCCCATTAGGATCCAGTTCTTCAATAATAAGATAGCCTTTAGAAGCCCAATAGATTATCAAAGAAATGATATCTTTATTGTTACTTGAACCACGATAAATATAACCTATTTCACCACTGGATAATCCCTGCGGTGCACCAAATTCTACCGAGTCAACAACAGGGTGTTCAACCCCAAATTTGAAATAGATTGCAATAGCAAGAAGTGCTAATACAACCGCCGCAATCGTTGGATAGATTGTATAGTCAAAAACAGGGTATGTAAAATAACCGTTTGGAACTTCCAACCAAATTGACAAGCCTTGCTGATTCAAGGTTTTATCATAGGATCCCGTGATGACATTCCCGTCGACTGTATAGTCAACCGGAAATTTTTGTGTTGTCGCATACAATTGTGGTTCGAGCTCAAATGGTTTTGGCATGGTCACTTTGAATGATGTATGTTCAATTGGGAAATCCCAACCACGACCAATAATATTCCAGTAAAGAATTTGACGGTCTACACCTTTAAGTGCACGCGTATGTACTTCATAGGAATATTTGTATTCTTTGGCACCACTGATATACTCACCTTTTGTCCCAACACGAATCACGACACCTTCACGACTTTCATCGGTAGAATATTCATCATCGCTAATCATTTTGAAGTTTTTCATGGGGAAGAAATAAGTATTACGATTGCCATCAAAATCCATTTCCATTTCCTGGGGAATGTTTATATAGATTCCTTGACGCGGCTCTTTAAAATTCATTCTAATGGTTTCTTCAATTTCTAAAACACCATTATCCTTAACGTTTATCTCCACATGCATATCTTCTATAATATTTGGATCTTGAGCTGCATGGACCGGTGTACTCCATAGCCCCAAGAGTACAACCATCATGACGAGCATGCGTTTAAAATGTTTCATAGCATTCTCCTTATGTTAAAAAAAGGGAGAATCTCCCTTTTCTTAAAACTGAACTTTAACGTTTTCGCGCTCTTCCACGTTTGTTACTTCATAAAGTGGTTTCGCTGTAAAGTTAAACATTCCAGCAATAATATTTGATGGGAATGATTCACGTTTCGTATTGTATTGACGTACGGTACCATTGTAGTACTTACGTGATTGTGCAATTTCTGTTTCAATGGTCTTCAATTGTCCCTGTAGATCCATGAAGTTTGTGTTCGCTTTTAAGTCTGGGTAGCTCTCTGTTAATGCGAAGAGTCTTCCCATTACTTGACTAAGGTCACCTTCTGCTTGCATACGTGCTTCTGGAGTTGACGCATGTCCTGCGGCATTACGAGCTGCAATAACACCTTCTAATGTTTCTGATTCGTGTGCTGCATAGCCTTTGACTGTTTCCACTAAGTTAGGAATTAAGTCATATCGTTTTTTGAGGTAGACATCCATTGTCGAGAATGCTTCTTCCACAAGATTTCTAAGTTTTACAAAGCCATTGTATTGCGCAATTGCATAGAATGCCACAATAACAACAATTCCTATTAATACGTATAATCCAATCATATCGGATACCTCCTGTATTACTTTAATAGTACATCGTTCGCATTTGATTGTCAATTAAAGGAAAAGAGCCGCTTTCGCGGGCTCTAGTACTGACCTTTCATGGCCTTTTGGATGTCTCTTTTCTGGCTGCGTTCTTTCTCTGTTTGACGTTTGTCATAGAGATGTTTTCCCTTCGCTAAGGCTATTTGTAATTTTGCGCGGCCTTTACTGAGGTGAATGTTCAACGGCACAATGGTGTACCCTTGTAGGGTTTGCCCCTTTTGTAATTTTTCAATTTCATGGCTATGCAAGAGTAGTTTGCGATCTCGAAGTTCGTCGTGATTAAAACGATTCCCTTGTTCATACAAACCAATGTGCATGCCCTTTATCCACGCTTCTCCATCTTTGATGGATATAAACGCTTCTTTTAATTGTACTTTACCGTCACGGATGGATTTGATTTCGGTTCCAAGTAGAACCATTCCAGCCTCAAATTCATCTTCGATAAAGTAATCATGATATGCTTTTCGATTTTTTGCGACGACGCTCATTCGGTTTTCGACGCCCCTTTCGTACTCGTGGTTCTATAAACTCAAAGTTCACAACATGCTCCAACATGTCAACGCTCATAAGTTTTACTTTGACTTTCTGTCCAATTGCATAGGTTTTCTTGGTGCGCTCACCAATCATTTTCTGTGCAGTTGCATCGTATTGATAGAAATCATCTTTAAGATTACGAACATGAACCAGTCCTTCAACTGTATTTGGAAGTTCGACAAATATTCCGAAATTGGAGACACCGCTGATGTAACCCATATAGACTTCCCCAACTTTATCTTCCATAAATTGTGCCTTCTTAATTTTCTCAACTTGACGTTCAGCTTCAAGAATGGATCGTTCTTTGGATGATGCATGTTTCCCAGCTTCGATTGTGAATTGTTCGTCTTTCGCTTCGTGACGACGATCTTGATGTACGAGATACTTTTTCAAACGTTGGTGCAAGAGTAAATCCGGGTAACGGCGAATTGGCGATGTAAAGTGTGTGTAGTCTTCCAATGCTAGTCCAAAATGGCCCAACGGTTCCTCACTATACTTCGCTTTACTCATCGAACGTAACATTAACTTGGATACAACTGGCATTTCCGGTTTTCCTTCAAAATACTCAAGGGCTTTTTGAAGTGTCTTGGGATGAATTTCTTCTAGATTCCCTTTCATGACATATCCTAAGATACGCAGTGTGTGGGATAAATCCTGCATCTTTTCTTTTGATGGGTGTTCATGGACACGGTATAAAACAGGAATGAAGGCATAACGGGCTTGTTGTGCTACAACTTCATTCGCTGTAACCATAAACATTTCAATCATTTCCTCGGCTTCACCAGTTTGGCGACGGTAAATATCCAAGACCTTGCCATCATTATCAATCACAAACTTACTTTCGTCTGAATCAAAACCAATCGAACCTGCTTGTTCGCGTTTGTATTTAAGACGGCGTGCGCATTCCATCATTAAATCAATCATCGGCTGCACACTTCCCAAATCTTGACCAGAGTTAACTTCTTGATAGCTCATACGTCGTTTGGAATGAATGACAGATTCATAAATATTATAGTCAAGAATTTCTCCGTTGAACCCAATATCAATTTGGGTTGTCATGGTTAGACGATCAACATTGGGATGGAGGGAGCAGATTCCATTTGACAGTACTTTTGGTAACATTGGTACAACACGATCCACCATATAAACGGATGAACTACGGTTGTAGGCACTTATCGCAATTGCACTTCCTTCAGGCACATAATGTGCAACATCGGCAATGTGTACATATAAGCGATAACCATTCGCAAGTGTTTCCATATAGATTGCATCATCTAAGTCTTTAGCATCTTCACCATCAATGGTGATGACGAACTGATCACGATGATCCATACGTCCCTTCGTTTCGTTTTGATCAATACTTTCTGGTACAGCTTTTGCTGCTTCAATGACTTCATCATCAAAAGGCACATCAATGCCATACACAAAAAGGACCGAACGCACATCCATTCCAGGCTCATCTGCTTGACCCAACACTGATGAAATCTTTACATGAATGCGATCATCAATTGCTGTAATATCGCCAATAACCCGTTGGTTAGCCTCAAGGTTATGGCCATTCGCATCATAATCCACCAATTTTGAAATCTTATTATCATAGGGGACAAAGAAAATACGTTTCCCTTTTTGTTTCATTGTACCAAGAAGGACAGTTCTGTTGCGTTGGAGGGTCTTGCGAATAATTCCATATTGTTTTTCAGCACTCTTAATCTCAACGAGCACTGTATCGGAATCCAAGGCATCTTTAAAATCAGCACTTCCGACATAAATCGAAACTGCTTCATTTTCTACGAATCCAAATGTATCACGGACCGCTTTAAACGTTCCAATCGCATAATGGATATTATCAATGACAAAGACGACGCCCTCATCCAACACAATTTCTTGTGCTTCTATCATTGCTTCTAATTCTTTATTAATCTCTTTTTCGCTTAAATTGAACATTGTTTTGAAGCTCTCTATTAAAACTTCCAACGTTCTCGGTTCTTTTCCTTTAATTAAGCCTTCGCGTATTTTATCGTAATGTGTCATCTAACGAAATAAAAACCGCTTATCGCGGTTTCTTATCCTCTTACTGATTTAAAAGTGTAACGATCACAAGTACAATAAATAATGCACCTGAAACAAATGTTGCGTTTGAGAGAACTTTCTCTGCGCCACGCTCTTTAGAGTTTGAAAATAAATCTAACCCTTTGCTTCCTGAGAATGCCCCTGTGAATCCTTCTGTTTTTCCACTTTGTAATAGAGATAAAATAATAATAACCGCGGATACAATAAGTAATAATATTCTTTCCATAATATCGCACCTTTTCTATTTTTCTGTTTATATTCACTCAACATTTTATCAAAGTATCGGATAAAACACAATGTTTGTTGTTGCGAGACTTTCATTTGTGTTTCGATGTTGGAATTATCGACTTGACATGGAGTGCACTCTATATCATAGAATCAAGATAGAGGTGACCATTATGAAAATTGGCGAATTATCAAAACGAACTGGCATTAGTGTAGACACACTTCGTTTCTATACCAAAGAAAAACTCTTAACATATACGCATGCACATCATTTTTGGGATTTTAGCGATGACCAAATCGTGCTTGCTGAACATATTCAATTACTTCGGAGTTTGGGGTTTTCGATTCGCGATATCCGATATGTGTTTGATGCGAGCGAGGCTTTACTCGATGGCACACGTGTGAATCATGAGAATTTGGCTGCATATATAGACTTTTTCGAAGCGAAACAGTCTGCTTTACGCATTCAACGACACCATATCGACATTGCAGAACAACGACTTTCAAACATTTTGACAAAATTGGAAATAATGGCATCAAAGGAAACCTTTGAACTATGAACTATGCGCCTTTACTCATCATCGCGACCTTACATGGATTGACTGCACTTGTAAATCTGCGACTGAAACACATCGGACCATGGACGATGCTGCTTGGATCTCTATTGATTCTTGGAGGTATCTACCAAGGCATACACCGTGAAACTACCCAATGGTGGTTGGTACTCAGTGGACTTGTTCTCATTATAGATAGCGCAATCTACAACGGTTATAAGCAAGGGCAAATTAACTGGCCTCACCATGCAATTCGGGTGATTTTGTGTGGACTTGCAATCCTTCCACTTCTGATCAGCAGATAAAATTAGGATTCCAGTGCAACAACTTCCAATTTAATCCGATCTGGATCTTCAAAAAAGTAAGTGTACACATCCTGTCCTCCTGCATGGGGGTAAGCATCAGCATACAGTTCATCGACAAACCCACTGAGTGCTTGGCGAATACAATCAACATCGTGTGGTGTGGTGACCCCAAAAGCAAGGTGGTTCAGCCCAATTTGCTTGCGATGATAGCCCGCGCTTTCGTATGCCTTTTCCACTTGCACAAAGACTAGATACGTTTCATGCTTCCGATAGCTGAAGCCCTTTTCCCATTCTTGGTATAATTCATAGTCCAAAAGGGCAAACAACCGTTCATAAAATAACCGTGTCCGCTTTAAATCTTTTACATATATTTCAAGATGATGAATCATACGTTCCTCCGTAGCCTTAATATTTCGAGTATAACATGTTAAGCGAATTCTTACGATTTCTCGATGATATTTGTTATGATTAAACTATTATGGAGGATCGATAACAATGAACTTTAATCATAATGCGATTAAACGCTTTGGGCGTAGTTACAAGTGGGATGCAATGTTAGAAGCTTTTCCAGAAACTGAAGCAATGGACATCATGCCCTTTACGGTTGCGGAAATGGAGTGGCAAACAGACCCCATCATTACGCATACCCTACAGACTTACCTAGCTGAAGATATATTAGGATATACGAAAGCGTCTAAAACGTATACTAAAGCTGTATGCCAATGGATGCACAATCACTACCACCTCGATATTCACTGTGATGATATTATCACGACACCTGGTGTCATTACTGCAATCAAAATGGCTTTAGAGGTTATGACAACTGAAGGTGATGGGGTTATTTTATTGACGCCTGTCTACCATTCTTTTTTCAAAATGTTGGAAGCAGTTCACCGAGTTCCAGCTACATCGGATCTTATCAATCAGAACGGTATATACAGTATTGATTTTGAAGATCTTGAGGCGAAGTTTAAAGACCCTGCAAATACTGTCATGATTATGTGTCATCCTCATAATCCAATTGGCCGTGTTTGGACACGTGATGAGCTTGAGCGCATCCACGCACTGAGTCTTCAATATAATGTCCCTGTAATTTCTGATGAGATTCATGCCGACTTAACACTCTCTGGACACCAACATGTGAGTTATGGGACCCTTGACCCACAGGCTATCATCTGTACATCGGTCAGCAAGACTTTTAATCTCGCAGGATTAAAAATTTCTAATATTATTATAAAAGATGAACGACTTCGCCACCAATTCGTCAATCATGGCGAACGATACGGAACCCTTGGTGCAAATGCGCTTGCGATTCAAGCTGCTGAAGTTGCATATCGAAAGGGACAACCGTGGTTAGATCAAGCCCTTCAGGAAATTGAAGCGAATGCCGCAATCGTTACCGAGCGTTTTGCCGCAACTGATATTATCGTTTCTCCCCTTGAAGCAACATATCTTATTTGGATGGATTTCCGAGAAGTCATAAAAAAAGACCCTGCGTTATTACAACGACTCGAGTCTGAAGCGTATTTCTTTGCAAGCGATGGTGAGGCATTTGGTGCCAACGGTGCTGGTTTCCTACGGATGAACCTTGCAGGCCCACAACGATACATCGTCGAAGCATGTGACCGTGTCTTAGAGATCGTAAACAAACTCTAAGATGTCTCGAGGCTGACATTTTAATTCTGTACAAATCGAATTCAAAGTCGTGAAGCGAATTGCCTTCACCTTTGAATTTTTTAATTTCGAGAGATTGACCTCAGAAATTTGCGTTCGCTCCGAGAGTTCCCGCAGTGTCATTTTACGATCCGCCATGACCCGATCTAACCTAACAATAATCATAAAAACCCCTCCTCTTTAACAAAGTATAGCATAAGTTTAATTTTTATCGTTAAATATTTAACTTTAAAGTTTGTGAAATGATGTACTATCGATTTACACCCGAGATTTGATAGCCTTTTTATTTTTAATTATTTATGATAGATACATTAGGGAGGGTCGCACTACATGACTAACATAATTATCTTAAAACGTGACAACCAAAAGGCCAAATTTAATGGTGAAAAGATTGCGGTCGCAATCAAAAAAGGCTTTGACTCATTAGAGTCTGACAAGTATAGCGGCGATGATGTCAACCACGTCTATAATGCTGTATTGACACAAATCGAAGAACTATCCAAACGTGAAGAGTATATCTCGATTGAACACATACAGGATTTAATTGAGCGTGAATTACTGCGTCAAAACTTTACGGATGTTTACGAGTCCTTTGCGTCCTATCGAAACCGTCGTAACGAATCCCGTAAGATTTTTATTTCAAAACAACACAAATTCCTCAAAGCGATTGAAAAATTGAACCAAAAAGAAGCCATTGATAATGACGATAAACGCGAAAATGCCAACGTTGATGGAAACAGTCCAATGGGTATGATGCTCCAATTTGGTTCGACCATTTCTAAAGAATTTGCGAAAGCCTATCAAATGGATGAAGATTTTTATGAAGCCCATGACTCTGGTCAAATTCATATTCATGATATGGACTTCCTTCCAATGGGAACAACTACTTGCAACCAAATCAATCTCGAACAACTTTTTGAAAATGGATTCTCAACAGGACACGGTCATCTCCGTTCTCCACGAGACATTATGTCGTATACCGCACTTGCTGCTATTGCGATTCAATCAAACCAAAACGATCAACATGGTGGACAAAGTATCCCTGCCTTTGATCATTACATGGCGCCTGGCGTACTACTCACTTTCAAGAAACAACTCAAACAACGTGTTTATGACTTCCTTGAAATTGCCGATTTACTTGAAGCTGCCGATATTAAAGGCATCATCAAACATATCGACAAATTAGATTCACTAACCATTGATACCAAAGATTTTGGTAAATTCGTTAAAGATGACGAAAAGTCTCTCCAGATTATTGATAAAGCGTATGATAAAGCGCTACGTGTTACAGACCGTATCACCTTCCAAGCTATGGAAGCATTTATCCACAATTTAAATACCATGCATTCACGTGCAGGTGCGCAAGTACCATTTAGTTCGATAAACTTTGGTACAGATATTACTCCTGAAGGTCGGATGGTTGTCGAGAATTATCTTAAAGCACTCGACAAAGGTCTTGGAAAAGGGGAAACACCAATTTTCCCAATTGCGATTTTCAAAGTAAAAGAAGGTATTAACTACTTCCCTGAAGATATTAACTATGATCTCTTCAAACTTGCTATTAAAGTTTCAGCTAAGCGTCTTTTCCCTAACTTCTCCTTCATCGATAGTCCCTTCAATAAACAATATTATAAAGAAGGCCGCTATGAAACAGAGATTACCTATATGGGATGTCGTACTCGAGTCATGAGTGATATCAATGACCCCGAAAACGAAGAAGTAATTGGGCGTGGTAACCTTAGCTTTACCTCAATTAACCTTGTTCGCTTAGGAATCAAACACGGAATTCTTACGCATGAAACCCCAGACATTGAAGGTTTCTATGAAGAATTAGATCACCTCATTGATCTGACGAAGTACCAACTTCTTGAACGTTACCGTATCCAATGTGGAAAATCGGTCGCAAACTTTAAGTTCTTATTAGGTCAAGGCGTTTGGAAGAACTCAAAATCACTGAAACCAAAAGACAACTTGCATAAAGTATTGAAACACGGTTCTTTGGCATTTGGATTCATCGGCCTTGCTGAATGTTTGAAAGCATTAATTGGTCAACATCACGGTGAAAGTGAAGAAGCACAGCGTCTTGGATTAGAAATTATTCAACACATGCGTGATCGTGCTGATGCCTTTACGGAAGAAACACACCTCAATTTCTCATTAATTGCAACACCTGCTGAAGGTTTATCCGGACGCTTCGTAAGTATTGATCGTTCGATTTTTGGAAGTATCGAGGATGTAACAGATCGCTCCTTCTACACCAATTCATTCCATGTACCCGTTTATTATGACATTTCAATTAAAGACAAACTCGCAATCGAAGCACCGTATCACGCACTCACAAACGGTGGTCATATCAGTTATGTGGAACTCGATGGCGATACGACACAAAACCTTGAAGCATTCGAAGAAGTCGTACGTATGATGCACGATTCTGAAATCGGATATGGTGCGATTAACCACCCAGTAGATCGTGATCCAGCATGTGGTTATACTGGAATTATTAATGACGAATGTCCAAGCTGTGGCCGTCACGAATCTGAGGGAGATTACGGTTTTGAACGCATCCGTCGTATCACCGGGTACCTCGTTGGAACACTGGACCGCTTTAACGATGCAAAACGTTCAGAAGAAAGTGAACGTGTAAAACATAGTCTATGAACATAAGACTTTCATCCTTCATTTCAGATTCAATAGTGGATGGAGAAGGCATCCGATCCGTAATTTTCACACAAGGATGTCCACATAATTGCCCTGGTTGCCACAATCAAAAATCGATACCGTACGATGGTGGTGAACTTATCGCAGTTGACGATGTGATTACTCAAGTTTTAGATGCTAATCTCGGTAAAGTAACATTTTCTGGTGGTGAACCGTTTATTCAAGCAGAGGCATTATATCTAATTGCTAAAAGACTCAAAGAAGAAGGGTACAACCTTTGGTCCTACACAGGTTTTAAATATGAAGCCCTTATGCGACATCAAGATCCTTATGTTCAAAAATTCTTAGGCTGTTTGGATATTTTAATTGATGGGCGGTTTATGATTCGTAAGAAAAGCATGGCAGCACTCTTTCGGGGCTCGTCAAATCAACGAATTATTGATGTCCCACAATCTCTTGCAGCTGGAAAAGTTGTTGTCTCTACTGTCTTTGTTGATCCCGTTGAGGATGAATCAGACCGAGACCATGATATCTTTATTTAACACTCCCTCGGGAGTGTTTTTATATAAGAAAAGACATCCGAAGATGTCTTTTAACGTGTTTCTGTGAAACGGTCACGAAGTGCCGCGATTTTATCTGCTGTTAATCCATACTCTGCTTCGAAGTATGCATCATATGTTCCATGTTTGGCTTTAATCGTATCCAGTGCCGCATTTAAGTACGAAGGTTTCACAATTAGTCCTGGCATTTTGTGATATAAGGTTTCAATACTACGACCATATTTCAAGCGACGAACTTCGTTTTCCACGATCGCATCAAAGGCTTGAATTGATTTCAAGAAATCAAAGAGAACATCTTCTTCGCTCATTCCAAGCGCTAACTGAATGAGTGCCGTACCAACACCGGTCCGATCTTTACCTGCTGTACAGTTATGAAGATAAGGAACTGAATTCTCTTCTTGTAGTATTTGGAAGACATTGATGTATGCCGGATTATCAAATACTAATTTAGTATAGAAAACTTCCATATCTTCTGATGACAAGGCTGTGTATGGAAGGTTCTTATCATCTTCAAAGCCTCCGAGATGTTCAGATGCTGAAATAGTATAAACTTTCTTCGCAAACGTTTCGCGAAGTTCGTCTCGATCAAGCTCACTCACTTCTCGGTAATCACATAAGTTTTGAATGTTTAACGAACGAATGTAGTCACGATCTTCCTCTGTAAGATCACGATATGATCCACAACGGAAAAAGATTGCTTCTTTAATAAAACGGCCATCCTGTGTCGGATACCCACCAAAATCTCTAAAATTGATTAATTCACTTTTCATAGAAAACCTCCAAGTTGTTTCAAATTGTATCATAATTTATCCAAATTAACCTAAATTTAACGTATCATTGACGAAAACTAGATACTTAAAGGATAGTATAATACCAAGAGCGCATGCTCGGCAAGTACCTAGGATCTCCATCACTGGTATTTGAGAACGGCCAGCCTAGACCACTGAGCCCTCATCGAGGTCATTACGACCTCTTTTTTTATGAGCGAAATGTCCATGAAATGGTTAGCTTTGTGCTACAATTTTTGAAAAGGAGGATACATGATGTCCAATACAACACGAAAAATCTATTTAGCTGGTGGTTGCTTCTGGGGTGTAGAAGAATACTTCAGACGCCTCAAAGGTACAGTGAATACCAAAGTTGGGTACGCCAATGGTATCCGTGATGGTGTATCGTATCGCGACGTTTGTTCAGGTACGACGGGTCACACAGAAACGGTTGAACTCGTTTATGATCCTGTCGTGTTATCATTGGAGGCAATCATTGATCACCTCTTCCGAATTATTGATCCCACATCCCTAAACCGCCAAGGCAACGACATTGGTACCCAATATCGAACCGGTATTTACTATACTGATGATAATGACCGAACCATTATCGAGGCGACCATTGCGATACTTGCATCATCAATTGATGGTCCACTTGCTGTGGAAGTTCAGGCTCTTGAAAACTTTACAATCGCAGAAGATGAGCATCAGCTTTATCTAAATGTGAACCCTGGTGGGTACTGCCATGTTGACTTTAGTGTCGCAAATGCCGATGAATTGAAAGATAATTATACAAAGTAAAGTATATTTTTCACAAAGTAACGTTGAAACGTTGCTTTTTTTATTATTTTAGATCACTTTTAATAAATTATTATCAAAGCACAGTCATTTGTTATGTTTTCTCTCAAATATTGTGTATAATAATCTTGTAAGTTAAATCGTTTCTAATGTTTTGGTAGGCGTTAGAACAATAACTTTCGGAAGTCTTATAATAATATCCATGTAAGTGCCATTACATGCATAATAGAATCAATCTCCAATTGAACTTCCGTTTAGTCTATCTTCTTCATATCAATCTCTATTGGTAGACTAACTATAAAAGCAAGGAGTCGAACTCCTTTTTTTTATGTCATCTCACACACAAAAAACCCTCTATCATCAATAGAGGGTTTTGTTTTGACTTATTTTCCCAGTAAGCGGAACATGTTCTTTTTGTAAACTTCAACGCCAGGTTGATCAAATGGATTCACATCCAGCATGTAAACTGACATTGCCAGTGCCGTAAAGAAGAAATAGACCATATAGCCAAATGTATAGGCATCTGCTTTCTCAATTGAAATTAAGATGTTAGGAACACCGCCTGTAACTTCATGCGCTTCAAGCGTTCCTTCAAATGCTTTTTGGTTTATCCAGTGTAGGCTCTTGCCTGCTAGATAGTTCATTTGGTCAAGATCATTTAATTCTTCAGGTACTAACATATCTTCGATTGGATTATCGATGAGTACGACCGTTTCAAATATATTTTTGGTTCCGTCTTGGATGTGTTGCCCCATTGAATGCAAGTCTGTTGAGAAGTTGACACTTGCAGGTAAAATACCTTTTCCTTCTTTTCCTTCAGATTCGCCGAAGAGTTGTTTCCACCATTCAGCAACAAAGAGCATGTGTGTTTCGTAGCTCACGAACATCTCTGTAACCTTCCCTTGTTTTTCAAGCATACGGCGTGCTACTGCATAAGTGTAAGCAGGGTTTGCGGTAAGGTCAGGAGTATTAAATTCAAATGTAGCGTCTTTGACACCTTGCATTAGTGCATCAATATCAATCCCAGCAGCCGCAATTGGTAAAAGTCCTACCGGCGTAATAACCGAGAAGCGACCACCAATATCATCAGGAATCACAAATGTTTCATACCCTTTGGCGTCGGCTAGTGGTTTTAAAAGACCATTCTTTGCATCAGTTGTAGCATAGATGCGTTGTGCTGCTTCTTCACCATAGACAGCTTCCATGTGCTGACGAATCATACGAAATGCGAGTGCTGTCTCTGTTGTTGTTCCAGATTTGGAGATGACATTCACTGCAACACGTTTCCCTTTAATATAGTTCAAGATACGAACAATTGCCGTTGATGAGAATGTATTTCCCACATAAATTATTTCTAAGTCTGATTGTGCATAAGGTCCTTGCAGCATTTCAATTGCTGCACGAGCGCCTAAGTATGATCCACCGATTCCACATACTAAGAGAACATCAGCTTGTTCTTGAATGCGTTTAGCAGCAGCTTTGATACGTGCAAATTCATCTTTATCGTAGCGATTTGCCCAATCTAACCAACCGGTATAATCGCTTCCTTTTCCAGTACCTGCATGTAACATTTCATGAATACGATTCACGTCTTCTTGATAATCTAATACATTACCTTCTAATAGTGCGTGACTTAAATCTACTTTAACCATATCTTTCTCCTTTTGCGTCAACCATCGAGGCATTATTGTCTCAAGTGTTTCAAAACCCAACTCAGCGTCCGGTACTAAAGGTCGTTTATTGTCTTTATCGGTGCGATCTTTTCGTGAAGAATAGTTCAATGCTTTCAATGATAAGCGCAATTGACTAGGACCTTCACTCACATCAATAATCTTCGCAATAATATGTTCCCCTTGTGTTATATATTGACGAATATCACGTACAAAATCATCCGAAACTTCTGAGATATGGATAAGACCAGTGGTCTCTTCATCTAAGACAACAAAAGCACCGTACGGTTGGATTCCGGTTATGACACCTTCAACTATCTGTCCATTTGTATACTTATGTTTCATTTTCATACCTCAATATCTTATATATTATAACACATCCTTTTTTGTATGATATAATAAAAGTAAGAGGTGGATCCTATGAGTTCAAATTTTTATCCAATCATTTCAGCAATCTTGGCGAATGTGCTCGCACAGCTCTTGAAGCCATTGTTTTACTATTTAAGAACTGGCGAGAAAGACTTAAGTTCGATCTTCGAAAGTGGTGGTTTCCCAAGTTCGCATACTTCCTTGGTTGTTGGGCTTACGATGTCGTATGGGTATCTCTCAGGGTTCCAATCACAGTATTTCTTTATTTCATTGGTATTTTCATTAACTGTTATTTATGATGCTGCGAATGTTCGCTATTATGCGGGTCAAAACATTAAGATGACCAAACAACTCATCCAGGATATCGAAATCTTGACACAAACTACATTGGAAAATCCTGTGTATCGCGAAAAGATTAAAGATGTTTTAGGTCATAAATGGGTTGAAGTAATTGGTGGTTTCCTATTGGGATTAATCACAGCATCTGTTCTGTATTTCTTTCAGGGGTGATTAACATGACATTAGAAGAACGTATTATTCAATCGTTAGATAAAATCAGACCATATATTCAACGTGATGGCGGTGACATGGAATTCGTAAGTGTCAACGACCAAGGCGTTGTAACAGTCCGACTACTTGGAGCTTGCATTGGGTGTGGACTGATTGACTACACGCTTCGTGGTGGTGTTGAGGCACTGCTCATGGATGAAATCGAAGAAGTCACCGGTGTCATTGCCGAAGATTACGATTTATAATCGCAATACGATTTAGTATTAATCCAAGTCTATTAAAAACAGTAAAAAAAGCATCTTCTATTTGTATCTTGTCTTAGCACAAGGGTACGAATAGAGGATGCTTTTTAGTCCTGCATCATTTTTATGGTTTGGGATGGGTATTTTTAACCAGCCATGCGATAATCGCAATCACCATAATAACGATAAAAGTCACGACAATATCAACTGTCATAAAGCTCATAAAATCAAGGTGTTGGGTGGCTGCTGCATCCATATTTTTGATAATCAAAAAGAGGATTACTTTAAATCCCATATAGCATGCGATTGTTGCGACAATAATACTTAGAACAAGACTGGATTGTTTTTTCTTCATAGATATACCCCACATTAGTTCAAGTATAGCAATCCATGAAGTTAGCTACAGGTTTCTTGGTTTAGGTGGTCTATTTTAGTGTTTATCTTGTATAAAAAAAACGATAAGCTTACTTATCGTTTAAGGTTACATTAGGCCACGAACGGGTCTCTCTAAACTGTGATGCCAGTGCATCTGCAACAGCAACAAGTTTTGGTTCATATCCATAGTGCTCAAGCAATCGAATTGCATTGGTTGTGTTGGATGGTCCTTGTCGAAGTTGATAATCAAACTCAATACCATCATGGGTGATCGTTTCGCGGAAATGATAATTCGTATAGATAGTACCTAACATCTCTGTCAGTTCAATATCATGCGTTGCTGCAGCTACGAAGCACGATTCATGGGAAAGAGCCGAAAGCACTGATGCAGATGCTGCAATCCGCTCGATTGTATTGGTTCCTTTTAGAATTTCATCAATAAAAACAAGTGTAAATGTTTCATGCTTTACGGCATCCAATATTCGTTTTATCGATTTTGTCTCGGTCACAAAATAACTGTCACCCGATTCAATGTTGTCGCGCATTGCCATCGATGTAATGACGTGAGCATGTCGTAACTCAAATGAATCTGCAGTACATGTATTGAAGTTTTGCCCTAAAATTGTATTTAATGCTAACGCACGGACAAAGGTTGATTTCCCACTCGCATTTGATCCTGTTATTAGACATCTTTGGTCCAGTTCGGCTGTATTCGCGATGGCCGCATCTTCAATCAATGGATGGACGATGTTCGTAAATTTAGGAGCTGAACGATTGGACTCAATTGGGAGTGAATAGTTTCGCAACGATTCGCGATAAGAAGCTGTCGCAATATAGACCTCAAGCATGCCCATGATTTCGACTACATCGCGCATGGCTTCTTGATTCGAATTATATATTTTGATGACGCGACCATAGGCTAGCGGAGTTATCAAAAAATAAGTAGATAAGATACTTGTAAAGAAACTGAGGCCCATTACATCACTTTGATTGGTTGGCATTGCAAAGCTAAGGATCGCGGAGACACCATTAAATGGTTTTAATGATGCTAGTAAATGCTCCATTTCTGTTTCAAAGGATTCATGTTCAAATTTCGTAATTTTGTGACCACATTTAATAACATCCGTAAAATAGGATGCACTGCTTATGTTCGCTTTAATTTGATCCGTAACTTTTTCATTAAGAGCAAACATGGCAATGAATGAAAAGGTAACCCCTAATATACCTGCTGTTAGATCAATGAAAAGCATAAGAATTGATCCAATCGCGAAGGCTCTCGCTAATATAAGTATTATATTAAAGTTATGATCAATGGGCTCATAGCCATCAAAGTATGCCTGCATCATCTTCTCACGTGGTTTTCCGATGCGATTGAGTGGCAGCAGCACTTTTAACCGTGTTGTTTCATCTTCCATTGCTGTGACCTTTAATTCGAAATCATCACGATTATGCTTGCGCATATCCCGTAGGCGATAATAAAGCATGCTTTCTCCGAGCGCGGACTGCGTTACATTCATACGATGAAACAATGCCTCCATGTCCAGGTCTTGGAAAGTTGTCTCATCAATTGCCTGTTCGGGTGTAAAACGATCAAAATAATACCGTGCATTCGCCATTTCAAAAAAACGTGAATCGAACTCTGGTTTCTCCCCATACTGCTGTTTGATCATTTGAATTGTTTGTTCTCTTTGAAATTTCGCAATCAAAAAGATAATGACCAGCACACTTACTACGACACTAACTCCTACGACTATAACGCCCATAATTTCCTCCTCATAGAAAAAGAAACAAGCACTATTTATTGGCTTGTTTCGTTAATTTTATAAACTTTTGGATGATAAGCACGACTGCCGCAATCATTAATATATAATTAATAATACGTAGCATTGGCCATCCGCCAAAAGGATATAAGATGCGATCTGAAATCCACATTAAGGTAACAAGTATTCCTAATCCTACAATACTTGTATATGTCGATTTATCTTTACTCTTCTGTGCCATAGATCCTCCTATTCCACAATACTGAGTAGTTCCATTAAATCCGTAATTTCATAATCCGGAATAATGTTACTGGTGTTTTCGATTTGTTTTGGATTGTACCAGACGGTCGTTATTCCCGCACGATTACCCCCTTGAATATCTGCACTCAACGAGTCACCGATAATCAACGTTGTCGTTTTATCCGCATGCGGTAATTGTTTGAATGTGTAATCAAAGAAAACAGGACTTGGTTTTGTCGCTCCAACATCACTCGAGATGACAATGGCTTCGAAAATATCATGAATACCAACGTTATGCAAGCGTTTATGTTGTGTTCGACTAATACCGTTAGTCACTATTGCTAGTGTATACTTATCTGTAATTTTTGCAAGTAATTCCTTCGCATTGGGCATTAATATTGGATGGTTTTCCACATGTTGTCGGAATTTATCATCCATTTCATACCCACTCATATTGACTTCATAGTCTTCAAATGAGCGCGCAAACCGCTGTTCCATGATGGTCTCTTTCGGAATATGGCCTGCTTCATGGTCGTGCCATAATTGATGATTGATGGTTAAATACTTCTCTTTGAGGGCATCGCTGTAAGGAATGCCCAGATCGTTGAGCAATTTTCCAAAAGCAATGTCTTGTGATGCTGTGAAATCGAGTAGTGTATTATCGATATCTAGTAATATTGTTTTATACTTCATCTTAAACCCCGCTTATTTCATACTTCTAATAATACAACATTCTAGACGTTTTGTATCGCATACTTAAAAAAAAGTCCGTGAGCTAAGCTCACGAACTTTCAAACTAGTCTTCAGAAAATTGACTGTTGTAGAGGGTTGCATAGAAGCCATCTTTGGCGATGAGCTCTTCATGATTACCCACTTCAATAATATCACCTTTATCCATAACGAGAATCATGTCTGCGTTACGAATCGTTGAAAGACGGTGTGCAATAATAAAGCTTGTACGTCCTTCCATCAATTTATCCAACGCTTGTTGGATAAGTACTTCAGTACGGGTATCTACTGAGCTTGTTGCTTCATCAAGAATCATAATTTTGGGATCAGCGAGAATTGCACGCGCAATCGTTAATAATTGTTTTTGACCTTGAGAGACATTCGATGTTTCTTCATTAAGAACTGTATCATAACCATCCGCTAAGGTTCGAACAAAGTGATCAACTTGTGCTTCTTGAGCAGCGGTGTAAACCTCTTCGTCCGTTGCATCGAGATTACCGTAACGAATGTTTTCTTTAATGGATCCACTGTATAACCATGTATCTTGAAGAACCATACCAATGGTCGAACGTAAATCTTCACGTTTGAAGTTTCGGATATCAATACCGTCAATCATAATTGATCCGGAAGTAACATCGTAGAAACGCATTAAGAGTTTAACAATGGTTGTTTTACCAGCACCTGTTGGACCAACAATCGCAACTTTTTGACCTGGTTTAACATAGGTACTAAAGTCATTGATAATTGTTTGTCCTGGAAGGTAACCAAAGTTTACATTCTCAAACATAACAGAACTTTGCAGTGTTTCCAAATCGTAGTCAACAGGTGTTTCTGCTGGTTCTTCATCTTCTTCTAAGAACTCAAAGACACGTTCTGCAGCTGCGATTGATTGTTGGAATTGTGCGGAAATACTTCCCAATTGTGCAATCGGGTTCAAGAAGTTACGCATATATTGGATAAAGGACTGAATATCCCCAACACTGATCATTCCTTGCGTTGCATACCAACCACCAAGAATACTAATTACAACATAACCAGCATTCCCAATAAAGTTCATCATTGGTTGTGCTAAACCTGAGAAGAAGTTACTCTTCCATGTTGAATCGTAGAGACGGTTGTTGATTTCATCATGTTTTGCTAATGAAATGTCTTCCGCATTGTATGCTTTCACAACAATTTGGCTTCCGTACATTTCTTCAATATGACTGTTCAACTCTCCCAAGTTGTCTTGTTGGGCTTGGAAGAATTTTTGTGAACGACTAAAGATAAAGACCATAATTCCGAATGATATCGGCATAACGAGCAATGCCGCAAGCGTCATTTGCCAGTTAATCGTAATCATCATATATAAGACCCCAACAATCGTTGTTACTGATGTAAGAATTTGTGTAATACTATTGGTCAAGTTTGTATCAATAACATCAATATCGTTCGTTACAATTGAAAGTGTATCTCCAACTGTTGTTTTGTCAAAATAGCTAAGGGGCAAACGGTCAATTTTAACTTGCATATCTTTACGCAGTTTAAAGGTAATATCACGAGAAATTCGCGCCATCACAAACCCTTGAATATAGCTAAATAAGAAACTAAATCCGTAAATTGCTGAGAGGAAGATAAGAATTCGTCCAATCTTCTCAAAGTCTACACCTCCAAGACCTTGAACACGTGACACCAATCCTTCAAACAGAACGGTTGTTGCTTGTCCTAGAATCTTCGGTCCGATAATTGCTAATACCGTCGAGATGAGTGCCGCAATCAAGACAAAGATAAATTTAGTCAAATGTGGTTTAATCAATCCCGCAAGCTTGCGAATTGTTTGTTTCATATCTTTTGCTTTTCCAGATGGAGCTGAACTGTTATTTCTTGCCATAATTCAATTCCTCCTCTGATAATTGTGACGCAGCAATTTCATAGTATGTGGCGCTTGATTTGAGGAGTTCTTGGTGAGTACCAATTCCTACCATTTTTCCTTCGTCCAATACGATGATTTGGTCTGCATCGATAATTGTATTAACACGTTGTGCAACAATCATCAATGTTGCATCTTCATAGTTTTCATGAATTGCTTTTCGTAAAAGTTGATCTGTTTTGAAGTCTAAGGCTGAGAAACTATCATCAAAGATATAGATCGACGCATCACGTACTAAAGCACGGGCAATACTGAGTCGCTGGCGTTGTCCTCCAGAAACGTTTGTTCCACCTTGTGCAATACGATATTGAAGGCCTTCTTCTTTATCAAGAATAAAGTTTCCCTGTGCAATTTCTAATGCTTTAAGGACTTGTTCATCACTTGCCCCTTGATTTCCATATTTCAGGTTTTCTTCAACCGTTCCAGACAATAGAATTCCCTTTTGAGGAATATAGCCGATGTCTTCACGAAGCGTTTTCTGATCAACATCTCGCACATCAACACCATCAACACGCACAACACCTTCACTAGCATCGTAAAAGCGTGGAATCAGGTTGATTAAGGTTGATTTACCAGATCCGGTTGACCCAATAAATGCGGTTGTTTGTCCTGGTCGTGCAGTGAAACTAATATCTTTGAGGACATATTCATCCGCACCGTCATATTTGAATGAAACATTATCAAACTCAACAACACCACGTTTTGTATCATCCAATGAAAGGCTTGTTTGTGGATCCTCAATTGAATTTTCGGTTTCAAGAATTTCGTTAATACGGTTCAATGAGACCATTGCACGTGGAATGAAAATAAACATCATTGAAATCATAAGGAAGGCCATAATGATTTGCATTGCATATTGCATAAATGCCATCATGTCTCCAATTTGAATAATTCCATTTGACACTTCACCCGCACCAAACCAAATAATACCCACAACTGTCATGTTCATAATTAACATCATGATTGGCATCATAATCGACATGACACGGTTTACAAACAATGTCAGGTCAGCAACATCAACGTTTGCTTTTCCAAAACGTTTATTTTCAAAATCTGTATTTCCAAATGCTCGCATAACCATGACACCACTTAAGTTTTCGCGGAAAACTAGGTTTAGACGGTCGACGAGTGATTGTCGAATTTTAAATTTTGGCATTGCAACAAAATAAATAAAGAGAAGAACAACGAAGAGAGCGGCGCATGCTGCACCAATTAACCACGTCATGGAATCGGCTTTATTTTGAATCATGACAATTCCACCTATCGCCATAATTGGCGCATAGAAGAAGATTCGTATAGACATCATGATCATCATTTGTACTTGTGTCACATCATTGGCTGATCGAACAACCATTGATGATTGTGAGAATTTATTAAACTCTGCACTTGAGAAGCCCTGAATTTTTTCAAAGACTTCACGACGTAGATTGCGGGAGAATCCTGCCCCTGTACGTGTTGCGGATAAACCAACTAACACGGCAGCAATAACCCCAACAAATGTTATTCCTAGCATTTGTAATCCGGTTTTAAAGATATAGTCACGTTGTAACGTTGATATATCCGTTCCTTGTTCTTCATAAAGCATTTTTGCGACCATGACGCCGGTTTGTGCTTTTAAAGAATCTTGAGTTTCTTCAGCCTTTGCAAATGCCGCTTCTTTGATTGAATTGTCTAAGGACTCAAAGAGTGGAATTGCAGGGTAAAGATCTGTGATATTGAAATCTTCGGACATTTGACCGTTCATCGGCTCGGTTCCGGGAATTTCGTAGTTCATCAATGTCCAAATGGATTCTCCCACTAACACATCGATTTCTTTTCGATCTACATCATCCTTGATGACTGCTTCATTACCAGATACTGTATATGCATCTTTAAATGCATTTGATTGTGTTTCTGGAAGTACAGCAGCGATTAAATCGTAGCCATTCTTACTCATTATTTCTGGACTTGCATGTTCAATCCCCGACTGTTGGATTCCGACGTTTACAATATCCGACATATAATTCGGAAGTTTTAAGTCGGCCCACGCCTGAACAAACAAGAGTGAAATTGCTACCAGAACTAAGAGTATGAATGGTTTCATATTCTTCAGAATACGTTTCATTCATGTACCTCTCTCTCGTAATCTTCACATAAATTTCATAAAATGAACCATGTTCATTTACTATTATATTACAAATTTTCAGTCATGACAATTTTAATGGTTCGATTTTAACAAATCTTCACGTTCTCATAGAAAAAGTTGTTATCACGGATAACAACTTTCATGAATTTGTATATAAACTTTTTTCTCTTCACTATAGTTATGTCATAAATAAAATACCGCACTGGTCCCCACACAGTACGGTATTTTATTTCGGTTCAAGGGCATTACTAATAACCAAACAGTTGTACGTAGTAATACATACCTCGAACATCTCGAATTACAGCAGTTCCAACCGTCCCAAAATCTCCATAGAGAATATTGTCACGATGTGATTCAGATTGCATGAAGCCTGCTTGTGCTTCTTCAGAGGTCTTTTGCCCGTATGCTATATTTTCAGCATAGACATGGCTACTCACAGTATCCCATAAGCGTCCATCTGGACGTTTATGATCAAATGTAATAAGAAGTTCCTTAGCCCTTGTTTTAGCAGCTTGCGATAATTCATTTGACCACGTTAGCTCTGATAAATAAACATCCCGTCGGGATTGATTAATTGATTCGAATAATGCACTTGCAAGAACATCATCATAAACACCTTGTGTCACACTTTCCAAGGTTTTAACCCCAACTTCTATAATTTCTGCTGTTGCAGGAACTGTCTCTGCAAGATTTTCATATGTCGTTATGTCACCATTATGTTCTAACTGAATGATTTCATAACGATAATACCCATCCGCTCCCGATTCAACAATTCGCGAATCACCAACAAACAATAATCCTGAAGATCTTTCAATTGTTTCATAGTAGATAGGTTCAATCCGCTCATCAATTACTTTGGAATAACTGGCCACTTTGTCACCAGTCATCACCATGCCCAGTTGCTGATTTGAGGCACAACCCGTGATAAGTAAAACTACTATAAGTATCAGTAGTATTTTCTCCACATAATCACCCCTTCAAAAAAAATTACTAAGGGTTGTTTTATACAACACGGCATCCTATCATGAACATAGGATTATAATACCATTGTGTCTGACACATTATAAGGTTTATCGCACAATTATTAAATCATGTTCGTTGTATATTGACTAACATGCTGTATTTAGTGATTATTTGGTAACTATTTTTCAATTGTTTTGTGTTTTTCTTGTGACTGATGAGTTAAGATTTAGAATCAAACATAAAAAAAGATAACCGAGGTTATCTTTTTACATTTTAAGAATGGATTCTATAAGTGCACGTTGTTTCTGTGTATAAGTCTGTGGAAGTTGGCTCTCACGGTACGTCATGCCATACGCATAGTCACTCACTGAAACAATCGGTGGCATTTGAATGCGTTTATAAACGGCGACATTCATCGTTCGAATGACCCATTTCAAATCTTCAATAAACGCTTCGGGCTTATCTAATTGATAGGCATAAAGATAACTACCGAGCTTGGTATTGTATATAGTACCGTCTAAATATGACGCAAGCAAATCTTCCAAAGAATCTTTCTGTAAGAATTCAATGAGTGCATCATGATAACCCCATTTCATGGGATCAAATTGATCATCCTTTAATTCTGCACTTGGTGCAAATTCCCAAGAGACATGTGTTGCTTCATCAAGCGGGATCAGATTTTGTGGGACGATTTCCGCCTGAGCAATTTCGTTCAGCGATTGCGCGACTTTTCCCACTTCCATTTTGGTAAGATCTCCCAGTATCGCAAGCGCACCAATTGCATCACCATAAAGTGTCGCATAACCCAACGCAACCTCAATTTTGTTTCCATTATTTGAAACAACTGCATTTTCCAGGCTCGATACACTCATTAATGTATGGCCTCGTAGACGCGCTTGAATGTTTTCGTAGGACAATCCTTCTACAGTGTCGTAACCACCATGGCTCAAACTTTCAAGTGTCGCATCAACCATTGAGGCAATCGGAATTTCCAATAATTTGAAGTTAAGTTTCTCACTGAGATGATAGGCATTACTCTTGGTAATGTCACGTGTGAATTTGCTTGGCATCGTAACACCCAATACACGTTCTGCGCCCAATGCTTTAACTAAGAGCGATACCGTTACGCTGCTATCAAGACCACCCGATACACCCACAACCCATTTTGGACCGTATGCAAGTGTTTCCTCATCAAAATAACGAATTGCGTGGATGAGTGCTTCATAAAGTTTATGCTCCACAGGATTTTGATGCGCTTCGAGAGTCGCCAAATCAATCACTGTTTCCGATTGTTCGAAGTTTTGCGGTAACTCGTGAATCGTCGTTGGTGTTACAACCAATGACCCACCATCAAAAACGACGACATTCTTACCATTGTTTTGCATACCCGTGGCATTCACATAAACAAATGGCATCGATAAATTGTGACGACGAATTGTATCGAGGCGTGATGTCTCTTTGCCTTTAACCCATGGTGATGCAGAAATATTAATCATTACATCAGGATTATAGGCTTTCATTTGTGTCGTAGGTGACATATCATGCGTTTCATCCCACATATCTTCGCAGATTTGAATCGCTACTTTTTGCCCTTTAAATTCAAACGGTTCAAAATTTCCATAACCCGCATGGAAGTAACGTTTATCATCAAAGAATGTATAGTTAGGCAATAAATGTTTTAGATAAATTCCCGCATCGGTTTGCGAAGCACGGTGAGCCCAATCGCCATCAACCGCAAAATACGCAGCATTATATAAATGTTTTCCATCATGATGAACATTCCCCCAAATGACTGCGGTTCCCTCAGAGAGCGCCTTTAATTGGTCGTTATAGTACATGAAATCATGAATCGTATCCAGATTATTATATTTATCGCCCAACATGTAGCCACCCACGGCCATCTCTGGAAAAACAATGATATCGACTTGATTCTTATGCGCTTGAATCGCTGCTTTCATGACTTCAAAGTTTCGTTGGGGATTATTTGAGAAAATACGTTGTTGTATAATTGCTAGTTTCATTCGGATACTCCTTTTTGACGATAGTGTTCATAGGCAAAGGATGTCGCTGCACCAACAGTACTCAATGAGACTCGTGCATCATAATCAATACGAACATGATCATCACTTAAATCAAGAAGTGCACGTGAAAGGCCACGAAGTGCGCCACCCAAAGCAATACATACACGGTTTGGCATTTGATAGTGATGAAGCGCAACACTCTCATCACCTCGATAAGCGGCAACAATGCGAACATCGCGTTCTTTTATACTCGCCATATCATGCGCTAAGTCGTCAGATTTTAACCACCATAACGATTCACTTGCACCGGCACTCGCACGAATCAGTTTTGCTTCATTATCATAAAAATCATAGTTTGGAGTCACAATCCCATCAAAACCCAAAGATGCTACTGTACGACAAATCTCACCAAGGTTAAAAGGATCAGTTACCCCTTCAATACACATGAGTGCAAGCGATCCTTGTTTTAGCGTGTCGAAACCATCCGATAGTCTGGGGCCACATGCAACCAAGTATCCGCCATGACTCGTATTCCCGGCCAATTGATCCATAGCCTCACGGTCTAACCGTTCAATTGGTAAACCCTGTGCGATTCCCAAAACATAACGCGACTCACGGTCATGATGCTTATCAAGAATGTAGACCGCACTAATTTCTCGTTTTCGCTCTTTTAGAATTGCTTTAACACTTATTTTACCTGATACAATCATAGAATACTCCACTCTTTAAATTTATCCAAGATCGCTGTTTCTAGAATACGAACACCTGGTTTTTTTAACTGTAAACCATTTGGTTTGACGATATTATAAGCTCCGGTATCGAATGCCGCTTGATTCAACAATCCATCCAATGTAATTAATTCAAACCCATACGACTTCGCAATTTTACGGGTAATGTATATTTTATCCTGAATATCATAACGAACGTGATCACGGATTGCATATCTTGAGACATAGAAAGGCTCAATCAAGACAACACGTTTGAGTGTCAATGCATCCAATTTACGAGCGAGTTCATGATATTGGTTTTCAAAGTTAAGCATGGAAGCAGTTGTTCCAGACAAGATGTCTCGGCGCAAGCTCAAACTATCTTCATTACCAAGGAACACAAAAACAACGCTTGGTTTCAGTGTTGTACAGTCCGATTGAAAATTGTTTAACACATCTTCGGTTAGATAGTGCTTCTGAGCACTGTTATGAACGTTATAATTTGGCAACGCTTTTGTCAGTGATCGTGTTAACGATGTACTTACCAACGTATTATCACCCAGTAGCACGATGCTCGCATTTTTCTTTAATCTCATATTCAGTCACCCCATATATTTTATTATACATGTTTCAACGAAAAAAAGAGTTCGAAAACTCTTTTAAACTTGGAAAAATGCCCATCCACAGTACAATAAGAGCAAATCTAAGAACCCACCGGTTATTCCGACGGTTCCAAGTAATTGCCGAAACTCTGGTACTTGAAGAATATTCAGTTGGAATCCAAAGATAAAGACAACGATAATTGCGATGACAACTTTTCCTAACCAACGGTTATTTGCTTTGCTGTGTGGAGACATGAAGTGTCCAATTACCAGTAGCATAACCATCCAAATAAATGTCAGAAACCATGTAAAGGTTCCAGGTATAAATTTTAAAAGCAGACTGTAGATTATTGCGGATGCAACAATCGCCAGTAATGCGGTCCAATGACGTTTCAAACTTTCACAACTCCTTCTTGTTTAAGGCGTACAAACGCACCAAACAATATTCCGAGTCCTGGAATAATAGTTGATGGCAACCAGACAAGATTCATAAAAGATCGAATCTGCATCGTGTCGTACATTAAGTTCCCAAAAATTGGGTTTATGAGACTATAGAATAACCATGGCGTTTTTAAGTGTAGCAGGTAACTATATACAAAAATAATCAAAAACGTTGCAAGCAAAATCCCCGTTAGAACGAGAACTGCTGAATCAATCGTTTCGATAAGGTTACGTTTATTAGATTTTGAAATAACTAACAAATAACCTGGAATTGCATAAATGATAAATCCTACAATACTAATTATAATCACTTGGAAACCGACATGAATGCTTCTAATATATTGAATTAGAGGATGACCGTTTCCATACATTAAGAGCGTTACTGTTGCGACAATGAACTGAATTCCTATCACTATTAGAATCATTTTTAACCGCTCTGGATTTTTATTGATTTTCATAAGACTCCTTTTTTATATTTTATGGGTCAAGATCATGCTATCCCCAAAGGAGAAGAAACGATATTCTGTCTCAACTGCATGGGCATACGCGTGGTCAATTTCAGCTTTACCAGCAAAGGCGCTGACAAGCATAATGAGTGTAGATTTTGGCAAGTGGAAGTTCGTAATGATTGCGTCCACTGCTTTCCATTCATATCCTGGATAGATGAATATTTTACTTTCGCCTTCAGTTTCCAAAAATGTTCCGTGTTCGGTCATAATGGTTTCCAAAGTTCGTACTGATGTCGTTCCAACAGCCACAATACGACGCCCTTCAGCACGTGCTTGATTTAGAACATCCGCAGTTTCTTGGGTCATGAAGTATGATTCAGCATGCATTGTATGTTCAAAAATATTATCCACTTTGACAGGTCGGAACGTTCCCAATCCAACATGTAATGTTACAGGAACAATCATAACACCTTTTGCTTTCAATTGGTCAAGGATTTCTTCCGTAAAGTGTAATCCAGCAGTTGGTGCTGCAGCACTTCCCGCAACTTCCGAATAAACTGTTTGATAGCGTTCTTTATCTTCGAGGCGCTCATGGATGTACGGTGGCAAAGGCATTTGCCCAAGTTCATCCAGCACTTCTAAGAATATTCCATCAAAAATAAGGTCAAAGAAACGAATTCCTTCTTCGCCAATTTTTGTACAGATTGCCTTCAGTTTCCCACCACCAAAGCTTAGTTCAGTTCCCAATTTTACAACCTTAGCGTTTCCAACAAGACATTCTGCTGTTTTTCCTTCAAATTTAAGAATCAACAACTCGACATGTGCGCCGGTTTCCGGTTTCTCTCCAAAAAGACGAGCAGCAATAACTCGTGTGTTATTGACCACTAAAACGTCCCCTTCATGCAAGTAGTCGGTTATATTGTAGAAGTGTTTATCTTCAAGATTCATACCGTCCACAACCAATAAGCGCGACTCACTGCGTTTGGCTGCAGGTGTTTGTGCTATCAGTGACTCTGGAAGGTAAAAATCAAAATCATTTACGTTCATAAGTGTTCTCCTAAAAAGTTCTTTACTATTTTAACACATTCTCTTTTGTGATTGCGAACTCTTGAAATTCTCGAATCATTCGCAAATGAACGGGAACCATTAATTCCGGTAATTGATCCAGTGAAAAAACTGAACACGTAGGGATTCATCAGGATTATGTTGCAAATCACCCTCATAATCTGTTGTATAGAAAACAGCAGTTACGACATACATTTCATCCCCATTTTCGAGAACTACATGATGCGACGGTCCTGAGTAATTTTTAAAAAACTCCAGTGTTCGAATCGTCAAGTTGGTTTCTTCTTTAACTTCGCGGATAGCAACTGTTTCGAAACTTTCTCCAAGATCCATCATTCCTCCTGGAAGTCCAAAGTGACCGGAAATACGCTGCTCCAAAAGAACTGCTCCAGCACTATCAAAAACAAGTACAACTGAACCTGGCAATATAATTGGACGATGCCCAACAAATTGTCGTAAGTATTTGTAGTATTCCATAGATATCTCCTTTCATAAATGGCGATACAAAAAAGCTTAGGATACCCTAAGCTTTAAATTATGCGTTTACTGAGAAGATATCCTCAGTTGTTGGTGTTACTGTTTCACCATCACGATGTAATGTGATTGCTTGCCCTGATGTTATTATCATTGGACTAATAATTGATTTCCCAGCTTCCTTGATGAGTTCAAGATCCATGGTCGCAAGTTTATCACCGCGTGATACTTTATCACCGACTTTAACATGTGATACAAACCCTTTTCCTTCAAGTTGTACTGTATCAATTCCTAAGTGTACAAGAATTTCGACACCATCTTCTCTGACAATCCCATAGGCATGACCCGTTGGGAACACAACCGTTACTTCACCTTCAGAAGGTGCAACAATTGTTCCGTCGGTTAATTCGATGGCATAACCGTCACCCATCATTTTTTGGGCAAAGACTGGATCGGGAACTTGTTCTAATGATAAAACAGTTCCAGTTCCAAATGCTCCATAAGATTCATCTGTCGCTTTCTTTTTACGTTTAAAAAACATATATATACCTCCAAATGGCGCTACGCCGCATCAAGTCATTTAAATTGATTGTTTCCGCTCGTGTATCTATTTTATCATTTATTCACGCCCAATAGATACGTTAACGACTAATTATTATGAAATTACAATGACATTTTGCGATGTATCAATTGATACCTAACATTATGCTACAAGCGTGTAGACACATGCCTCATACGGTTTCAATTCACAGGGTGTAGCTAAAGTCGTCCGCCCCACATTGGAAAGTAATATTTCTTTGACGTTTTCTTTAGGTTGATATGCAACCGTATTGCCATAGAAATTAATGACCACCACGATTGTTTCACCGTTGTATTCGCGGGTATAGATCATAAGCTCGGGATGGTCCATCGCTTCAAATGTTATCGTTCCAGATTCAATAGTTTGTGAAGCCTTTCGTAACGCAATCAGTTTGCGGTAATAATGGAAGACTGAATTCGGATTATCAAGGTTATCCGCTACTGTTTGAACCTTTGGATACTTGGTTAATCCCAACCACGGTGTTCCTGTCGTAAAACCATGGTGCCTTGTATCATCCCAAGGAATCGGTGTTCGCGAGTTATCACGTGACCGTTGTCTTAATATTTCAAGTGCATCAGACTCGGTCATTGATGCTTTGAGAATTTCATAGTAATTAATCGATTCTACATCGCGATAATCATCGATTGTATCAAAGTATGCGTTTGGCAACCCAATTTCTTCACCTTGAAAAATGTAAGGCATTCCTCGCATTAATTGCATCGCTGTTGCTAACGCGGTTGCAGATTCGAAAGGGTATTCACGATCATTTCCAAAACGCGACACCGAGCGCGGTTGATCATGATTGTTTAAGAACAATGACATGTTTGCATTGCTTGCTGCCATCGCATCCTGCCATGTCTTCATCAATGTCTTAAACTGTAAGAAATCAAATGGCATTAGCTCCCATTTTTTTCCATCTTTGTAGTCCACTTTTAGATGATGAAAATTAAAGATTGTGGATAACTCTTGGTTCTTTGGTGCAGCATAGGCAACACCATTGTGAACATCAGTCGATGAGAGTTCACCGACAGTGGTGATGTTAGGGTATTTTCCAAAAGTTTCTTGATTCAAACGGTGGAGGTGTTCGTGAATACGCGGACCATCGGTATAGAACCGACGTCCATCGCCTTCATGGTCATCCTCAAATGAATCTGGATCTGGTTTTGATACAAGATTTATAACATCAAAACGAAGCCCTTGGATACCTTTGTCCAACCAGAAATTCACAACATCAACGAGGGCTTGGAAAACAGGTTCGTGTTCCCAATTCAAATCCGCCTGGGTCACATCAAAGAGGTGTAAGTAATACAGATTGAGTGATTCAACGTACTCCCACGCATTTCCGCCAAATTTTGATTCCCAATTTGTTGGCTTGTCACGGAAGAAATAGAACTCTCGATATTGCGGATCTTCAAGTGCTCGTTTGAACCACGCATGCTCCGTTGATGTATGGTTTAAAACCATATCAAACATGATTCCAATGTTACGACGTTTCGCTTCTTCGATCAATACTTCAACAGATTCCATGGTCCCGAATACAGGATCAATTGCAAGATAGTCTGCGACATCGTATCCATTGTCTCGCTGTGGCGAGGTAAAGATAGGTGTAAGCCAAATCATATCGATACCTAAATGCTGCAGATAATCTAACTTTTCAATAATCCCTTGGACATCACCGATACCGTCACCATTCGTATCATAAAATGACTTTGGATAAATTTGATAAACTACGGGTAACTTATTTTGCATTGCCCTCAACCTTTCTGCCGTATGCGACAGTAATAACAAATGGAACAACAATGACAACGAGGGCAATTATGAAGAACAATGGCCAACGATCAATGTTAAATGACAAGAATCCTGGTAATCCTCCAACACCAATTGAGTTTGCCATTAATCCAAACCCAACTGAAATCACAGCTGCAATTGATGATCCAATCATTGCTGCAATAAATGGATAGTTATACTTCAAGTTTATTCCGAACATTGCAGGTTCAGTAACACCTAGATATGCTGAAATGATCGAAGGAATCGACACTTGTTCTTCTTCAGTATTTCCTCTGTGAAGCCACCAAATTCCAAGAACCGCACTACCTTGAGCAATATTACTAAACGCAATCATTGGCCATAAGAGTGTTCCACCAAAGTCATTAACGAGCTGCATATCGATGGCATTACTCATGTGATGTAATCCTGTTAAGACTAGGGGTGCGTAGAAGAAACCAAAAATTCCTGCAAAGAGAATTCTAAATGATGATGTGAGACCTGAGTATACGACATTCGAAATCCATGAACCGATTGTCCAACCAATAGGACCTAAAACAACGTGTGCAATTAAGACCGCAGGTACTAATGCGAAGAGTGGTACAAAAATCATCGAAACAGCACTTGGAATGATTCTCTTCCAGAAGCGTTCTAGATAGACCAAGGTGAATCCAGCAAGCATTGCAGGAATAACTTGGGCTTGGTACCCAATCATTTGAACTTGTGCAAACCCAAAATCCCAGAATGGAATTGAGGTTGCTCCAGCTACTTCATAAGCATTCATCAATTGTGGTGAAACTAAGGTAATCCCTAAAATAATTCCTAGAATTTGGGTTGTTCCCATCTTCCGGGAAATTGACCATGTGATTCCTACTGGAAGGAATTGGAAGATTGCTTCTCCAATTAGCCATAAGAAATGGTTAATTCCTGCCCAAAACTGCGAGTTATCAACAATTCTACCCCACTCGCCCCAGGTAACACCCTCAAGAATATTTCTAAACCCTAGAATTAATCCCCCAATAATCAATGCAGGAATAAGTGGTGCAAAAATTTCTGCTAAGTTACTCATGAGTTGTTGAACTTTACCCTGGTTGGTTTTGGCTAATGTTTTGATACCTTCTTTTGTGGTTCCTTCAACTCCTGATATCTCTACAAAATCATTGTAGAAAAGATCGACATCATTACCAATGATAACCTGAAATTGACCCGCTTGTGTAAAGGTTCCTTTAACTGCCGGAATCTTCTCGATTGCCTCAATCTCAGCTTGATCAGGATGATTTAGCACAAAGCGCATACGTGTAACACAGTGTGTTACAGCCCCAATATTATCCTTGCCACCCACGTGTTTGAGTAAATCACGTGCGTCATTTTGATATTTTCCCATCTTCTCTCCTCCTTTGGAATGGGGTTTAAAGAAGAAAACATAAAAAGCCTCCCAAGACGTCATAAAAGACGCACTTGAGAGGCTTGCCCATAATTCCGGTAACAAATCCTCACTTGCCTTTATTCATCATCTCCAAACGATTGAGATGAATTGTCAGATAGACAAGTTCTTGTGGGTTTAGTTTTTTCTTTAAACGATTTTCAATGTATTCCTGAATTTGTAGCGAACATTTGTAAGCACTATCAAATTCTTCAATAACATTGTACAAGATATTTTCTTCGAAGTCAATTTGTGTGTCGCTCAGTGCCCGTTGGACGAGCATTTTTATGTGAATTGTAATACGCTGTGTTGCTGCTTCTTCAAGTTTTAACGAAATTAAATAGTAATCTCTAACGATATTCAAACAGTTGAGAACCGTGTCCGTTAGAATCGAAGATTGGTTTTTAATATCCGCATGGGCACCATTCACAATATGCATTGTAAGGAATCCAATTTCATCGTCGGGCATCTCTATTTGGTACTTCGTGTTAACCAATTCTAGCAATCGAGTGCCAAATTGAAACTCATCACCATATAAAATTTGAAGATCATAGTTCATCAAGTTTTTAATATCTTGACCACTTCGATGACGTTCCATCGCAAAATTAATATGATCAATCAACGTTACATATGCATGAGCATCTAAATTAATTCGAGTTTGCTTCGATACATTATCAATCAGACGATACATGTCATAGAACATACTTTCCGGAATATCCCGAACAAGCTGAGACGTCTTTAAAACGTCTTCTTGTTTGAGTTCGAAGACTTTTTCAATTTTTCGGTTATCAACTTTGGCATGAACTTTCCCCTGAAAGCCAACCCCCATCCCAACGATAATAACTTCTTGGAGTCCACTCATGGCACTCACAACGTTATTGTTGAGTATTTTTTTTATTCGGTACGTTCTTTCCATCATGTGTTCTCCTGTGTGCATTGTATCGTTTAAATGAATTTATTGTCAAATCTTTAATAAAAGAAAGCTCGAGGTTCATGAACCTCGAGCTTTTGGATTTAGTATAAGTCGCCATGGACTCGAATATAGTCCATGAATGATTTTTGTACATCGTCATAATACTTGCAAATAACACGTTTTGAAAAAGCATCAATGTTTTCAGGAACATCATACATTGGATAAAAGGTCTGGCTGCCATTTGGTTCAAAATCTTCAGTATAGTAAATCGTATGAACTTCTACGAGCCACTTACTTGGGCTAAACTCGGAATCTGAATACACATTCATTAGTGATAAAGTTCCTACTTCTAAATCATGTACTTCTTTCATGTCCATACGGACTGAATTTTCCAATGTTTGCTTTTGTTTTAATTCTATATTGGGTAGCGAATATACCCCTCGTTCGTTTTTTGCGAGAAGGACATTTCCTTCTTTATCTACGGCCAATAACGTTGCAATTGGCACTACTTTTGGGGTCTGCGTTTGTCTGAATTTTTTTGACATCGTTACCACCTCCGTAACCCCATTATGCATTATTTATGTGTAAATTGAGCGAAATATGTGCTAACACACAATCTCACTAAGTTTGGGGAATTGTTGTTTTGATTGGTTGAACACGGTAAGTACTAATCATATCTATCAAGACCGATGATACTGTTACCGTGATTAAAGAGTAAACTATTCGCGACATCGGTATATACGATAACGACAGAATCAGCACCGAAAAGTCGGTAATCATATACGCTTTCGCAAGCTTCCAGCCGGTACGTTCAGAGATAATGAGTGCAAGTGCATCATCTCCACCGCTTGAACCACCACTCCGAACAATAATTCCGACCCCAACACCAACAAATATCCCCGCAGCAATTGCCGCAATGAACTGATTCGTAAATAGATGGGTAATTAATGGAGGTTGAAGTTCCCACATTCTTAAAAACGCAGCAACAAAAAATGATGTAATCACTGATTTTTTAATGAAATCGAGACCTAAGAATTTGAATGCAAAGGCATAACACAATAGATCCAATGCAAAGGAAATGTAAGAAGCATTAATCCCTGTCCAGTGGTTGATGAGTATAATCCCACCAATAACACCACCTTCGGTGATTTGTAGGGGTTGGTGAATATTATAAAGACCGAATGATAGGATCAGAGATCCGAGTAAAATTGCCCCAACAGTCTTCCTATTTTCTTTATTGCGAAACATTGTATTTCTCCTTTTTCTATATATTGACCATTTTAAACCCTAGTACTATACTAGAGTCAAATAGAGAACTTTGGAGGATACCCATGAAGCAACTTTATACGATCAAAGAAATTTCGAAGTTATACGGTATTGGAGTAGATTCCATTCGTTATTATGAAACTAAAGGATTGATTACACCGCAACGTGGCGACAACAATTACCGTTATTATTCTCTTAATGATATTTTCATCCTCAACATCATTCGTGATCTCTTGGCCTTAGATTTTTCCACCGAGCAGATAAAAGAGTACCTGGATTCATTGTCACTCAACCATACGATTTCACTTTATGATACGGAGAAAACACGTGTTCAGACAGAAATATCTAAACTTAAAGAAATCAACGATTCGCTAACCTATCGAAGTAATATGCTTCGTTACTACCGTCACTTTGATGTTTCAACAATTACAATTAAGAAATATCCCATTCGTTACGGTTATGAGCTCGAATCACAAATGCGAAGCGATGAAGAAACTGACTTTGTGATTAAACAACTACACAGGAAACACCAAGAAGAATTGGATGAATTAGGAGATTTAGACATTGGCGCCATTCCTTCTTATGATGATGCAAATCAAGGAATCCTAAACACTATGCAATCTGTTTTTTTTATTGGTGATGAAGAGACCGACGATTATGACTTTATCCTGCCAGCCGGAACGTATATCTCGTTATATTATCGAGGGTCGTATAAAAAGAGTGTTTCAAATTTGAAGAAAATTATTAGTGTTGCACATGATCACGGCTACACATCTGACAATCGCCCCTTTGAAATCTATCGTATCGACAACCGATATACACGGAATGAATTGGAATTTCTAACAGAAGTACAATTAAAACTAAATAATAAATAAAACCGCGAATTACGACTTCTTAGTAAATTTTGTGCTTTAGTTATCTACTCAAAGCCGTCTTGGTGCCTTTTCTCAAAATCATCGATGATGTTTCTTAATATTTCATGTGAAGCTTGTGAATATTTTTAGTGTTTTTCCGATTCATGACATGTATGTCTAGTTTAATTACATATTGATAGCGCCCTTGAAATCTTAATGTAAACTTTGATTATTAGAAAAGAGGCACTATTATGAAGAACACAAAAATTTCAAAAAAACTAGGACTTTCTGTACTCATCGTCGGTTTACTCGTCGGCAGTGTTTCCGTTTATGGAATCCAAGCAGAGGGACAAGATAATAAATCTCTACTACAGGAGACTGCAAATAATACTGAATCTGAGCCAAGCACAAATTCAACCCTTAACCCTGAGGATGTTGAGAATAGCGATGACGCAAGTGTAACAACCATCCCAGAGAATGAAGATGCAGATTCTATTGATGAATCCTTTGAATTATCAGAGCGAGATGATTTTGAAATTATTGATGGCTTTGATAATGTTGTGCCTAACACATTTGTCATAAAAGATATTTTTACGGATCCGTATATTGCTGAAATAATTGCAATGGAACTGTCAAAGGATGGTGTTGAAGATACCGTATCTCAAGACGAGTTGGATACAATAACAACATTTATCTATGACGGTAGTGTCGAGGATCCATTCCGGCCAGCAATGAAATCCATCGATGGTCTGCAATACCTAAGGAATTTAGATACGATTACGATAAAATATAGTGACATCACAAATGTTGATGCGTTGAGTGAATTTGACTCTCTCGCCTACCTTGATCTTATCGGCAACCATAAGTTAACAAATATTGAGGGACTCTACGGGCTTAACAGTGCTGGTCATGTTGACATTAGCAATAACAGGTCTCTACAAAACACTGAAGGATTGCGCAACTTACATCAAGTTCATGGATCTATTTTCATCACTAATAATCCTAGTCTAATAACACTTGGTCTCGTAAACCTTGAGACAATCGGTGACGACTTGTATATTACTAATAACAATGCTTTAGAGCGCATCGACGGTCTAGAGTCATTAGTCTCTGTAATTGGATCAATTATTATTGAGGATAATGACAGTATCACTGAATTCACATCCGCTCAACGTCTTGAGCTTGGGGGATTTGTTGTTTTTTCAGTCATGAATAACAAGAATTTAGAAACCATCTCCTTTAACCCCAATTATTTAACATCACTACCAATTGTAGAAATAAAAGATAATCAATCGCTTCGAAGTGTGACTGGATTAAGTGGATTGAATAACTTAACAGCCCTAACAATAAGTAATACAAAAGTAAATTATGTTGAAGTCGATGTTATTTCGAAGAACCCTGCACATACACTACAGTTCAACGAGATCGACTTAAGAAACAATGCAATTTTGGACTTAAGTCAGTTTAATAGAATTGATGGTAGTCGTACAATGACAGTTGACGCTACAGGACAAGTTGAAACTCTTGTCGTTCCATACGTTAACGGTAAATTTGTGATGGACAACCCTCTAAAAGATATTGAAGGTAATCCTATTAAGCCTACTGTAAAAAACGGAACTTATGATGCAACTTCAAACACTATTACTTTCAATCCAAAAGATGGTCAAACTGAGTTCGGATTTGATTGGAGTGTTTCAACAGGAATTTCAGCACTTTACGAAAACTACAAATTCTCTGGGAAAGTTACTGTTTTACTCGAAGATACGACCATTGTGAATTCTAAAGATCTTACATTAAAGACTACAGATACATGGAATATTGGAGATGCATTTGTAAGTGCTACCGTCATCGCGAATAATGAAATCACGCACTACACTACTTATGATGAGTTTGTGGCCGCAGGGGGCTCAGTAACAACGAATGTTCCAAACCCACTAGTAGCTGGTGTTTACGATGCCGATTATACTTTAAATGGCGTAACATCACACAGTATAATAACAGTCGTTGATGTACCTGTTGTTGTGAACAACTACTCAATCAATGGTTCTGATTTTACGGTTAGTTTAGATGATGCAAGAACAATGACGTCACAAGACATTATCAAACGTTCCCATGCGATTGGAATGAATACAACTTTAAATACACCAACAGCTGTTGATACAAAGTCTTCAAGTTTTGATAAAGTTGGAGTGTATCCAGTTACACTCTTTGTTTCCGAACATGAATCAACTACGACAACGATCAACGTAACTGTTGTAGATAGTAAGGTTGATGATAAAAAAGACGACAAGAAAACACCGGCAACGAAAGCCGAGCAAAACCGTGGATCGCTTCCAAAGACCGGAATCGCGACTTCTTATAAAGCAATCAGTGTTGGTGTTCTACTAACAATTGGTGGTGCACTTCTCATAGTTAAGAAGAAATTCAATGATTAACTCGACATACATACAAGGACAGTAAGAAAAAAACCGCAAATTGCGGTTTTTTTTCTATAACTCTGGCGTCTCGCCATTCGCTTCAAGCTCACGTTCTAGCTGTTGTTTCTCGAACACTTTAAAGAATGGGTAGTAGATGACTAACGAGATTACAAAGTTTATGATTACCAAGATTGCTGCCATGATTGTCCAATCAGTACTAATCCAGGCCGCAATTGGTGAAAGCACGGTAAATGGTAACTTCGCAACCATCATAGGAATCAAATTAAGTTTTAAAAAGATATATGAAACTGTCGTCATAACTAATGGCGCAACAATGAATGGAATTGCGAGAATTGGATTCATGACAATTGGGGCTCCAAAAATAATGGGTTCGTTAATATTGAAGAGTCCTGGAAGTATCGATAGTTTTCCTAATTGCTTCAAATATTTAGATTTTGAGAACATAAAGAGAACGACCAAAGCCAACGTTGCCCCTGATCCACCAATCCAAACAAACCATTGAATAAACTGTTCTGTAAATATATTGGGTAATTGCGATGCAGGTACGCCATTAGTGAACGCTTCCATATTTTCCGCAATCGACATATCCCAGAATGGACGAATGATAGGACCTAAAATTGCAGGGCCATGAATTCCCATTACCCAGAAAATACAGATTAAGAATACTGTGAGTAATCCACCAATGAGGCTGTTTCCTGTTAATAAGCCTTTCAATGGCATTAGGATTGTGGTGAGAAAACCATTAATGTCAAACCCTAAGAGATAGCGAATCGTCCAGAAGAATAGAATTACCACTGCAGTTGGGAGTAGCGCGATGAATGAATTTGCGACTTCGGGTGGAACACCATCTGGCATTTTTATTGTCCAATCTTTTGCCTTCATATAACGGAAAATCTCGACAGTGATTATCGATGTGACAATGGCTGCGAATAACGATGAAGAACCCAATGCACCTATATTAATGTAGCGGCCCGATCCAATTACACCATCGACAGCTTGTGTAACATGGACTGGTACAACTGTCGAAATGAGAAACGCCAAGACAGCAAGTAATCCCGTTGAAACCTTATCTAATTGATAAGTACCTGCTAAATGTTGGGCAATGGTAAAGGTACAATACAGTGACATCGTTCCAACTGTAAATCGGAAAGGTATATCAAGCATTGCTTTGTACGGCTCGATGACTGCAGCAATTTCGGGTACGGGAATATTCAGCAAAATTGTAAAAAACGATCCTACAATCGTTAATGGAAGCGTAGCAATAATTCCATGACGAATTGCGGACATGTGGCGCTGTCCGCTAATTCTTGTCGCATAGGGCATAATTTTAGCTTCCAAAAAAGTCATTAATGCATTCATAGTGAATCCTCCTATATATAAACATTGTAACATTATATTCATTAGATTCAATATATATGTATGCGTTTTCACTATGTGACTATCCCCCCCTTCTTTAAACAATAAAAAAGCTTCGACACATTGTGTCAAAGCTTAGCTGAATTAGAAACCAGAAGTGTTACTTCCATCCGCAATTCCATACGCTTCATAGACTTCATCACGAAGTGCAAGGAGACGATCATCTTTAATTGCTTCTCGAATATCTTCCATTAGTTTTAATAAGTAACGTAAGTTATGGATTGATAGTAAACGCATTCCGAGACCTTCGTTCGTACGCATTAAATGACGTAAGTAGGCTTTAGAGTATTTTGTACATGCCTCACAATCACAATTTGCATCGAGTGGTGAGAAATCACGTTCATATTTTACACTCTTCATGTTGATACGTCCGACACTTGTCATCGCAGCACCATGACGTGCAATACGTGTTGGTAACACACAATCAAACATGTCAACACCACGTAATACTCCTTCAAACAATCCATCAACACTCCCAACACCCATCAGGTATCGCGGTTTGTCTTCAGGCAAATGTTTGATAGTATCTTCAATCATTTTGTACATGACATCTTTGGGTTCACCAACACTGGTTCCTCCAATTGAGTATCCTGGGAAGTCCATATCAACAAGTTGTTTGGCATGCCATTCTCGAAGATCCGAGAATTCTCCACCTTGGCAAATTCCAAAGAGTGCTTGATCATGTGGGCGTTGGTGTGCTTCTTGACCACGCTTTGCCCATCGAACTGTACGCTCGATACTTTCTTTCATGTATTCATAAGTTGCTGGATATGGAGGACATTCATCAAAACTCATGATGATGTCTGCTCCTAAATCATTTTGGACTTGAATTGAAATTTCTGGAGTTAGGAAGAGTGCATCTCCATTAAGATGGTTTTTAAAGTGAACGCCTTCCTCAACAATTTTACGAATTTTCCCTAAAGAGAAGACTTGGAATCCACCACTATCTGTGAGGATTGGTCCGTCATAATTCATAAATTTATGCAATCCACCTGCTTCTTTAACAATATCTGATCCCGGACGGAGCCATAAGTGATACGTATTACTCAAGATTACTTGAGAATTGATATTGTATAAATCTTCAGGTGATAAGAATTTTACAGTTGCAAGTGTTCCAACTGGCATAAACATTGGCGTTTGCACAACGCCGTGTGGCGTTTCAATGGATGCGAGTCGAGCACCTGTATCTTTTTCAGTTTTCAGCAACGTATATTTTAGTGGTTGGTTATCCAATGCCATAGTACGACACCTCTCTCATTAATTATTCTTGTACGTTTCGGATTGCAGCTTTACGTTCGTGTGGTTTTAGGAAACGTTTACGTAGACGAATATTTAGAGGTGTGACCTCGACTAATTCATCATCACGAATGAACTCAAGTGCATATTCAAGTGTTAGTTGGACTGGTGGTGTAAGTTTCATGGCTTCATCACGTCCTGAACTACGAATCGCTGTTTGTTTTTTGTTTTTTGTTGGATTAACATCCATGTCAGTATCACGTGCGGCAATTCCGACGATCATGCCTTCATAGACATCTGTTTGTGCACCAATAAAGAATTGACCACGTTCTTGAAGGTTAAAGATTGAGTATGCCATTGAGACACCTTGTTCTGTTGAAACCATCGAACCGTTTTGACGTTGTTGGATAGCACCTTTATATGGCTCGTAACCAAAGAATTGGCGAACCATTGTACCTTCACCACGCGTTGAGTTAATAAAGTCTCCACGGAAACCAATTAAACCACGTGTTGGAACTCTCCAGTATTGTTTAACCATACCGCGGTCTTCAGTCATGTCAGTCATTTCTCCTTGACGAAGGCTAATTTGGCTGATCATTGTTCCTGAATATGCTTCTGGTACTTCAATAATTACAGTTTCGATTGGCTCATGTTTCTTGCCATCAATGATTTGCGTAATAACTTGTGGTTTTGAAATTGCAAGCTCGTATCCTTCACGACGCATGTTTTCAATAAGGATTGATAAGTGAAGTTCTCCACGACCAGAAACTTTAAATGAATCTGCTGATCCCGTATCATCAACACGTAATCCCACGTTAACTTCAAGTTCTTTTTCAAGACGTTCTTTAATGTTTCGGGATGTGACGTATTTTCCATCACGACCTGCGAATGGTGAAGCATTAACCATGAAGTTCATGGACAATGTTGGTTCTTCGATAATAATTGGTGGCAATGGATCAATGTGATCCACATTATTCAATGTGTTACCAATTGAGATGTCATCAACACCAGCAACCATTACGATGTCCCCTGCGTATGCAACTTGTGTTTCCACACGTTTTAGACCTTCGTAGACATAGACTTTTGAAATTGATTGACGTTTAACATTTCCATTATTGTCAACAACTGCTACTTGTTGTCCTTTTTTAACTTGTCCTTTAGTAATACGACCGATTCCAAGACGTCCAACATATTCATCATAAGCTAATGATGATACTTGGAATTGAAGTGGATCATTATCGTAATCTGGATAAAGTGGTGTGTGTTCAACGATTGTATCAAAGAGATCTTTGATGTTTGTAGCATCTTGATCTAATGATCTTTGAACAATTTGTTTCTTCGTAATTCCGTAAAGAATTGGGAATTCGAGTTGTTCATCGGTTGCATCAAGATCCATAAAGAGTTCGTAAACTTCTTCAATGACTTCTTCAACACGACGGTCTTGTTTATCAATTTTATTAATTAATAAGATTGGCTTTAAACCATTTTCAAGCGCTTTGTTTAGAACAAAACGTGTTTGTGGCATTGGTCCTTCTGCACTATCAACAATTAAGATAACTGTATCAACTGTTTTGATGATACGTTCAACTTCACTTGAGAAGTCAGCATGGCCAGGAGTGTCCACAATATTAATTTTAATGTCGCCATACTCGACACTACAGTTTTTGGAATAGATTGTAATACCACGCTCACGCTCGATATCATCACTATCCATAACTTGGTCCACGACCACTTGATTCTCATGAAATACACCTGCGGACTTTAACATCGCATCTACGAGTGTACTTTTACCAGCGTCAACGTGAGCAATAACTGCTATGTTTATTATTTTTTTCATATATTACATTTTCCTTTTCTACAACTGGTCTATTATACACGAATTCGTAGTAAAAGTGTAGAAAATGCAATCATGAGTGCGTTTACAGACGAAAAAAGTTCCATTTTCAAGCAATTTGCTCTGTTTTTCTCGTGTTCATCACCCTTGGTTAAGATTTGCACCTGTGCTTCACTACGAAAATAGCCCACCATAACGGCGGACTATTCGTATACTTTATAGATTTGATTGGTTGATAATTTCTTTAAGCATATCTGCAGATTCTCGAAGGGCTGACACTTCGTTTGTACTGTATGGAACTTCGACAGTATTAAGAACGCCTTGACGACCCACGACTGTTGGTACTGAAATATAAACATCTTCAATTCCGTAATCACCACTTTGCAATGTAGATACGGTTAGAATTGATTTTTCATCACGTAGGATTGCTTTCACAATATGTGTTACTGCAAGTGCGACTGCATAATTTGTATATCCCTTACGATCAATAATTTCGTATGCAGCCGTTTTGACATCATGTGTAATTTGATCACGCATTGCGTCATTAAATTCGATGTTCATATTGCGTGAATACTGCTCGATTGTAAGTCCTGCAATTGTCGCGAGTGACCATGTAGCAATCTCACTGTCACCATGTTCACCAATAATGTTCGCGTGGATATTACGAGGATCAACAGCAAACTTATTTGCTAAGATTGATTGGAAACGCGCGGTATCAAGAACTGTTCCTGAACCAATAACGCGATTCGCTGGGAAACCTGAAAGTTGGTAGGTTATTTGTGCCAAAATATCAACTGGATTCGAAACAACCAAGAGAATTGCATCGGGATTGTACTCAACGATACTTGGAATTAACTGCTTATAGATTTCAATATTTCGATTTACAAGATCAATTCGTGTTTCCCCAGGTTTTTGTGCCAAACCTGCGGTGATAATTACGATATCAGAACCTGCTGTCTCCGGATAATCACCAGCTACAACCTTTACGGGAGAAACAAATACTTGACCTTGATCCAGATCCATTGCTTCACCTTTCGCTTTATCTTTGTTGATATCAACAATCACAATTTCGGATACGACATTACTATTCATTAACGCAAATGCAGTGGTTGAACCAACAAAACCTGCACCAATTATTGAAACTTTATTTGCTTTCATAGAATCTCTCCTTTTGTCTGTCTTCATCATACCAAAACTGCGTTAAGAAGCGGTAGAGTTTGCTTGCATTTTCATCGTGATAAGTTATTCTTAATCTATGAGGTGATTCACATGTATACAAAATTTTATAAGAAAGATATTGCAGCTCGGAAAGCTGTCCTTGTTCAAGACGAGCGTTACGACGTAACCTTGGATACGCCTTTACCAGAATCCGTTTACGACAATATGATTGAAAATGCAATTACCACCTATGAACTTCCAATGGGAGTTGCTCCTGGATTTCTAATCAATGGAAAAGATGTTGTGATGGCTATGGTCACAGAAGAACCATCAGTGATTGCCGCCGCTAGTAATGCCGCAAAAATATTCCAACGTAATGGCGGTATAACGAGTCATGTAGAAAGTCGGTTCATGCGGGGGCAAATTGCATTTTCTAATCCCGAAAACCCGCACGAAATGATGCATTATCTTGAGAATAATTTCTCAGAATTACAGCATATCGCCCACACTGCTTACCCATCGATTGTGAAAAGGGGCGGAGGACTTCACAAAATAGAGTCCAAGTATGTGATGAATCCCGATAAAACACACTTCTTAATTGTTTATTTAATTGTAGATACTCAAGAAGCTATGGGTGCAAACATGATAAATACAATGTTGGAAGCCGTAAAAGGTTACTTAGCCGAAAAATTTGAGACAGATGCCTTAATGGGGATTTTATCAAACCTTACAACGGAGTCCATTGTTCATGCTTCCGTCCGTTTAAATCCTGGTACACTTAAACATTCCAATCTGATTGCCTCACGCATTAAACAGGCATCCGATCTTGCGATGGTAGACCCATATCGAGCAGCAACACATAATAAGGGTATTATGAACGGCGTTGATGCTGTCGTCTTGGCAAGTGGCAATGATTGGCGTGCAATCGAAGCTGCAGTACACAGCTACGCTTCACTTTCAGGAACATATCAACCCTTAACGAAATGGTCTGTAGCCGAAAATGGTGATATCCTTGGTTCTATAACTTTACCGATGCCAATTGGTTCGGTTGGTGGTTCGATGGGTATTCATCCAAAAGCTCAATTAGCACGCAAAATTATGAAATTTGAGAATGCTCAAGAACTCATGATGATAATTGCGAGTGTCGGCCTTGCCCAAAACTTCGCAGCCATCTATGCATTAACGACCGATGGCATTCAAAAAGGGCACATGGCACTTCAAGCACGATCACTCGCTCTTCAAGCCGGTGCGCCGACTGAATATCTTGACGCAATCGTGATCGAACTGACACAAACACAACCCATGAATCTGGAAGCAGCCAACAAAATAGTTATGAAGTATGCAAGCAGAGAATAATCTCTGCTTTTTTTAGGATTTATTGGCAATTCCCGCTATTTATAAGATAGAGGTGAAATCAATGCAATCTGTATTAACTTCTATTTTTTGCATATTCCTGACATTTTTAGTATGGTGCCAGGGATTCCATACAATCCACGCAATCAACAACCGATTACAGGTTCAACGACATTTTTCAGTCTTTATTTTCATAGCATTCAACCTGTTCTTGCTTTTCCGTCGTTTGATGGAAATGGACATTCCATGGTTTGTTCGGATAGCCCACGGTTTGTTTATAGTTATCCTTGTGTTGATGAGTTTAATTGATACTTATACCTGTTGTATATCGAACCAACATCTACTCATTTGCTTCATGATATCACTATTTCAGCGTGCCATAAACCCTTTATCCCCAAACCACTTCATCCTCTTAATCTGTGTTGTCCCCTTATTATTAATCGTATTAAAAAATAGTAAGTATATGGGTTTTGGTGATGTTATTTTGCTACTCATCTGTTCACTTTATCTAAACTTAGTTTCATTTTACATCACATTTGTAATCGCAGTAATGAGTGCTACCGGTTGCTCTATATTACTCATTGCCTTACATCGTCGTTCAATGCGTGATGGCATCCCCTTTGTTCCATTTATCACTTTAGGATTCATTATGACCTTATTTTTTGACGCACCAATATGGTTTGGTTTTCAATAAAAAAAGCTCTTACGAGCTCTTTGATGTATATATTTTTTTCTGAATTACACCTGAACCAGGTTTCTTGAGTTGGCTTTCAAGATATTCATAGTAAGCACCTGGAGTTGCTACACCACTTATTTGTATTAGCCGCATTCCACTCGATTCAATAATTTGATCCGCGACAAGTACACAATTGGTCGTAAATACATTGTATGTCTTGAACTTACCGCGCTTAAACTTGTAGAAATCTACTTTTAGATTGGCCTGGCGTAGCCGCGTTAAATAGTTCTCACCTTCAGGATCTTCCTGATAAGGGTAATCATAGTAAAACGCATCTTCTAAAATTGTGTCAATTCGTGCTTCTATTTGACTCGCTTGTTCTTGTGTTAGATGAATAAAGAAACGAAAGACTGTTGTACCTGTATCAACTGCATATTGAACAAAGTCTTTTTCACTCCCGATAATCATAACACCATCGCCATATGCCATTGATTTTGCACGGTTAAAGTTATCATGAGCCCCATATGAATAAATACTACCGCGATATCCTATATCAAGGTGTCCAATTCGGCTATGTCCTTCATCTTTTGCATAAAGGTATACTGATAACATTGTACCCGTTGATGGTTCAACTTCGCTAGAAAAACTACCTGGATTTTCCAACTCAATACGATTAATACTCTTTATTAAAAAATTCGGAATTAATGCAGCAAAGAATACAGGTAAAGAAAAACTAATCTTAATTTTATTGCGGAATAGTACTTGAACTGCCGAGAAACCTTCCACTATGCCATATAAAATAATATATGATCCAACTTGTAAATTAATAATAAAACGGTTTTCAACACCACTAAAAATCAGTAATAAACCCATCCCAAATGAAATTAGAAATGCAATAATCTTTCCAAACTTCCCTGGTTCGTTGTCCTTAATTTTTACATAAAGTTCAAGTCCATGGACTGCTGCATTAAACATTGCCCACATCCCAAAAATAATTGCAATAATCTCAATATAGAGATACTCCGTTAATCCCAGCAGTATAAAAAGCCCCAATGCACCTAATCCAATCAACCCATTAAAGACATTTCGATTTCGGATACTTTGATAAATCGAAACCACAAACGATGCAATCAACGCAATCCGGATGGCGAGATAGATAAGTGACCACATGAGGTTATCACGATAAATAAAAAGGACCCCAATAACGATTAAAACTACAGATATGAGTATCTGTATCCATAAAACTGATTTTTCTTCCCGTGAAAACACATGTTTCATACAATACCTCTTTGTTTTATTATATCATCGAAAGATACCCTCGTCGTCGAAAATCGCATATACATTTTCAGTGCATACTCTCATATTCTTATAAATTTTCAAATATTGTATACATA
>NZ_WTSY02000009.1 GCF_009828775.2 Erysipelothrix aquatica | reverse complement strand
ACACTTTGCTTGTTTTTCCATCGGCCGAGAAAACCGTCACTGTTTGACTTTGATTTCCCCGTTTGAATTCGAGGTATCCTGTACCCACCACAATCTGACTGAGATGCTGTTTATCAACGGTAATTTCATCTTTAGCCATGTATTCACTGGCTATCGGAATGGTATACTCCGTTACCTCTGGATCAAAGCCATCAATGACTTTTCCATTGATTCGTATCCCTTCAAGATTTGCGGATGATTGCGTATTTTCGCCAAAATAAGTAATTCGGGCATACCCTGAATTTGAATGTCCAATTTCACGAACACCATCGGGACCAAAGAAGCTGACATTTCCAGATAACAGTTCCGTATTAGTGAATTCATACTTCGCATCAGGTGCATAGTTTGAAGGTCGGTAGGACTTATTAATTTTAATGCCATCTTTGATGGTATCGCCCGTTAGGACATAACTTGATCCACCGCCTCCAGCTCCTGTTGTGTTGCGATAGTTGGAAGCACCACCGCCACCATACCATCCACCACCACCGGCTCCGGCTCCATATTCGATAGTACTACCACTACTACTTCCTCCAGAAGCACCCGGTCCAAAGCTTCCGGATATACCACCGCCTCCAGATGCACTTTGGCTTGCTCCTGTACCTAATTGTCCAGACGATCCAGTTCCGTCCATACCAATGACACCACCAGCATAACCACCAGTATAGTTGCGAACACTCGATCCGCCACCGCCGGCGACTAAGATTCGGTTGAAATGACCGGTTCCCCCAACGCGAATATCAGTAGCTCCACCACCATAGGATCCTCCACTAACGTTAGTCCATGCTTTTCCACCACCATTGAAACCTTGAGCGTTAGCGTCGCCAAAACCACCAACCGTTACAAACAGTTCTTCACCAGCTTCGAGATAAACTTCTCCTGCCGTGTAGCCACCTTTTCCACCAGATCCTTGGTGACTGTCGGTACCCCCTTGTGCACCCCAGGCTTCAATTTTATATTTTCCTGCCTTCGGAACCTTAAAGGTCTCCATGGTTCCAGTGTAATCAAAATTGTAGATGTTTTGATTTCCTACAGCAAAGACACGCCACATCGTAAAAATACTTAAAGTAATCAGTACGAGTGCTAACGTAAAAAGAACGATTCGATTCCGCAGTTTATTATTGTTTATTGTCATATTCATCTTCCCTCAAAGTTAAAATACGTTTATAATGTGTTTAAATTTTATATATTGTATGAAATTGTGATATTCCAATGAACATTATATGACTATACTTAATATATATCCATGTTATTATGCAAATAGTTAAGTTTATTTGTATAACTATGATAGAATATTTAGTTTTTGAGGGCATACTTGCTTAAATTGGTTAAAATCTTCTGTAGCAACACTTGCAAAGATTAAATAAAAAAAGGATGTTGATTGAATCAACATCCTTTTCTAATTATTGACTGAGTCCTTCGACAACATGATCAACATTCCATTTAATCATATCAATGTAGTTGTCTCCCTGCTCACCTTTTTTAGCAAGTGAATCGGTAAAGACATTTGAATGAATTCTTACACCTGTTTCACGAGATACCGTTTCCATTGTTTTGGGGCTCACACTTGTTTCAACAAATAACGCAGGTACTTTTTCATCATTGATAATTTGGATAATGCGTGATAGTTGTTCCGGCGTACCTTGGTTATCAGTATTTATTTCCCAGATATATGCAGCTTGTAAGTCATATGCTTTTGAGAAGTACTTAAACGCACCTTCGCTGGTTACCAGTGTTCGGTTATCTAACGGCAATGTAGCGATTTGTTCTTTGGCATACACATCCAATGCTTCAAGTTCTTTTACATAAGCTGCGTGGTTGGCTTCATATGCCTCTTTATTTGTTGGGTCGGCTTTAATCAGTTCTTGTACAATGACGTTTGTGTACTTAATAGCATTTTGCACATCAAACCATGCATGAGGATCCTCTTCAGTTTCTTTTCCTTTTTCTGAAAGGTACATCGGTTGTACATCACGAGTCACTGCGAAGGCTTTATCTTCTTTGTTTGTGACTTTTAAGAGGTCATTAAACCAACCTTTACCAGTTTCCAGATTTAAGCCATTATAGAAAACTAAGTCTGCTTTGGATACTTTATCTGTATCTTTTGGAAGCGGATCATACATATGCGGATCTGTTCCGATTGGTACCATACTGTAGACATCTGCCTTATCACCAGCAATATTCTCTACCATATCCGCAATAATTGAATACGTTGCTACAACTTGTAATTTATCACTTTTTTCAATGCCAGATGCCTGTTGGCATCCAGTTAGCACTACCAGTGCTAGAACTAAACTCACTAATATTTTTTTCATGCTTTAACGCCTCTCTTTATGAAGTTATTTTTAGGGGATGTTAAAAATGCTAGGGCAAACAAAGTCGCTCCCACAAGGACGATTGTTGCTGAAGTAGGAAGGTTATAGTTGAAACTAATGTATGTTCCAACAATTCCGATAATTGCGCCAATAACAGATGCCGAAACAATCATGTGTGATAGTTTATTTGTCCACAAGTATGCAGTCGCTGCTGGAATTACCAACATAGCAATAACAAGGACTACACCAACTTGTGATAGGGAGGAAACTGTTACGATTGACAATAGGAACATCAATAGGTAGTGGTAGAATGTTGTGTTCAATCCATATGCTTTGGAAACAATCGGATCAAATGAGCTAATCAATAATTCTTTGTAGAATAGAACGACAATCACAATCACGCCGACCATGACCCAAAAGGATTGCATCAATTCTGAACTTGGAACTGCAAGAATGTTTCCGAAGAGCACGTGGTTTAAGTCAATACCACTTTGAGCACGTGTGATCAAGATAATACCCAGTGCAAAGAATGTACTTAAGATAATCCCAATCGATGTGTCACTTTTTAGCGTACTACGCGCTGATATGAATTGGATTAAGATGGCTGCTATTAATCCAAATATGGATGCTCCAACAAGCATGTTGATACCTAGCATGTATGATATTGCGACACCTGGTAAAACTGCATGGGAAAGAGCATCTCCCATTAATGCCATTTTTCTTAAAACAATAAAACTTCCAATAATTCCCGATACAACACCTAGAATAATCGCTGAGAGTCCAGCATTAAGGATATAGATCGGAATATTGGTTAATTGCGATAGATATTCGATCATAATGTATCACCTAAACCTTTAATTTCGATACGTCCCAGTGATGAGCCGTATGCTTTCTGAATATTTTCTGTATTAAAGACATCTTTAACATCACCAAATGCGACGAGTTCTTTATTTAGAATCATGAGTTTATCAAAGTATGCTTCGACTTCGTGTAAATCATGGTGAACAACAACCACTGTTTTTCCTTCTGCACGTAGTTCTTTAAGAAGATCCACAATAATGGTTTCGCTGACTAAGTCAATTCCGACAAACGGTTCATCAAGAAAGAACACATCAGCTTGCTGAGCGAGTGCTCGGGCAATAAACACACGTTGTAATTGTCCCCCAGATAAATTACTAATTTGGCGTTTTGCTAAATTGGTAATATCTACCATTTCCATGGCAGCCTTCACGATTTCTCGTTCTTTCTTACCAGGGCGTCTGAATAATTTAATATTCGGGTATGTTCCCGTTAAAACTGTATCCTCGACAGTAATTGGGAAACTAAGATCTACATCACTTTTTTGTGGAACGTATGCAATTTTGGATTGTTTGTTTTTGATTGGTTCCCCGTCAACCGTAACATCTCCTGAACTTGCTTTCACGATATTTAGAAGTGCTTTGATAAATGTTGATTTACCGGCACCGTTTGGTCCAATAATTCCTACAGAATATCCAAATGGTATCTCTACTGAAACATTGGAGAGTGCTGGGTTTCCGAAATAATCAACATTCAAATCTTTAATTTTTATCATAATCTCTCTCCTTTGTAGTTATACAATACCACTTTGTTAAGCGCAATTCAATATATAATTAGGCATACCTAACAAAATATATTATCACACCTTTTCTGATAGCGTTATCATCGTGATAAAATGTCACTTTTCGAAGATTTACTACTTTTCAAAAAGTTTTATAAAAGTTCAATTTCAGTAAATAAAAGGACCCTTTTGGGTCCTCTACTTGAATTTAGAAGCGCGAACTTCTTTAATCAATTGTTCTATTGAATCAATTTTTAGCATTGCCATTCGATCTGGGAGCGCCTCAATTAATTCCGGACAAATCATTGGGTTATGGAGGTTTGCGGTTCCAACTGCGACTGCACTTGCGCCTGCCATAATCATTTCAAGCACATCGTCGACCGTTTCTACACCACCCATCCCGATGATTGGAATGGATACAGCTTGGGAAACTTGATGAATCATGCGAATTGCGATGGGTTTTATCGCAGCACCTGATAAACCACCAGTTCCATTGGCAAGTACCGGTTTTCGCGTTTTTATATCAATTTTCATTGCGGTGAAGGTATTGATCATTGTGATTGCGTCTGCTCCCGCATCTTCAACTGCTTTTGCAATAGCAACAATATCAGTGACATTCGGTGAGAGTTTGACATACACAGGAGCGGTCGCCACAGCTTTGACTTTACGTGTTAAACGCGCCGCAGTCTCAGGATCTGTTCCGAATGCTACCCCTCCTTCTTTAACATTGGGACATGAAATGTTTAATTCGATGGCCTTTACGTTAGGTGCCTCACCAACGCGCTTACAAACTTCAACATATTCTTCTTCCGTCGAACCAGCAACATTGGCAATAAGAGGAACATCAAACGCTTCAAGGAACGTATATTTTTCCTTCATAATAACATCAAGACCCGGATTTTTTAAACCAATCGCATTCATCATTCCACTTGTGGTTTCACAAACACGTGGCAAGTCATTGCCAACGCGCTCTTCTAGCGTTGCAGCTTTTGTCATAATAGCCCCTAACACGCTCAAATCATAGTAGTCCGCGAACTCCTCCCCAAAACCAAATGTCCCACTTGCCGGGATGATTGGATTTTTTAGCATTATCCCTGGTAATTGTACTTCTAATCGATTCATAACTGGATCTCCTTCGCATTAAATACAGGTCCATCTTTACAGACACGGTGCTTTTTATCTTTTGTTTCGCATCCATAGCATGCCCCCATGCCACACGCCATTCTTTCTTCTAAGGACAAGAATACGTTATCATGATGTTCAAATCGTTTTTGAATTGCTTCATTCAATGCATGTGGACCACATGCGTATATCACATCAAATGGCTCCGTATCATCTAGAGCGTCCAAAGCATATCCTTGACGCCCGTAGGTGCCATCATTAGTTGTATACCTCACTTGACCTAGTTGTTTAAACTTAGCTTCATAATAGATATCACCTTGAGTGGTGAATCCAAAGCACATTATTATATTGTTAGTTTTAGTACTTACTTGTTTTGCTAATTCATACAAAGGTGCGACGCCGATACCGCCACCTATAATTAAGACTCTCGAATCTTTTTGAATTGTTTCGGTATCGAATCCGTTGCCAAGCGGACCCATAACATTTATTAAATCTTTAGGTGTGTATGTCGACATTTCTAATGTCCCGTGGCCAACAACACGATACAAAATCACGATTTGATGATGTTTCGTATCAATTGAGGCAATACTTATGGGGCGTCGAAGCGTCTTCGCTTGGTCATGGAGTTTTAAATGAAGAAATTGACCTGCTTTGGATGTTTCTGCGAGTTCTTTACTCTCAAGAATCATTTCATATATGTTATTTGCTATTTCTTGATTTCGAATTATTTTAAGATCTTTTATTATTGCCATCTTCGTTCTCCCAATTCCCAAGGGGTTACGATCTTCGAAGCAATGACGTGTAGCATTGCCTGAGATGTATCCAATGATGTAAAGAGTGGAATGCCTTGTTCCGTTGCAACGCGTCGAATGAGGAAACCATCGGTGATTGTTTGAGATTCACCACTTACAGTGTTAATCACCATTTGAATTTCTTTATTGCGAATTGCCGCAAGAATTCCGTTATCAGATGTCTCTGATAGTTTAGCAATACTCTTAGCAGAAACTTTGTTCTCATTAAAGAACTTCGCTGTACTTTCTGTGGCAATGATTTTATATCCGCGTTGTTGAAGGAAACGGGCTTGCGTAAGTGCCTCTTCCTTATCTGCATCAGCAACGGTAATTAAAACGGTTCCTCGTAATGGAATTGTATGACCACTCGCAACAAACGCTTTATAAAGTGCTTGCGATAGTTCGAAATCCGATCCCATTACCTCACCCGTTGATTTCATTTCAGGACTTAACACGGTATCCACACTTCGAAGTTTCGCAAACGAGAATACCGGTGCTTTAACGTGCACACCTGCTACTTCTTTTTGATATCCGTAGGGTTCAGGGAGCATCTTCCCAAGCATCGCTTCACTCGCGAGTCGTGTCATCGGAATACCTGTGACTTTACTTAAGAACGGAACGGTTCGCGATGCTCGCGGATTTGCTTCAATGACATAGACGGTTTCATCTTGAACAATAAATTGAATGTTAATCAGTCCAATTGTTTCCAGTCCTAACGCAAGGCGTGTTGTGATATTAATGATGTTTTCTTTTAACGTTGCACTGAGTGATTGCGGTGGATACACTGCCATCGAATCGCCTGAGTGAACTCCCGACTTCTCAATGTGTTCCATCATACCGGGAATAATCACATGCGTTCCATCTGAAATGGCATCAACTTCAATTTCGGTTCCATAGATGTAGCGATCAATGAGAATCGGTGATTTAAAACTTAGAGTATCGATGTGTTCAATAAGTGCTGCTTCTGTATGAACAACTTTCATCGATTGACCACCGAGGACAAAACTTGGTCTAACCAGCACCGGATAGCCAATTTCCTGGGCAATTGCAATCAGTCGGTCTTTACTTTGAGCACTGGACCCTAGAGGTTGAGCAATATCAAGTTTTTTGAGTAACTGTTCAAATTGGTGGCGATCCTCGGCTGCATCAATCGCGCGGACTGGAGTCCCGAGAATTTTGACACCTGCTCGCTCAAGTTGTCCTGCGAGGTTGACTGCTGTTTGTCCGCCAAACTGAACAATAACTCCTACAGGTTTTTCGAATTCTATGACCGCCATGACATCTTCAAATGTCAGCGGCTCAAAATACAGTTTATCGGCCAGTTCAAAATCTGTGGAGACGGTTTCGGGATTATTGTTGATGACAATCGCTTCATATCCGTTTGCTTGGATTGCTTTGACACAATGTACTGTTGCGTAATCAAATTCTACGCCTTGGCCAATTCGTATCGGTCCAGATCCTAAGACGACAATGGATGGGTTTGAACTCACCACACTGTCATTATGTTGTTCATACGTACTATAGAAGTATGGTGCTGTTGATACTGCCTTTCCGCCATTGCTATCAATGGCTTTAAAGACAGGTTTATGATTATGGTCTTTGACGACAGTATTGCTAAAACCGTAGCGTTTTTGTTGTAGGGTATCTTCGCTCGCTTCAAGCGCAACAATATGCGCAACTTTGTTTAAGAAGAAACGATCGATGCGTGTCATTTCATAGATTGTTTCCACACTAATCGCACGGCGAAGTAACTCTGCGATATAGAAAATGCGCTCATCTGTTTGAGCAGATAGTCCATCATATAATGATTTTGTATCCACCTCTTGAAGCTTGTCGAGTTTAATATGATGAATGCCAAGTTCAAGCGAGCGGATTGCTTTCAGTAACGCACTTTCGAGATTTCTCCCTAAAGCCATAACTTCACCTGTGGCTTTCATTTGGGTTCCCAGTTTACGGTTTCCACTTAGGAACTTATCAAATGGCCAACGGGGAACTTTAGCGACAACATAATCAACGACCGGTTCGTGGAATGCTGATGTATTCTCAAGAATTGGATGTTCAATTTCGGGTAGTGTCAATCCCACCGCTATTTTCGCCGTCATCTTCGCAATTGGATAACCCGTTGCTTTACTTGCGAGTGCTGAGGATCGCGATACACGTGGATTCACTTCAATCACATAGTATTGTTTGGAGAACGGATCTAAAGCAAATTGTACATTACAGCCCCCTTCTATTTTCAAGGCTTTGAGGATTGAAAATGCTGAGTTGCGAAGCATATCAAGTTCATCCCCGGACAATGTTTGAGCAGGAGCGAAAACTATTGAATCTCCGGTATGTATTCCCACAGGGTCAAAGTTTTCCATAGTACAAATCACCATACAGTTATCATCTTTATCCCGAAGCACTTCGTATTCAATCTCTTTGAATCCCGAAATATCTTGTTCAATCAAACATTGATTTACCGGTGAGAGTAACAGTCCTTGTGTGACAACATCGACCAATGTAGCTTCATCTTCACACCGTCCGCCCCCACTACCGCCCATTGTAAAGGCTGGTCTGACAATAATCGGATAACCGATACGTTGTGCTGCTTGAATTGCTTCGTCAACTTTGTGGACAATCTCACTGGGTGCAATCGGTTCGTCAAGTTCTAACATCAACTGCTTGAACAAGTCCCGATCTTCAGCTTGTTCAATCGCTTCAACACGTGTTCCTAAAAGTGTAATGCCAAACTGTTCAAGGATACCTGTTTTATACAAGGCAACTGCTAAGTTCAAGCCAGTTTGTCCACCGAGGTTCGGAAGAATTGCATCAATCGCTTCATGTTCTAAGATTCGTGTTAGAAATTCCACTGTCAATGGTTCTATATATACTTTATCAGCAACATCCGCGTCCGTCATAATAGTAGCGGGATTGGAATTAACCAAAACGACTTCATATCCCAGTTCTTTTAACGCCAAACATGCTTGTGTTCCCGCATAGTCAAATTCTGCTGCTTGACCAATAACAATTGGTCCTGATCCGATAACTAAAATTCGTTTCATTCCTGTCCCTCTTTCATAACAATGCGTAATGATTTATTCTTGTGTTTCTCAATATGGCGTACTAATGCACGAGTATCCACACCACGAACACCAATCACTTGATACATATCACAATATGATTCTAGTGAAGTTGTTGCTTCATAATGAGCACTATCGCTACTGAGTTCAGAGACAATAATTGCACGGAATGGACTCATACTTTTGGAAAACTTTGATTCGTTTACGCCCTGAATCCCAATTTCCGGATACGTAAAGATAGTAATGTCATTTTCTAGCATCGAGGTATTGTACGTATAAGCATTTTGATCAATCATAAAGGCTCCTGATACATCACCACGCGATCCAAAGCCAAATCCTGCAAATTCTGTATTATCATCAAGTATAATTATGCGTTCCATACGCGTTCTCCTCCAACATAGGTTTGTGTACACATTCCAGTTACTTGTACTCCCAGAAAAGGGGTATTCTGTGATTTTGATTGAATATGTTCAGATGCCAATGTAACCGTATCGGTTATATTAAAGACCGCAATATCAGCAACATCGCCAACCCTTAACTGACACCCTGGTAACCCAAAGATTTCTTGAGGTCGAAGGCTCATCCAGTTTTGTAAGTCTTCATAGGTCGCTTTCCCTGTCTTTACAAAATGTGTAACCATGAGGGGAAAGGCAAATTCGCTCCCAATAATGCCAAAGGGTGCATTTCTAAACCCTGACGCTTTTTCATCCATTGCATGCGGTGCATGGTCGGTCGCAATCATATCAAGCGTTCCGTTATGGAGAGCTTCTAGAAGGTTTATCTGGTCTTTCTCAGAGCGTAACGGTGGATTCATCTTATAATTCGCATTATCTTCCGTGATGTGCATTTCGTTAAGAATTAAATGATGCGGGGTAACTTCGGCAGTGACCTGAGCACCCATTCGCTTCCCAAACGCAATGGCCTCTAAACTTAGGGTATCCGAAACATGACACACGTGATATCTCGCACCTGTATGCTTCGCAATCACCACATCACGCGCAATTTGGGTTGATTCACTCAAACTGCTCATCCCTGGTAACCCTAGCTCTTTATTTCGGATCCCTTCATGCATAACGCCACCATGAAGCACGGATTCATCTTCAGTATGCGCAACAATAAGTGCATCGCGCTCTGCTGCAATTTTCATTGCTTGGTACATAGTATCAGCAGTTTGAACCCCAATGCCGTCATTGGTGTAAGCGATAGCCTTGATTGCATCAAAATCAATCAGCGCCTCACTTTTCAATCCTGTGGTTATGGGTGCATAAGGATAAACATTAACAACTGCGTCGCGCGCAATGATATCACGCACCTGTGTCATCGCTTCAATGGTATCGGGAACAGGATTGGTATTGGGCATCGCACAAATCGTTGTGAAACCACCCGCAGCCGCAGCCATACTTCCACTTTTAATTGTTTCCTTGTGTGTAAACCCTGGTTCGCGAAGGTGCACGTGAACATCCACTAACCCTGGCAAGACAAGTTGACCGCAAAGATCTGTTTCAATATCACCTTGCAAAGCCATACCTATCTCATGAATTTTGCCATTTTCAATCGCAATATCTTGCAATTTCCCATCATTGCCTTTTGTTATTATCCATGCATTTTTTAATATGTGTCTCATTTACCCCTCCATCACTGATTCTAAAATTGCCATACGCATATAAACACCATTCTCCATTTGTCGCACAATCCGTGACTGTGAACATTCCACCAATGCATCTGCAATTTCTACGTTTCGATTAACGGGTGCTGGATGCATAATAATCGCATGGGGTTTCATTCTTTTTTGTCGTTCAAGGCTCAAGCCATAGCTCTCATGGTAACCTTCCGCCGACATGAGCATCACATCATCATGACGTTCAAGTTGGACACGAAGCATCATTACTACATCCGAAATTTCGATCGCAGTCTCAATATCCACATACTCACCCCACTGCAACATGCGTTCGTTGAAATACCATTCGGGACCTACCAGTAACACTCGTGCACCCAATGCCTTTAAGAGTTGCATGTTTGAATGTGCGACACGAGAATGTACCAAATCACCAATGATTGCTACTGTTAGCGATTCAAAGTTTCCAAATTCCTCGTAAATCGTCATCATATCTAAGAGCGATTGTGAGGGATGTGACCCACATCCTGATCCGGCATTCACGATATTGATGCCAAGATTCATGAGTGGTTCGTAGTAGTTATCATCAAAGTGACGAATAACCGCAGTATCAACACCTAATGCTTTCATTGTTAATAAAGAATCGTATAAGGATTCGCCCTTTTGCACTGAACTTGTTTGTACCTCAAAATTAATGATGTGCATTCCTAGGCGATACTGTGCCATCTCAAAACTATGTTTTGTTCGAGTACTGTTTTCGTAGAACATGTTCACAACATGACCGGTGACATGTTTCACTTCACCTTTTTTGTAGGCGATAGCGCGATCAATTAAATGCATAACTTGATTGGAAGATAAATCTTCCACATTGACAAAATGTCCCATTCGTCCCTCCATAAAAAAAGCTTGATCGTATGACCAAGCAAGATGACTTAAAGAAGTGTTCTCGCTTTTGGTCTCTCTGGATCCAATTAAAGTGAAATCACCTGATATATTCTCTGTTTTGGAATAAAGATGTCTTCTTTATTCGCATTTGATTTTTTAGATTGATATCAACTGTCTCTAAGCGATGCATCATCTTAAGCCTCCATCTTTACAAAAAAGAGCCTCTTTCGTACAAGGAAAGAGACTCATCGTGTGATGTTTCTTAAAGTCTTTCCTTGAATGCCTCTCTGGACATTACTTAAAGGATTTTCTGTTAGGAATATCGTAATTTATTTGAAGCGTTAAGTCAAGCAATCACAACCAAAGGTTTACATAAAAACTGTATTAAGTGAACCGCTTGTATCTCGTACGGCGTTCCATGTATAAGTTTTCAAAATTTCTAACGAACTGCTGTGAAGCATTATTACCTTACGAAAGTTTATAAACGCTATGGGCACCAATTCCCATCTTAGTTAGAGACTCAAGTGTGCCTAGCGATGTCGTTTGATCACATAGATTAATGCTGAAGGAATCACTATCATACAGGCATAGATGGCTAGTGTCGCAATAATACTGGACTGAGCTTGCATCCATAACGGTTCAACGATACGGTTATTTGTATACTGTTTATAGAATCCAATTGTCACATGTAATCCGAAGGCTATGCCATTTATCCACCGAATATTATTGAACCATTGGATGCTATCCATACGATTTTCTGGTGGTTCGTGAACCCAATCGAAATATGCAAATAACACAATTACAAATAAATTGATATACACCGGAACAAACCATGCTATCGATAAATCTTGGTTGGGAAAAAGGGTAAAAATGGCTAGGACAACGCCTAACAGCACACACCAATCCATGAGGGTACGCCATCCTGTATGTTTACTGAAAAATTTGTACATAATATCACCTTTTCATTAATTATAGCATAGACACTTCAGTTCATTACATCATAAAAAAGCCCGCTAATTAGCGAGCCTTGATGGTCAGTGGCTTATGTGCATCAATGATAATCGATGCCATACCAATCTTTTCGTAGCTGTTTCGACTATCAAAGCATAACGAACGGCCAATCATACCATCGTTAGGATTCCAATAACTGAAATGAAAATTACCGTCTTCATCGCAATGCTCTAAAAGATTCACACTAAACCCTGCACGTTCAAAAACAGAAATGAGTTTTTTATACGTATATAGGATTTTATGTGTCGCTGCAGGATGATCTTTGGGACCGGGCCCACCAATACCCACAAACTTTAGAAAAGATGCATCTTGCAAATTTCCATCTGGAACCGCAACACGCATGTACCCACCTGCTTGGAGATACTCATAACAATGAAGTGCAGCACGAACCCCTTCATCTTCTGTAAAATGTTCCCAAACATGTTCAGCTAAAAACGCAGTCGCTTTTTTGTCTGAAAAATACGCGTGCATGCTGTCACGGGATAGTACATCTAAAACGTCGCAATTTGTGGCAATCCACCCAGGATACTCTGTATCCCCTGCGCCAATTATTACCTTCACTGTGGCGTACCGACTGTCATGATTTGCAATGTATCATCAATCACAACCACTGCTTGTTGGTCATCAATCACACATAAATTGTAAGCCTCACTGTATGTATCAATAATTTCAGTGACCTCGGCATCAAAATACTCATTGCCTTGATGGGGAACGATATGAACATCAACCAAGCCTAAGCCACGATGGCTTGTTAATGTTGTTGCTGCTGCCTCGTTATCCATGAGCGTTATATAACCAATATTGGGCGTGCATACGATTGACCCTGCAGATTCGCCAATGTACCATTTCCCAGTTGCAACATGTTTTTCAATCGCTTTATCAACGCCTTTTTTACGCAGTTCTTGAAGTAAATAGAACGTATTCCCACCTGATACATAAATAATATCACTGGCTTCGATGATCGATACAATGTCAGATTCATGTAAGGCACCTATCTCCAGATTCGTGATTGCCATGTTATGTGCTTCAAACCATTTTCTTGCTTCATCGACGTAGAAGTCTACGGTCTCGACATATGATGCTGTAGGAATAAAGGCAACACGTAAGGGCGTATCTCCACTCTTAATTCCCAACTTTTCTAATTCGGGTGCAAAATCAATAAACGATGATGTGAGTACTAAGTTTTTCATACGATCTCCTTCAACCTGTATTATTCTATTATACCCTAAACTTTTTGTGTATATTGAATCAGTCTGAAAATATTTTGGATATCACGATCATTCGGTAAATCAGAAATGGGATATAACTTTTTCATAATCGGTGTTCCTTCAAAAATACTGCTCGTTGTCGACAATAAGAGATCAAATTCTTTGTTGGGATCAAATTCAAAGAAATGTTGTGTGTTAAAGTACTTCATCAAAAATGTGATAATCGCTTGCGTGTGATGGAAACCCAAATCACTATGAATCGCAATATCCAAACGCTTGTAGTTTCGTAAATGGGGAATGTTGTTGTAGATGTGGAAAACCATATCATCCACAAACGGTAATAAATCGATTCCTAAATCTTCTCCCAGTGCTTGTGTTCCTAATTCAACATAATCAGCGTAGTAGGAGTTTTGACGTTTAAATTCTTTATAGAAAATAGCATGTCGACTCATAATAGTATCTATTTTTACAGGGAACGTACGGGCCCAAATAACGAGAATATAGAGGGTTTCGAGGAACGTTTCATACGATTCAGCATCAATTTTAGTGCGGTCAAATAACGCATCAAAGTTACGTTCAACAGAGTCCACAAAATCACGGTGGAAGGTTTCGTGATCAATGGCTAATACAGTATTACGGAATTGGTCAACGATGGCAGTTTCTGTAGTTTGATGTGTTTGAATGCGATACATCGCAACCCGGATAATCATTTCAATGTTATCAACTATATGAACTGCTTCTACATTTTTATAAGTTGAAACATAGTTTAAAACTTCTGCAAAAGCTTGACGATCCACTGTCGGTAGCGTCGGTTCTAAATCTGAAAATTTGATTATTTCTGCAATTGCATAATTAAGATGGCCTTCACTCGTTGTCGTATAGACGAGGGCATTATTTTGATTATAGACCACTTCACTTTTAAATTGCTTCATGAATTTATTGATTTCAATCACAATTTTTCGAAGATGTGATTCACTGTATGATAAATCAAGGGCATGATCCACAATGGTATGCGTTGGATTTTCAAAAATGTTCAGCAAAAAACGAATGCCGATTTCATTGCGAAACAATTCCTTTCGGACTTCAATAAAATCCTGCATAGCATTATTTGATATAAAAATATTATTTTTATTGACACGAATATCCAAAAACTCGCCCCATTGCTCGCGCATGAATTCTAAATCTGCATACACTGTGTTTTTACTAGAACTGTTGACGGCTTGAATCATATCGAAGGTCACAACGCCGGTCTCGCGGGTAATATCGATAATTTTAAGATAACGTAATGTTTTTGCACTTAACAAATTCTTCATGTTCCCACCCCCTAGTTACATGATATACATATACTTTTATTTTAATTCATGAAACGTTTTCTTTCAAATCAAATATGATGTTAAATGCATAATTTACACATAAAACTCATATTTTCACAAGCATTTAAGAATATTTGTCCATTTAGACATCAATACATACAACTTAGACAAAGTAAAAAAAGATGCACACAGTGTGCATCTTTTTGATTTTTATTAACTATTCACGAATGAGCGCATCGAATGCCCCCAATGCAGCAGTTGCACCAGAACCCATCGCAATGATTATTTGCTTATAAGAACTGTCGGTACAGTCACCTGCAGCAAAGATGCCAGGAACACTTGTTGCACCATGTTTATCGACAATGATTTCACCTTGTTTTGTCTTATCAACAAAGTCGCCCAACCATTCTGTATTAGGCACAAGACCAATTTGAACAAATACACCATCAAGATCGACATGACTTTCAACGTTAGTGTCTCGATTTTTATAGCGTAAGCCGTTGACACTCTCCGTGCCCTCAATCGACATTGTTTGAGCATTGGTGACGACGGTTACATTATCAAGTGTGGCAAGACGTCTTTGCAGCACTTCATCAGCTTTCAATTCGGGCATAAACTCAACGACAGTAACATGTTTGGTAATTCCTGCCAAATCGATGGCTGCTTCAATTCCTGAGTTTCCACCACCAATAACAGCTACACGTTTACCTTCAAAAAGCGGTCCATCACAGTGAGGGCAATAAGCCACTCCTTTGTTTTTAAACGCTTGTTCACCCGGCACGTTAACGTTACGCCAACGGGCACCTGTTGCGAGGATGACCATTTTACTGCGAATTTCTGTACCATCTTCTAACGTTGCTATCGCAAAATCTTCTTTACGAAGGGAGGCAACTGTTCGTGATTTGATGATATCAATTGGATACTCGTTGACATGTGCTTCTAAAGCCATTGCTAGTTTAGGACCTTCAGTTTGTGGAACACTGATCAAGTTTTCAATTGAAAGTGTCTCTAGAACTTGACCACCCATACGGTCTGTAATCATTCCGACACGAAGTCCTTTACGTGCAGCATATATAGCCGAACTGCTTCCTGCTGGACCACCACCAATGACAAGAATATCATAAGGTTTCGATAAATCTGCCGTGATTGCAGCTTTACCGCCTACTTTGTCCACAATTTCTTCTAAAGTAATACGGCCACCAGAGAATTCTTCGCCATTCAACATGACTGTTGGTACAGCCATGATGTTGTGTTCTTCAATTTCTGCTTTAAAGATACCACCGTCAATCATTGTATGACTGATATTCGGGTTGAGTACTGCCATAATATTAAGTGCTTGAACGACATCCGGGCAAATATGACACGATAAACTCACATAGGTTTCAAAATGTAAAGTATCTGTAATGCCTTGAATTCGTTGAATAACGCTTGCATCAACTTTGGGAGCACGACCACTTGCTTGAATGAGAGCCAACACAAACGAAGACAACTCATGACCTAAGGGAATTGCTGCAAAGACAATACCCGTATCACCAATTGCAAAACTTGGTGTTCGTGACAAGGTTTCAGAAACAACCGTGATTCGTGGCGATAATGCGGCAACTTCTTCCACAAACGATTTTAATTTGAGAGACGTTTCATCGTCACCAACACTGAGTGTTAAGACAACATCACCTTCAAGTAAGGCAACATAGCTTTCAAGTTGCTTAACAATATTTGCATCGAGCATGTTTAAATTTTCCCTACAAGGTCAAGTCCTGGAGTGAGTGTTTCTTCTCCTTCTTTCCATTTTGCTGGGCAAACTTCACCTGGGTTTTTACGAACATACTGTGCGGCTTTAATTTTATCAATAAGTGTACTTGCATCACGACCAATACCATCTGCATTGATTTCCATAGCTTGTACGACACCATCTGGATCGATAATAAAGGTTCCACGTTGTGCAGTTCCTTCTTCTTCATTGAGAACATCAAAGAATCGAGAAATACGGTGTGATGGATCACCAATCATAATGTATTCAATTGTACTGATTACTTCTGAATGGTCATGCCATGCTTTATGTGTAAAATGTGTATCGGTGGATACTGAATACACTTCAACACCCAGTTTTTTTAGCGTCTCATATTGATCCTGAAGATCTGCGAGTTCCGTTGGACATACAAATGTAAAGTCCGCTGGGTAGAAGCACACAACACTCCACTGTCCTTTAAAGTTTTCATCACTGACACTGATGAATTCTTCGTTGTGATAAGCATTCGCTGTGAATGGCTCAATTGTTTTTCCAATTAATGACATACTTTATCCTCCTTGGGTTTCCCCGCTATATATATTGTCACGCTTTATGCGGGTAAAGTCAATGATAATAGTTATCATTATCATCGAATGTTCACATTTTGTAAGATTCGTCGAGATTACATCTTTATTCCTTGCAAATAGAAAAAAAGATTGTTAATAAACAACCTTTTTGACCACACTTAGAATTGAGAACAAGGAAGAGAAACAATGATTCGTGTGGTATGATCCCAGAATAATGTGTAGTGTTCATCCCTACAACCATAGTCTAACTCCACTCTGTTTTTATCCTATCATTTTTGTGTAAATAGTCTGTTAAAAATAGTTAGCGCCAAAATGATGTGACAGCTCTTTTGTCTTCGATATTAAAGGAAATAATTTGCTCTAGCAAGTCCCATGAAATGGCATCATGCCATTTAATACGGAACAAATTACTTGTGGCTTTATAGCCTGCTTCTTGAATCGAGAGTTCAAATTGCTTCATTGCCGCAACTTCGGGTGCAACCGCGATATGCTGTTTTGAGACACTAAATCCAATGATAAAGGTTCCGTGATCAAGAAACATGGGTTGGTTCCATTTTACAACGGGTTCTAAATGAGGAAAGTGTGACTGAATCCATGTCAAAATGGACGCTAATTTTTCACGTTGCGTTGCATCCCCCAGTGTTGCTAAAAATTCATCATGCATAGTAAAGACCTCCTCATCAGTCATTAGTTTTTATAATTATAACACGGACGCGAAAGTGCTACCTATTATGACACTAAAAAAGCGTCGATAAATCAACGCTTTTCCATTACTTTCGAAGTTCGTAAAGATCATGGTTAAGGTTCACGACCTGAGTGAGCTTGTAATTATCAGTATGTTTATCAATTAACACGATTAGTTCAGATTCTGATATACCTGTATTTTGACTTATTCTTGGCACTTGAATACGTGCTGACTCATAACTTATATGCGGATCCAATCCGGAACCTGATTCTGTTACCAAATCTGTTGGAATTGCATTATCCTTTCCGACAAGGGAAAGTCCCTCGATACGATTTACAATGCGTTGTTCGAGTTGTGGGTCGGACACACTGTAATTGTTTGAACCCGATCCACTGGCATTCCCATCCATATTGTAAGCAACACGCGAGGGACGTCCCCAGAAGTAGTCACTCCCCTCAAAGTCCTGGCCAACCAACTCCGAACCCACCACAACGTTCTCCGCATAAATCAGGCTACCATTCGCTTGATGCGGCATTGCAAGTTGTGCAAGACCAGTAAGTGCAAGGGGAAAAACACCACCACAAAGAATCGTAAGTGCAACAACAAAGAGACAATTTTTCAGTATTTTTTTCATAGTTCCTCCTAGATTCCAGCCCAAAGTAAGAGCGGTGTAATCACAAGATCAATCACCTTGATCGCCACAAATGGGGTAATAATTCCACCCAAGCCAAAGACCAGGAGGTTGCGACTCAACAAGGCATCTGAGCTCGTTGGTCGGTATTTAACACCTTTCATGGCAATAGGGACTAATGCAGGAATAATCAATGCATTAAAAATAAGAGCACTAAGGATTGCGGATGTTGCCGAATTGAGGTGCATGATATTCAAGACTCCTAATGCCGGAACAGATGCTACAAATAGGGCTGGTAACACTGCGAAATACTTGGCAATATCATTAGCGATACTAAACGTTGTGAGTGCCCCCCGCGTCATGAGAAGTTGTTTTCCAATTTCAACAATATCTAAGATTTTAGTTGGATCCGAGTCTAAATCAACCATGTTTGCCGCTTCTTTCGCAGCAATCGTACCACTATTCATAGCGATACCGACGTCGGCTTGTGCGAGCGCTGGCGCATCATTCGTTCCATCTCCTGTCATGGCAACCACTTTTCCTTGCGCTTGCTCTTGTTTGATAACATCAATTTTATCTTCAGGTTTGCATTCAGCAAGGAAGCCATCAACACCTGCTTCTTGGGCGATTGTTGCAGCCGTAAGTGGATTATCCCCGGTACACATAATCGTTTTTATTCCCATGGCTCTGAGTCGTGCAAAACGTTCCACAAGCCCTTCTTTAATTGTATCTTTGAGGTATACAACACCAAGAATCTCTGCATTTTTAATCACCACTAGAGGTGTTCCCCCTAGTTTCGAGACAGCATTAACATGTTCATCCAAATCGGATGGAATCGCTTGTCCACGATTGAGTGCATACGTCTTAATCGCATCAGCTGCACCCTTCATCACAACAAGGCCATCTCGTTCGTAGCCACTCATTCGCGTTTGAGCTGTAAACTCTTGGAATGTCGCACCATCACGCAACGTATCATCAACGTGAATCCCCTTCGTAGTCGCGAGTGAAAGGATTGATTTTCCCTCTGGTGTATTGTCATCCAATGAAGCAATCACCGCATATTGTGCTAGCATTGCTTCTTGAATACCTGCGACAGGTAAAAACGCATAAGCCATTCGATTTCCATATGTAATGGTTCCCGTTTTATCTAAAATCATGACATCCACATCACCTGATGCTTCCACCGCTTTACCAGACATTGCGATAACATTAAAACGGGTAACTCGATCCATCCCCGCTATCCCAATAGCTGATAAGAGACCCCCAATTGTAGTTGGTATTAAACATACGGTTAAAGCGATCAAAATTGATGTCGGAATAGTGATGCCAACATACATCGCCAACGGTTTTAAACTTACAATCACAATCACAAAAATTAAAGTTAGTGAAACCAAAAGGGTACTTAAAGCAATCTCATTCGGTGTTTTCTTGCGCGATGCACCTTCGACCATCGCAATCATTTTATCGAGAAACGATGCCCCTGGTTCTGACGTAATTTCAATCAACAAGGCATCACTTGTAACAGTTGTTCCACCGGTAACAGAACAGAAATCGCCTCCGGGCTCCTTTACAACTGGAGCCGATTCTCCGGTAATTGCAGACTCATCAACCGTCGCAACCCCTTCAATAACTTCACCATCATTAGGGATTGTTTCTCCAGCAACAACGCGCACCCGATCACCTCTTTGCAACATGGAGGCTGCAATACGTTCAAACGATCCATCTGGCAAGATACGATTGGCCATCATGTCTTTTTTAGTTTGACGCAAAGTATTTGCTTGTGCTTTTCCCCGTCCTTCTGCCAAGGATTCGGCAAAGTTTGCGAAGAGTAATGTCAACAATAAGATGAACGCAACAATTCCGTTGATAACTTGCATAGATGCGTCTGGATCTCCGAAAGCAGTTGGCACAAAGGTCAAGATTACACTTAAGAAAAATCCAATTTCGACCACGAACATAACGGGGTTCTTGATCATATAACGAACATCCATTTTTTTGATACTATCAAGGAGTCCTTGTTTGATAATTTTTTTATTCATACGATACCTCTAGATTCCCATGCTTACTGCTTCTGCAATTGGCCCTAAGATTAAGGTTGGGAAAAATGTAAGTGCAGAAATTAAGACGATAATAACAATCAATGCAATTGTGAACAACGGCGTGTTCGTGTTTAATGTTCCGATAGATTCACTGATGCTTTGTTTCTTCAACATCATTGCGGCAATACTTAACTGGAGATACATCGTGACATATCGACCTACAATCATAACGATGCTTGTCGATACATTCCAGAATGTCGTATTGTCTGCTAATCCTTCAAAGCCCGAACCATTGTTCGCTGCCGCTGATGTAAATTCATAAAGTGCCTGTGACAAGCTGTGGTGACTCCCAGTACCTTGCATCATTACAACTGCGAGTGCAGTAAATCCTAAAATCAGTAAAGGGTGAATCACAATCACCATCGCAACACGTTTCATTTCCTGGCTTTCAATTTTTTTGCCAAGATAAGATGGAGAGCGACCAATCATAAGACCACACATAAAGACTGTTAAGAAGACATACATCATGACATTCATGAGCCCTGCACCCGAACCTCCAAAAACCACATTAAGCATCATTAGAATCATCGGTACCATGCCACCTAAAGGTGTCATTGAGTCAAGCATACTGTTGACTGAACCTGTGGTAAACGCCGACGATACTGTCGTAAATAGAGCCGTTTGGACTATTCCGAATCGGAGCTCTTTTCCTTCAAGATTCGCTGGTGAGTTCAATCCGAGATGCGTAAATAATGGATTACCTTGTGTCTCTGCAAAAACCAAGAGGACGAAAGCAAGCACAAAGAAAACGACAGAGGCTATTAGAATGGGTGTACTTTCGAGCCATCCTTTTTTTCCATGTTGTTTGCGTACATTGAAACCGAACACGAGTAACATACCGCCCGGAACCAACGTCATCGCCACCATGTTGATAAGATTACTTATAACACTTGGATTTTCAAAGGGCACTGCCGATCCTGCTGCGAAAAACCCACCACCATTTGTTCCTAAATGCTTAATGGCTTCGAAGGCAGCAACCGGTCCCAAATAGAGGGTTTGCGTGGATCCGCTGATCGTGTGCGCAGTCTGTGTCGCAAGCAACGTTTGTGGTGCCCCCTGCCAGACAAGCAAGAGACCAATTATGAATGCGATTGGAATCAGATAGCGAATTAACACGCGTGTAATATCTTTATAGAAGTTCCCAAGGGGTTGTCCGGATAATCCACGAATAAATGCAAATCCCACCGCGATTCCTGAAGCACTTGAAAGAAACATCATGACCATGATAACAAACATTTGTCCCAACATTGTTAGGCTGGTTTCAGGTGTATAGTGTTGCAAGTTGGTATTCGTAATAAAACTTGAAAGTGTGTGGATAACTTGTGATAAACTCATGTTTGATGTTATCAAAAGTATGAAACCTCCCAGTATCACAGCAATCAAGTTAATTTTAACAAGTGACCAAAAATAGGTTTTCCACGACATATTGATTTTCGAGCCATCACTCAGTGCGAGCAACGGTGACTCAACTTTAGAAAAGAATTTTTGCCCAATATGAGATGTATTGCTCATAATGGCATATAAGTAACGACCACTTAAATAAATTCCTGCAGCCGCCAAAATAAAAAACGATAATGTATACGTCATAACCATTCCCCTTAAAATTTTTCTGGATGAATAAGTGCATAAATGAGATATGCAAACACAGCAATAATTACGATACTCAGTAAGATCATAGAGAATCCCCCGTTTCTTGAGTATCCCCATTCTAGCACCAAGGATATTAAGGTGGCATTAATAATTTGACATAGAAAAAAGACCGGAAATCCGGTCCTATTTTTCATACTTTATCATGCGATAACCAACACCCACATGGGTTTGAAGGTACCGATTATCTGGATCATAATGTTCAATCTTCTTACGAAGCGTTGTCACAAAAACACGCAGTGCAGGAATGTTGTCGGAATACATGCCCCATACCTCGCGAAGTATTTTTTGGTACGTAATTACTTTCCCCATATTTTCAACCATAAGTAAGAGTAACTTATATTCTGTTGGCGTTACATGAACATCTTGGCCCGACACACTTACCGTTTTCGCGTCATTATCAACCACAAGATTGCGGTTTGTGTAGAGATTGGTCTCGTCTTCATGACGACGCATACGTCGTTGAAGAACCCGAATTCGAACCATCAATTCATCGGCTTGAAACGGTTTCGTAATGTAGTCATCAGCTCCTGCATCCAATGCTTCAATCTTATCTTTAACCTCAGCCCGTGCACTCACAATAATAATGGGGATATCAGAGCTGTTACGAATTTGGGTGACAACCCATACTCCATCTTTATCTGGAAGTCCTAAATCAAGAATCACACAATCAAACACTGCATCGTGAAACAGTTTCATCCCATGACGAGCACTTTTGGCTACAGTCACGGCATAGCCATCTTGAATTAGCGTATTCCGCATCAAATTTTGGATAACAGGATCATCTTCAATGATTAATAGCTGTGGTTTCATCAACATCATACCTCCTTAACATGATACTAAAGCACGCTCCATGCGGAAAAACATCCTCGACACTAATGCGGCCTTTGTGGGCTTTAACGATTTCATATACTAAAAATAGACCCAGTCCCAGGCCGCGACGACTGTCCTGGTCTTGCGTATAAAACATCTCAAAAATCTTTGATTTGTCAGTAATTCCCGGTCCCTGATCTTCAAAATGAACGGTAACCCATTCACGATCGACAATTTCCGTTGTTATCTTAATGAGCGTTCCTTTGGGAGTATACTTTAAAGCGTTGTCCAAAATATTCGTAAAAACTTGAATCATAAGCTTCGAGTCAACATTAACGGTTGCAAGGATATCCGAATTCACGACTTCGATGCGATGATTTTTCGCTTTCGTACGCACTCTCTGGACACTTTCGTCTACTAAATCTTCAAGGATTTCCCCTTCCATATGCAACATCACATGGTCTTGATCAATTTTCGTCATGGCTAAGATATTTTCAACCAAATCAATCAACCACAAGGCATCATTACGCACATCCTCATAAATCTCATGCGTTTTGACTGTATCTAGGGAAGCTTGCTGGAGCAAATCCATGTTCCCAAGTATCGTAGTGAGAGGCGTACGTAAATCATGAGAAATTGTTCGAAGTATTGTGGATCGCAACTTTTCCTGTTCAATCAACAACGCATTCTGATGTTGATCTTCATCCAACGACGCTTTCTCCAACGCGAGACCCCCTTCATTAATTAACGATACCAGAAGATTCTTTTCAAAGGGGTCCATGCCGTCTTCGTGATTCGCAAAACCAAGCACAGCTACAACTTTGTCTACAGACCGAATTGCAAGATATGTAAGTTTTGCGTTTGACAATGTATTGGTATGGGCACCCGCACGTTTGTTATTCTCAAAAACCCACTGTGCGATTGCACGTTCTTGTTGCGTTAAAAGTACGTCATGAATATAATCTGAACTTAAATCACTATACACAGTTGGGATAAGTTGGTCTGCTTCCAAAGTATAAATGATGACCGATGTATTGAGTAATTTCTTTACTTGATGACCCAGAGCATCGATAATCTCACTGCGATTAGATGCACTTTGCAAACGCAAACTAGTTTCAAGCAAAATATCAGTACGGTATGCCTTCTTCGCCGACTGAATATCTTTTTGCTTGAGTTTTGTGGTCAGTGTGCTGGTTACAAATGCTGCGATAAACATAAATAAAAAGGTAAAGGGATACCCAGTGTCATACGCTTGTAATGAAAATTGCGGTTGTGTAAAGAAATAATTGAAAACAAGAACGGATACTACCGATGCTAGCGATGACCAAATACGGCCCCGTGTGAGAATCGAGATGAAAAGTACCCCAAGCAAATAAACAACAATAATATTGGATTCACTAAAGCCTTGCTCGGCAAAAATTGCACCCACAGCCGTTGCAAGCGCGATGATGCCAAATGCTACAAACCCATCTTTCCATTGAAAGTATTCTTTTTGGATGATACTCGAGCGGCGATGATAATAAGATGACGCTTGATCCGGAATGACGTAAATATCAATCATCGGTGCAAATTCTGACATTTGGTCAATGATGCTTTGTCCTTTAAACAAACTTCGTTTACGAATACTTCGACCAATCACGATTTTTGAGACATTACTAATTTTTGCATACTCCGAAAGTTGCAACGCAATATCATCACCATATAATAATGATACTTGAGCATTTAATTCTTCCGCTAAACGTATATTAACTTTAAGTTGTTGGCGTGACACATCGTCCATCTCATCCGATTCGTCGTCGACATAAACTGCAGTAAACGTTGCATGAAAGGCATCTGCCATCCGAGCAGCCGTACGAATGACTTTCTCATTGGTCGGCGATGCCGAAAGACATACTAAAATGTGCTCTTTCGTAAAATAAGGGGATGTTTTATAGCTGTTTTGATTAATTTGATCAGCAGCTTTACGCAATGCAATCTCGCGTAGCGCGACAAGGTTTTCTTCTGTAAAGAAATTATCCAACGCACGCTTGGCTTGCTCCGTTTTGTATATTTTACCAGCATGTAAACGATCTATCAGATCACGCGGTGCAATATCTATTAATGCGATTGTTTCTGCCTCATCAAATATTCGATCTGGCACGCGTTCATTAACAACCACTCCTGTAATGACTTCGACGACATCGTTCAGGCTCTCAATATGTTGAATATTCACTGTTGTGTACACATTGATACCATTATGTAAAAGTTCTTCAATATCCTGATATCGTTTATGATGACGAACACCTGGTGCATTCGTATGTGCCAATTCATCAATCAAAATATACTCTGGATGGCGCTCTAAGGCAGCTTCAAGATTAAATTCTTGAAGGGCTACGTTTTGTCGATACACACTCTGTGGTTCGATTATTTCAAGATTTTTAATTTGCGCCGACGTTTCAGGACGTTGGTGTGGCTCAATGTAACCTGCTACAACATCATGACCATTTTGCTTTAAAGCATGAGCTGCCTCCAACATCGCATATGTTTTACCAACACCCGCAGCATAACCAAGAAATATTTTTAGACTTCCACGCTTCATCTGTATCACCTCATCCCAAACATACCACATACGGTATTAAGACGGTATTAAATAATACGCAACATAAAAAGCCCGTACAATGTTCCTTCTTCATCGTACAGGCTTCAAGGCTATTTAAGTGTTACTGCTACAAAATGTCCGGGGTCAATTTCATGCCAATCCGGATCAATTTGCCCTTCTCTAAAGGCTCTAAAATCAAATACCTCTGTTTCCGCTGAGAAGTAATCAAGCGCATGACGCTCTTGTGCTTTTCCAGCGATATCAGTTTTCAAAAACGCCGCAATCAAGCGTTTCGTATACGGGTGCGTGGGTTTATTGAAGAGTGCTGCGATTGGCGCCGCTTCCACAATCTTTCCCCCATGCATAACTATGATATCATCCGCCATTTGGCTAATGACACCCAAGTCATGAGTGATAAACATGATTGATGTTTTAAAATCACGTTTCAAATCATTCATTAACTTCAAAATCTCTGCTTGAATAATGACGTCCAAAGCAGTTGTTGGTTCATCCGCAATTAGTAATTTGGGATTGCATGCAAGGGCCATCGCAATCATGACACGTTGACTCATTCCGCCTGAAAGTTGGTGGGGATAAGACTTTAAGATTCGTTTAGCATTCGGAATCTTAACCGCTTCCAACATTTCAAGTGATTTCTGTGACGCTTCTTTTTTGGATAGTCCTTGATGGAGAATAAGTACTTCATTAATTTGACGTTCAACCGTAAAAACAGGATTCAAACTAGTCATCGGTTCTTGGAATATCATTGATATCTCATTCCCGCGAATCTGTTGAAGTTCTTTTTCAGGCATCGTCGAGATGGCTTTATCTTCAAAAGTTATAGTACCTTCATGAATTTTTTGATTGGCTGTAAACAGTTGGAGAATTGACATCGCAGTTTGACTTTTGCCACTCCCCGATTCCCCCACAATTCCCAAAGTTTTTCCAGCTTCAACTTTAAATGAAACACCATTAACAGCCTTTACCAATCCATGGCGGGTTGTAAAGTATGTGTGCAAGTTATTAACTTCTAAAATGCTACTCATGCTGCTTCACCTCTTTCTTTCAAATGACATGCGACAAAGTGTCCGGGTGATACTTCAAACCAATCTTTATCCGCTTCGCCCGTTTCATCAAATAAGAATTCAAATCGGGTGTCTTCACGGGACTCATACAATGGCTCATCTGCATTTAAGCGCGGAATTGCATCTAAGAGCCGTTTTGTATAAGGATGTTGTGGATTCGTAAAGATTTCATCAGCAGGTGCCAATTCCACAAGATTTCCAAAATACATAACTCCGATTCGGTCACTAATGTATCGGACAACTCCCAAGTCATGGGTGATGAATAGATACGTAAGATTTTCTTTCTCTTTTAGCTCCTGAAGTAAGTTAATGATTTGCGATTGAATGGAAACATCCAATGCACTAACCGCTTCATCACAAACAATGAATTTAGGCTTCAGTGCAACAGCGCGGGCAATCCCAATACGTTGTCGTTGTCCACCTGAGAATTGGTGCGGGTAACGATTTCGAAAGGACTTGCTAAGACCACATTTTTCCATGACATCTTCAATATATTCAATGTAACCATCACTCTTTTTACTTTCAAAAACACCATGCGTAATCAATCCTTCACCAATAATATCACCAACTGTAAAACGGGGATTTAATGATGAGTACGGGTCTTGGAAAATAATTTGGATATTATGACGTAATCCACGTAATTCTTTTGTAGATAGTGACGTTAAGTCGATGCCATGATCTAAAAATGATTCAAAGTACGCAAAGCGCTCATGACCACTTAAGGTTGCTTTCACAGTTTCTACCTCAGCCTCGATTGTTTCAAAGACTTTTGTTTCATCTGCAAACTGTGCTTGTAAACGTTTTTCATTGGCTTCTAATTTTGCATCAGTTCCAACAATTTTCAAACGGGCTTGTGTCATGTATAAATCCTGATGAATCTGAGCTAACTTTGATCCCGCACTGTATCGTTTAATCAGTAACTGACGAACAAAGTTAAGATCATCATGCACCAACAATCCACCTGCGAGCCTCAGTACGTTCCCATACTTCTTATTAAAGTCAATTTCTTTGAGACGATACGCATCGATGCTCGCTTCATCGTTTCGTTGTGCCTCCAATGCTTTTAACTCCGCAAAATCTTTATCATAGGATCCTGATATTTTCGGAATTGAGTCATAGGTTTCTTTAACGTAGGAAGGCATCAGATTTTCAATGGTATCACCATAAAACATGGTTGTACCACCAGTCTGTTCCTGAAGTTGAATTAACGTGCGACCAAATGTCGATTTACCGCATCCTGACTCACCTACAATTCCTAACGTCTCACCTTCAAATATTTCCAAGGAAATATTTTTGTTTGCCTTCACATACTCTTGGTGACGTTGGAAGACATTGGATTTTTTGACAGGGTAATATTTTTGTAAGTTTTGTATTTTAAATAATTGTCGTGTTGTCATCTTGAGTCCTCCTAATCACGCATCTTTGGATCAATTGCATCACGAATCCCATCACCCAATAAATTAAAGGCTAAAATGGTTAACATGATTGCAAGTCCAGGGTATACCGTAAGATAGGTATGTGTTCGAATATGTTCACGTCCTAAACTTAACATGGTACCCCATTCAGCAACGGATGCTTCAATCCCTAATCCGATGAAGCCAAGTCCTGCTGCAGATAAAATTGCGGAAGCAACACCCATGGTTGCCTGAACAATAACCGGTGATAAAACGTTGGGTACAATATGTTTTATCATGATTGATGTATTGGATAAGCCAATTGCATGTGCTGCTTCAATGAATTGTTTCTCGCGTACAGCCATAACTGCTGATCGTACAATCCGGGTATAACTTGGAATCCCACCAATACCTATCGCTAGAATTAAGTTCATTAAACTTGGACCAAATGAGGCAACTATCGCAATGGCAAGTAGAATCGATGGAATTGAAAGTAGTACATCTGTAAAGCGCATAATCACAGTATCGACTTTACCGCCGTAGTAGCCTGCTAGCAATCCAAAAATACCACCAAAGAATAATGAGATAATAACTGCTGAAATTCCGATGGTGACCGATACGCGAGCTCCGTATAGAATACGACTAAGAACATCACGTCCAAGCGCATCAGTACCTAACAAATGCGTTCCGTTAGGATGTTGAAGCGCATTCGACAAATTTTGTTCTGTCATGCCAAACGGTGCAATTTTGTCTGCAAAGATAGCAACAAAGACAAGAACAACAATAAAAATCAAACCTACAACCGCGCGTTTATTTTTGATTAATGCACGCCATATATCGCGAAATGATCCTTCAGGAGCTACCACGATGTCTTTCTTTTTATTTCGTTTAAACATATTGGATCTCCCTTCTATTTGTATTGTGAACGAATTCGTGGGTCAATATACCCGTATAGAATGTCAACACTTAAGTTCACAATCGTAAAGATAAAGGCAATAAAGAGAACCCCACCTTGAACTACAATTAAATCACGTTGACGAATTGCATTGACCATCAAGGTCCCAAGACCGTTAATACTAAAAACAGTCTCTGTCAGTACTGCCCCACCCAGAAGCGCTCCAAACTGTAATCCAATCACGGTTACTACGGGAAGTAATGCATTTCGTAATGTATGGACATAAATGACCCCGCGCTGGGATACCCCTTTAGCATGAGCTGTACGAATGAAATCTTGTCCCATCACATCCAGCATACTTGAGCGGGTAATACGCGCAATCGATCCTATTGAACTTGATGCAAGGGTAATAACTGGAAGGACCATTTGTTGCCATGATTCAAATCCAGTGGATGGGAACCATTTAAGTTGTAATGAGAAGACAATGATGAGTAGGAGCCCTTGCCAAAATGTTGGCATGGATACACCCAAAAGTGATACAAACATTGTTCCATTATCCACAGCTGAATAAGGCTTACGGGCTGCAAGAACTCCCAGTGGAATTCCAACGACTGCCGCTAATAAAATACTATATCCAGCAAGTTTCATTGTATTTGGAAAACGCGTCATAATCTCAGTGATGACGGGACGGTTATTGACAAACGAACGACCCAAATCAAATTTTAGAAACGCATTCCCAATATATTTGAAATATTGGATGAGGAAGGGCTGATCCAACCCCATTTCACTTCTTAATTGAGCAATTGCCTGAGGTGTCGCAGATTCACCAAGTATTAAAGTTGCGGGATCTCCTGGTGAATAGTGCATGATTGCGAAGACAATCAATGATACACCCAAGAGAATTGGAATGACCCATAGAAGTCTTTTTAGAACATATTTGTACATTGTACTCATCCTTTCTTTTAAAAAAAGAGTGGGGAGATTGTCGCCCCACTCAGTGTTAGTTACTCTCCAACCTTAACTTGGCTCAAGAAGTATGAACCTGTTGGATGGTGTTTAAATCCTTGAACATTTTTACGTGTTGCTGTGACATTCTCGCCATCTTGAACGAAAATCCAAGGAGCTTCATCACGAATGATGACTTGTGCTTCTTTATAAAGAGCTTCACGTGCTGCTGGATCCGTTGTTGTTTTACCATCATCTAGTAATTGATCAACCTTAGGATTACTGTAGAATGCACGGTTTCCAGCTTTACCAAATTGTGATGTATGGAACAATGGATACAGACCGTAATCAGCATCAGTTGTGACAGTTGTCCATCCTAAGATATACATATCACCTTCGCCTTTTCCGGTTGCATCTAAGTATGCTCCCCATTCTAATTGGTTAATTTCAACTGTAATTCCAAGTTTTGAAAGTTCTTCTTTGACAACTTCCGCAATCTTAATACGCTCAGCGTTGTTGTCACCAACAAGCAGTTTCAATGTAAACCCACCATCTGCATATCCTGCTTCAGCAAGTAATGCTTTCGCTTTATCTACATCATAATTGTATGGTTCTAATTCTGAGTTCGCACCAAATACAAGTGGATTTAACGGTCCTTGTGCGGCTTTACCAACACCTTGATATACCGTTTTAACGATTGCATCTACGTCGATAGCATAGTTAATAGCTTGACGGACGCGAACATCATTGACCGGTGTTTTACTTTGAGTGTTGAAACCAACATAGCCTGTTGATAAGTTAAGGTCACGGTAAAGTGCTAAGTCTTTATTTTCTTCAACTTTTGCAATGTCTGATGGTGCAACATCAAATGCGATGTCAATTTCACCATTCTCAAGTGCAATAAGTCGGACCGAGTTCTCTTTGATAACTTTAAATGTAATTGTTTCTGCTAAGCCTTTTTCCCCCCAGTAATCAGCAAAGCGTTCTACATTGACTTCACTTCCCGCAGTCCAGTTCGTAAATTTATATGGTCCTGTACCAACTGGTTGTGTTCCATAGTCTTGACCACCCTCTGTGACAGCTTTTTCGTTCATAATCGCTGTTGCAGGGTGTGCAAGGTGTGTTAGGAATGGTCCAAACGGTTCTTTAGTTCCAATTTGAATGGTATGATCATCAACAATTTTTACTTTTGCTGGATCAACAGCACCGACAATGTGTCCAATTTGCTCAGATGCAGCTGCACGGTTCATGGTGTATGCAACATCTTTCGCTGTAAATGCTTCTCCATTGTGGAATTTAACGTCTTTGCGAAGTTTAAATTCATAAGTTGTATCATCAATAGCAGTCCATGACTCTGCAAGTCCTGGCTCCAACTCAAGTTTTTCATTTTGTTTAATCAGTGTTTCATAGATTTGACGGGCAATTCGTGTTGTTGCTTGGTCATTCGTATTTTGGATGTCAAATGTTACGGCATCAGCACTTGATGCAATGATAAGTGAATCTTTTGCTCCTTGGCTTGATCCACTTGAACATGCGGTTAAAAATAATGCGAATGCTGCGATCATAATGATCGATAATTTTTTGCGATATTTCATATTTGTTCTCCTTCTCTTCACTGGTTTTCTCGAGTTTATCACATAACGCAAGCGCATTGCAAATATTTTCATCACAAATTGTAAAATTTTACATATTTGTAATGTAAACTTTTACATTCAGTCATTGAAAATAGTCTGTGAACAGTGGCGATTTCTTCACAATCGATAGTTTGTATTCCAAAACAATTATTAAGTAACTTTCACATTCCAAATAAGAATAAAAAAATCGGCCGAGGCCGATTAGTGTAATCTTTCAAGTAAATCAAATCTATAATAATGGTCAGTGTTTTGGGTAAAACGAACAGTGCTCACGTTTCTTATTTTCTTAAGCACTATTAAATAAGACACCAACAATTCAAAAAAACCATCTTTTTCAAAGTATGCTGCCGTACCACCAAAATCATGAATAAGCATTACATGTTCTTTTCCTTCATGCGTGATCTCCGCATGGATATAAAATGTGCGATCATCCTGGTACGTCCGCGACCCAAACTCAATGGCATCTGTGAATGTCGTATACGTTTTATCAAATACTTCGGAGACATCTGGATGTTGATCCATATACTTTGCAAAATATGCGCCTGTAAAAGCAACTAAATCTTTATTCATACATTACCCAATCTTGCATGTTTTATTGAGTTCACGATGCGTAAACCAAATACCCAGAGCAAGAATTCCTAATGATATTATTTTATAAGGTAAATTCGCTAGTGGCAAGGCATAAACAGAAAATGCAACGCCGAAGGACGCAAAGAATGCAATCACGCAAGGAGTGCAGCCATATGTCAAGATGCCAAAGATTATCGATATAAAACTAAAATTTTGGCTTTTGCTCTCTTTTCCGATGATGCTAAACTGTAAACTACTGATCATCATTAAGTAAGAAGATATACCTGCCATAACAATGTTGAGAATGATATTAATCATGACAAGTGCAAGTGAATACTGCGACTGCATTTCACCATAGCTTGTATTTAAATTATCAATAATTAGATTTACGAGTAAAAAGAAAGCAAAAAATCCGAGAAACTTGTATTTATTGTCGGTAATGTAGTTACGTATCATAGGTCACCTCATTGACTATAAATATACCACCCCCGGTATTTCATGCAAGCAACATGCTCACTCCACATGGGTAATAATCTCATCCACAACAATTGTTTTGTGTCGAATTTCGTTGAGAATCCCGATACTCAGGGCAAAAAGTACAAATAGGAGCAAAAGCATGATGACATAATGTTTATACTGTTTCATAGTAACCTCTGTGTGGAATTGTAAGTACCACCTCATAATGTGTTTCTGTATGACGGGTTGTTAGGGATCCGTTGTGGAGCTTCATTATTTTCTCTGTTAACGCTAAACCCATACCAAAGTTTTCTGATTTTGAAGTTAAGGAACGCGTAGATGTTATTCTATTTCTAATATGGAATGTGTAGTGTGTTGGTGCATCGATTCCACAAACGTGTATTGGTATCATACGATCCATCGTTGCTTCAATCGCATTCGTCATTACATTAAGAATCGCAATGTGGAATAGCCCTTCATCGAGTTCGAATGTTGATGACTCAAGTTCAATCGTAAGTGCTTGATGGGTCGACTCGGCAATGCTAACAATTAACTCAGATAGCCACTGTGTATCAAGCGTTACATTTTGAAGCACTTGCGTATTTTGACTATACAGCTTGAGTAATGAAACCGATAATGATTTGAGTCGATATGCTTCTTGATGGATTGCAACGAGCGTTGCTTCTACTTCTGGGTCTTTGTTTTGAGATAGCAAGCGGTTGATATTGCCCAATATACTAGTTAATGGTGTTTTGATTTCATGAGACAAATAACGAATGAATTCTTGTTGTGATGCGTTCGCATCCGTCAAACTCGAGAGTTGCTGGTTCACACTCGCCATCATTATATTAAACTGATGGGCTACTGCCGCAACCCGATTGCTATCAATATCATCAACCCGAACGGTTGTTTTGAGGTTACCTGCACGGACTTCAGCCATCGCTTGTGTTAGGGATTCTGTCGGTTTAACAACGTAGCGTGCTAAAATCCATGCAATAACCCCTGAGCCAAGTGTTGCAACAATCATGACACTCACGGCATTAAAGTATAAGACATTAATCGTTTGAATCGTATTCGTGAGGTCGTAGCGCAAGCTAATAACCAATGGACTAAATGCTGTTTCAATATACTCTTGTGTGACCAACATGGTTTCTGTAGGAGACTGGTAGGTTTTAATCCATACTTTGTCATAATTAACTGTACTCATGATTTCAAGTGGACCAAAAGCCGAATAGTCCTCTGATTTAAGCAAAATAGCACCGGATGTGGAACCAATGACATATTCACTCTGAAGAGTTTGGCGTAAATCATTTTCCAATGGTTCTCGGGGTGCGTCTTTTTCAATATCTGGGACCCGCTGCTTCGTTATATATTCAAGGGACTTATGTTCTTCTAGAGCCCGTTCTTGTGCTTGCTGCATGAGGCTTTGAGATGCGATGGTGAACCATGTTATCCCTACAGCACAGATAAACGTAACAAACGTTGCTAAAAGGATTGTAAAAATTTTAAGGTAAGGTTTCATAATATGTTATCCAAGATATAGCCAAATTTAAAAATAGTTCGAATATTTGTCTCGAGATGCATTTTTTTACGTAACCTTTGGATGTGTAAATCAAGCGTTCGTGTTTCATCATGATCTGTTTCCCAGATACTTTCAAGAAGGTACTCACGAGACAACGCAATTCCAGTATTTTCGATTAAAAATAACAGGAGACGGTATTCTAATGGTGTTAATGATACCGCATTTCCGTTCATCCATACTGTCGATGCCTCAAGATCAATTTGAATATTTTTATACTGTAGGTTAGTCATAGTGTTGTGATAACGTCGCAAGATTACTTTTACGCGTGCTAAAAGCTCAGGGACTTCAAACGGTTTTGTTAAATAGTCTTCGACGCCTAAGTCAAAGGCTTTAATTTTATCATCAATCGAACCGAGTGCCGTCAATATAAGAACTGGTATCTTATAGTCCTTAATCATTGGCAACAGGTCATAGCCACTATGAATCGGGAGCATAACATCTAAAATGATGAGGTCATACGAACTCGCTTCTATCGCATCGGCCCCGCGTTGGCCATCTTGCGCAACATCGACATCATAACCATGTTCTACGAGGGTTTGTTGAATCAATGAAAGAATCGATTTATCATCTTCAATAACTAATATTTTCATAAGCGCTCCTTTTAGTTCAGTATATCATGCGGTATTTTATTCTGGATACATTTCTGTTACAAGTCAGAGTTAAGATGTTTACGGAGGAATTTAATATGAAAAAATATACCCTTTTACTTTTTATACTTGGACTTTTAACTAATATGAATGTATCTACCCTAGCAGTATCTGAAACCTATTACTCAACGACGTATCTTTTGGTCAACCGAGATACGGGTGCTATTCTTGAACAATTAAACGATGAAAGGCTGATTCACCCTGCTTCCTTAACAAAAATAATGACAACTTTTGTTGCACTCGAAATGATGGATGAAAATCAACTAAACGATACGTATACCTTAACTCATGATATATTTTATGATTTAGTTTCATTGGATGCTTCTGTCGCTGGTTTTGATGCTGGTGAAACCGTCAAAATTGTTGATATTCTTTATGGAATTATGCTTCCTTCTGGCGCAGATGCTACGCGCGCAATTGCGAATTATATTAGTGGGAGTGAGGATGCGTTTGTACGCTTGATGAATCAAAAAGCGCATGAATTAGGACTCGAGAATACTCATTTTGAAAACACAAGTGGTTTAGATCATCCAAATCATTTAACAACCGCCCATGATTTACGGATCATCCTTGAAGCTGCATTGAAAAATTCAACATTCAAAAGAATATTTGCGGCCTCAGAATATCAGTCTTCGCCGACTAATTTCAAAGAGTCTGGATATACTTGGGTTGATAAAAACCTTGAATTTGCGAATGGTGTTGACCCACAAAACCCCTTAACAGGTACAAAATCTGGATATACCGAGCTCGCAGGATCGGCGTTAGCTTCAACAGCGACCGTTAATGGCTCGTCCTACATGCTAATTTCTTCAGGTGCGCCGTATAACCCTTTTGATTTTTATAACGTCCAAGATGCGCTTAAATTTTATGGATCCATAGCGCGTGACTCAAACGTCTCACAAAAAAACAATCAACAAACGACGGAACCACCGATAACCAAAATTAACGAACCGCGAAAGACTGAATTATTTTCTGCTAACTTATTCTTCCTAATTGGTTCTCTAACTACTGTGATTGGATTTATGATATATCTTATCAGTAAAGTTTTCAAAGATGCATAAAAAGAAGGTATCCACTTGGATACCTTCTTGAACTATTTCATACTGACTTTGTGAACTGTATACGTTGAATCTGAGAACTCTAGAATATAGTTATCATGTAGATACAATTTATCAAAACCTTGTTTAGAAACATTGCCCGTTCTGTCAATTAAATGTGTTTTGCCAGCTTTTCCAACAATCATAAATGGTGTTTGGAATGACAGATTCGTTGAAAGGGTCACATCAGGTTCGGCAACTTTACGGAAATTTTTGAATCGTGCGTCAATCTCTGGGAACCCATCAAAACAGGTGAATTTACGGATTGGCGTAGAATCGCAGTTAAATTTCATGATTTGATTTACTACGATTTCATAACCATTTGGCAACTCAAATTCAGTGGCTACGACTGTTTCACCTTGTGTATTGATGTATCCAAGTTTGCCATTTTCGATGACCCCAATTGCTTTATTATCAGCTTGGAAATCATGACGTGGCGTTGTAACAATATCATATTTAAAATCTAATTTTGAAACATCGATAGGTGTCCCTGCTTGCAATAGAGCAACCGCTACTTTGTCTCCAATGGTTATGGACTCAAATGTAAGTGCTTGGCTATCTTCATGATAGGTTTGACCTTCGGTCGCTACAATTTGATGAATTGGAATTAAGTTCGACTTCCCATATTCTATAATGTAGTCAATGTTAATTTCAGTTCGAATTACGCCTTCTACCAATGAGTCAACAGCATATTCATATTGGTAAAGAACGCCATTTTCAACACCGTATATTTGAGTGCTTGCATAGTAGTCACCACCATACAGCGCTTCTTCTAGAACCTTTGGTGTTCCATCCTCATTGAACATAACAGTAAACTGCGATTCTAAATCTTTTAATATAAAAGTTGGATAACGATGACCATTATCATATTTGTAGCTGAACATATTTACTTTTGATGTTTCAACAACATTGGTTGCGTTTCCGTGCTTATCAATAGCTTTTACCATACCATTATCTTCAATTACAGACCCGCCTGATGCATCAAAGAAAAATAACTGATTGTATGCGATGGGTTCGAATAGTTTTTCGAACGCATATACTGGATCGGTATTATCAACTACCGACGGTTCAACAATTGGTGGTTCAATGATTGGTGGCACAACGGGTTTAGGCTTGCGCATCAGCGCCCACACACCCACACCAACAACAAGAACACCAATAACGATCAGTACGATGGTGGTATTTCGTTTCTTTTGTTGTGCCTTTTCTTCATTCTGTGATAATTGTTTTTCGAAGTCATCCATAATTTAGTCCCCCTTTGCTAACTGTGGATTATTTCAACAACTATTTATCCTACCTTTATTTTATCACAAGATGACACTATGTACACGCTTTCATTTTTTTGTATCCGGTATTGGGGAATCTTAAATGTTACGAGGAATGAATTCGGCCTCGACGCCTTCGGATTGTGATTCACCCTTTAATAACGTTTGCACCGCAATCGCACCGACTTTGTCGAGATTCAATTGAATTGTGGAAAACTCCATTACTTGACTTAATGTTAGATTATCTTCGCCAACAATCATGAAATCTTTGCCCACATGATACCCTAATGACAGTGCTCCAGTAATAATTCCTGCGGCGTGATCATCACTGTGGGTGTAAATAGCATCTGGTACCTGTTGTGATCGAAACATTTCCAGTGCACACGCTTGGCCATCGTCGAAATGATGGGCATCACTACGATAGTAAACAATGTTGTCTGTTGTATAAAACTCATGAAACGCTCGCATTAATTCTTTGAGCGATTGTGATTCACGGGCTACAGTAATTGCAATGCGTTCCAGACCATTGCGTTGAAATGTTTTAAACATTTCCCGATAGGCCTCATAACGTTTTGTAAATACGGAGGCAATTCCTTGGGGTAGGTCGCGTTCACATACTATTAAACGATAGCCTTCATCATTGAACGCTTGAAGCACTTCCACATCATTACTGCGTGAGGTGAGAATTATTCCATCAACACGTTTGTCTTTTAGTTTATTAAGGTGTTCTAGCTCAATTGCTGCATCAAAATATGTTGGCATCAGTAGAATTTCATAGCCATTATTTATCGCCTCATGAAGTACGCCTTTCACAAAGGTATCGTAACAATGGGTATTATCAGGAATGATCACACCAATCACTTTTGTGGAACCGGTACTCAAATGAACAGCATGAACATTTTTTCGATAGTCTAACGCCTCTACCGATTTCATAATAATCGCATAGGTTTCTTTTGATACGTATCCCGACTTATTAATTGCACGTGAAACCGTTGCTGGCGAAACATTTGCATGTTTCGCAATATCATAGATGTTTGCCATTGTAATCCTCCTTTAGTCTTAGTGTATCGTACTTTTATATGTGGAAGGGATTCCACATTCTCTCGATTGACTTGACATGAAACGCGTTCCATCCATTACAGTATGGCTGAGAGGAGATGATTTTATGAAGTATATTGTAATTGAACCACTCGCACCCAATACAGACATGCATCGCTTTGAGCGTGCTGTTGCTTGGCTCAAAGAAGACGGATACCACGTCATAAACGACTTTGAAGTCGTGAACAAACGCGATGTCGCATATACCGTATCAAACGGAACTGTTTATACTCAAGATGCAGAGATAACGTATCCACTACGCTATTCAATTGCATATGACCTGGAGCGTCTAGCACTTATGATGAAGCCTGGTATTTAAGCATTCCACTCAATAATTCGATACTCACCTTCAAAATATTCGATTGCTGCAATATCGTCTAGAGAGGCATAACCTTGTTCCTTAATAAACTCATTTACCCATGATGTATCTTTACCCGTGCGCTCAAGATTATCTTTATAGATGACTTTATCAACAACTAAGAGCATTGGATATTTTGTATCGCTTTCGTGTGTGGTGATGACGAGCGACCCATTCTGTTCAATTTGTCCAGAAGTAATATGGGCAATATCTTGGATTCCTTGGAGTCTAAGTTTGAGATATAAATCAGCAATGGGAAGGCGGGCTTTTTCCACACCTTTACGTGTAATTTTACCGTCTTTAATGACATTAATGATATCACCATCAATTAATCGTTTGACAAAAATGTTATGCTTTCGTAAGAGATTCAAACTGATGGATAGAATTGCCCAAATTGTCATCACGACCACAAATTGAAGTGTCGTAATCGCAGGGTTGTAAAGCACACCTCCAATAATGCCACCCAGTATGTAATTTTGTATTTGGTCAAGTGGTGCCATGGGTGCTAAATTCGCTTTCCCCGATACTTTCATGACAAGAATGGCATACGCAATTCCAATTAACAACTTCAATAAGACGTCGATGTATTGTATATATGAAACCATAATTCCCTCCTAACACGTGATGATTTCATTATATCATGCCGACGCCATTGCCTTTATATAAAAAAGCACACTCGACGAGTGTGCTTTTCTGTGCCCATATCATGGTTATCTCATAACCTTGGCACATGTGGATTCCTATTGAATGTGCTCGATGTGAATCGGCATGGTGCGCATAACCTGTGTTGTGCAAAGACGATTTTATGTACAAACCCGTAATGAGTCATTATACGGTACGATAACTTCCTGTTGCAGATCAACACCGGGTGGTTTTGATCATAATGGGGATGGAGAAAGTATCGTGATATCAAAACAGCTGATATTGTTTGCGTGGCTGCAAGTCTTTCAATGACGCCTTGCAATGGGGCGACTAAAATCACTGTTTAAACCAACGCTTTGAGGAAGTTTGAACACTCAGATGGCTTATAAATGTACCAGTACCATTTTCAAAAACATCGTTCATTTTACCCTATAGTGCTTAGGAACCCACATTTTTTCAAGGTAGTCCGATCCTGAATCGCTGTACTGAAGCTTTTCATTGTTTCCGTTGTATTTTTTCTGAGATTGTTTTCGTATCCTGTTGCAAATACAGCAACAAAATTTTATTCCAAATATCCATATACTGTTGTTTCGGAATAACATATTCACGTTTATCGGTACAAAATAAACGCCGCAACTTCTCTTCAAATTGATTCAAAACAATCACCCCACACTTAATAGACGACTCACGTGTTTAAAAAGTCTTAATAATTCGCAATTAAAAAAGAGGGCTTAAATGCCCTCGCTATTAATTGAATAATCTGTCTGTAAAGTAACGATCCCTATGAGTTAAGAGAAACTCTGTATGTCGGGTGGCCGTATTATGGTCTGTCCACTCCCATTTCATTACTGTTTCTGTTGTATCAAATGCATACACACTCAGTTGTAAGTCATCCACAATAATCTCATTTATGCTTGCATCCCGATAGCGCAAAGTAAGAATAGGATTTTCTTCTAAAGCCGAATCCACAAGGGTTGTATCATGAACACGCCGACGAAATACATCATTAAATTGGAACGGCGTCGGTGTATTAACCGTTTTTTCACTGACACTGTCATATGCTTCGATGACTGTGCCATCGATGTCTATACTGTAGTCCGCGATTGTCATGAGCTTCGTACCATCAAGTTTTGATTCAATCACGGCATAATTATCGTAATTGGTCGAAGTGTCGTTTGGTAATACGTGCACATAATAGTTACCTTTTTTTTGAATTTTTTCTGGAGCATCAAACATATCATCAAATGAAAAAACATCGAGTGCTTTATTGTTTGTGTAACTTTGATTTGTGTTTTTGAGGGCGACCTCATAATTTTTAGTTGCATCTCCTGGAAACGCAAGTACGATCGTATCTGGTTGTGTACGGTATTTTGTCAGTGCCGTTAGCGGCGTGGTACTTTCTTTCGGATAGAATCGGATATTGGTTTCGATAGGCGACCCTTCAAAATACGTCGCTCCCGATAACATTTTGGGACGTGTTAAAGGACCCAATTTTTCAAAAATAATTGGTAGATAATACGTATCTGTTTCAAGAATATAGAGGGTATCCCGTTGATTTATGTCTTCTTTATATCCAACATCACACTGCGGGATTGTTGCGCCTATACACACTTCTTCAATGTATGCATCGGTAGAAAGCTTCCACCCTGAAACAAAGAGATACGCTCCAACGAGTGCAACCCCGATGAGTGTCGCAAGTGTTAATTTATGAGTTCTACGCATATGGCCTACTTCCTTTCTAAAACGGTCGATATCGCAACGCCGTCGTCACGATTAACCGTTATTTTTATAGATTCAGGTGCTTCCATCACATTACGAACTATAAAATAAAATTCAGTTTGCGAGTAAACCTTCAGTGTGAGTGATTCATGGGTATCGAGTGCGGCAAACCCTCCTTCAGGGATTCCTGGCATAGTATAGTTGCCGCGTTCTCCCATCTCAAGTTGCTTGTCATTAAGTGTCATCGTCCAATCAAGGTATTGGATATTCGTGCTAAAGGCCGTAAACGGCGGCGTTTCTTTACGCACTGTAATTACTAACGAGTTGTCATCGAAATATGCAAAATTTAGAAATGTATAGTTCGTGTTTGCGATTGTCATTGCCCCCTCGACCGGCTGGATAAAAGTCGGATTTTCATTTTCCAATGCCGTTGTTAGTGACGGCTTAGGAGCTCTCGCAATATCAACAGTGCGACTTAATGAAGGATAAATTGCTATAAGAATATAAACAACTGAAATCACAAGTACTATTTTCAAACCGAAATATAGCCATGCAATGATGGGGTTATGCACCGCATTCAGCTGTTTACCTATGTCTTCAGGATTTCCCATTTGGTGGACGGCTTCTAGCTCGGCATCTTCTAAAGACATTCCTAAGTCCGTAAAAGTTTCCGTCAATTCATCAAGATGATTTTCAAACTCAGCACGAATTGCGTTTCGATCAAATGGATATTTAATGTGAGCAATCAGGGTTTGGATGAATTGTTGCCGTGGTGTCATGATGACGTAAGTGTTTGCGGTGTATTCACAACTCGTTTCACAGAATTTGAGAATTGTTCCCAAATTGCACGTTCTTCTTCGAGTTGTTTTTGACCCGCAGTCGTGATGCGATAATACTTCCTTTTCTTTTCATTCTCCCCTTTTGCCATATAAGATTTTAAATATCCTGATGCTTCCATGCGATGCAAAATTGGATACAACGTTCCTTCTTTCATCTCGAAAGTATTGTCAGATCGTGATTCCAATTCTTTAATGATTTCATAGCCGTAGCGATCCTGTTCTTGGATGAGTGACAGTAACATAAATTCTGCACCGGTTCGCAACCATTCTCGATTTCGTTTCATGGTATCCCTCCTACCTATGTGTATCTATGTATATTATACCTAGAGTCACAATGTATGTCAATTTTGCCACTCACAAAAAATGAGGCCACCTAATAAGTGGCCTTTCGTGTTATTTTGAGGTAAATTTTTTGACAATTTGGTCTTGGACTGTGACATCCACACCGACTGTAGAAAGATATGATACAAACGAGCCATAACGGTCATGAATCGCATGCAGGAACTGTTCAATGGCTTCCGGTTCTGATTTCATTAAATTCATGTATCGGTGATTTAATTCAGGATCCATAGTTTGAAAACGATCTTTGATATTGATATAGGATTGTTGGTAGTCGTTGATAATATCTCGGTGTTCAACCCCCATTAAACCAAGAAGTGTCGCTGCGATGATACCTGTCCGATCTTTTCCCGCAGAGCAATGAAATACGACGGGACCTTCACTTTCCGCTATCGTGTTGAAAACATTGCGAATAAACGCATGATCGTCCATCATCATGACATACATATCGCCCAATTTCAGACTTGGGTCGGGATTTAGATCTAAATTGGAGACACTGTGATTGTAATATGCAATTGTTTCATGAACCGCAAAAGGATTCGGACTCTGGGCTAGCTCTTCTTGATGACGCAAGTCAATGACAGTTTGAAGTCCACGTTGCTCAAGATACATAACTTCTTCGGGTCTTAATAGACCCATGTCATCCGATCTAAATAGTGCATTCCATTTCGTTTGGGAACCATTCGCTAATGGATATCCACCCAAATCACGGAAATTATGAACCTGTTTAAAACGATAGCGTTTTTGCATTAGTGTTTCTCCTCGATGTTTTCGTATAAATCATGAATGTGTGCATCACTCAATTTGTCTGGACTGTCATCAAACACAATGCGTCCATGTTTTAATGCAATGATTCGCGTTGCATAGTGTTTCGCCACATCTACTTGGTGGAGGTTTGCGATTGTTGTGATTCCTTGTGCCTCGTTAACGCGCTTTAACGTATCCATGACATCTTTGGATGCTTTCGGATCTAACGATGCAATGGGCTCATCCGCCAACATCAAATCAGGATTTTGTGATAATGCACGGCATATCCCAACACGTTGCATTTGACCACCTGATAAGGCATCTGCACGAGCATATACTTTTTCACCCAATCCAATATCTTCTAACAGTCGAATTGCGTGGCGTTTGTCTTTTTCGGAATACAATCCCATAAATCCTTTGAGGGTTGACATCTGGCCCAATCGTCCATGAAGCACATTCTCGAGAACACTTGATCGGTGTACAAGATTATAATTTTGAAAGATCATCCCGATGCGAGAACGGACATTTCGCAGTTCATGCTTTGAAGCCGTTAAGACTTCGATATCTTTCACGCTTAACGTGCCTGATGTTGGTGTCACCAGACGATTAATCGAGCGTAGTAAAGTGGATTTACCAGACCCAGAAGGGCCAATAATTGCAATAAACTCTCCCTCATAAATTGTTAGATTTACATCCTTTAGAGCCTGGGTTCCATTCGGATAAATCATTGAAATATCATGCATTGCTAAGATTGCTTCCATGCTAACGTTCCTTTCGAATCCACGACACCATGCGTCGGGTTGTATATTCTGTGATCCACATTCCTATAAATATGATGAGGATCCCCATACTTGCATTTTCAAAGTTATAGGTTCCTATCGACATATTTAAGGTGTATCCAATACCTGCAATTCCGACCATTCCCAACGAAATGGTTTCTGATGTTGTTAATTCAAATCGTAGTGCGACGGTTGCGATCAGTTGTGGCATTAACTCTTGGGTGATCCCACGAAACACCATCACAAGCCAGGGGGTTCCACTCGCACTCATGGCTTCAATAATGTCATAACCTGCTTCTTCAATACGATGTGCCAAGATTCTCGCAAGGTATGAAATCGTTGGAAGAAAGAGGCCAAGTACGCCCGCTTGGGATCCAAACCCAATACTCGCAGCTCCAACCAACCCCCAAATCGTTATCGGTACTGCCCGAATCAATGAAAAGAGTGTGAGTAAGACGCGAGCTAACTTCGGAAACGGTGCTGTATTGGATGCAGTCAGATAAGCAATGGGTAGAGCAAATAGTAATGCCGTCAATAATGCGACAAAGGCAATTGCAAGCGTATCGATAAAACTTGTTAGATACGGAAGTGCCATGGTCCAGTTTGGATTCAAAAGTCGCCCGATAATTCCGTACGTTTTATCGATGTTCGCGACAAACATTGAGAAATCAAGTTTTACATACCACAACGACACAATAACAAGGATCGTTGCCCCAACCATAAAGCGTCGGTTTTGCCGTTGTGTTGGGCCATGTTTCACACGAATGCGTTTTCTTGCGACCTGCTTTGAGGTTGTTAAGGTTAAGTCTTCGGGTCTCATAAAATGGCCTTTCTAATTTTGTTGGAAATAATTTCTACCATGATCATCAATACAACAATCACCAGTATGAGTGCACTCGCATCATGATACTTAAATAAATCCAGTGATTTTTTAAGTTCGTATCCTAATCCACCTGCCCCTACCAGCCCTAAGATGGAAGATGCTTTAATATTGATCTCAAAGAGAAATAAGACCCAACCGTAAAAGGTTGGAAGAAATTCTGGAATCATAACGTGATGAATCAATGCTAACTTGGATGCGCCATTGGCACGCAACGCTTCTAACGTTCCTTTATCAATATCATCGAGTGCATCTGCGAACACACGACTGAGAAACGATACTGAGAAAAAGACAAGGGCAACCACTCCAGCTGTAATACCAATTCCCACAATGATGACAAATAGCGATGCCCATACCATCATTGGAATGTTTCGGACAAAGGCAAGAGCCCCACGTATCACAATTGCAATTTTTGGAAATGGTGTCGTTCGTTTCGCAATCAACAATGCAAACCCAAATGCAAGAAGGGCTCCGATAACACTGGCAAGAATGGAAACAAAAATTGTATTAAGAATTGGTTCCACATAAAGGGGTAACGCTGTTAAGTTCGGCGGTAAAAACTCCACGATAATAAATCGAATAAAACCTGGTATCGATGTCAGAAAGACTGCAAGATTAAAATCAATTGCTTGACTTGCGAGTATATAGAGCCCTGCAAAAAAAACCAAGACCAATAATGTTTGCCACTTATCTTTAAGCGTATGAATCATTGCGACATCGCTTCTTCAGTAAGTTTAAGTTCTTTCGACATTGTTTCGAGGCCATCGTATAAGGCATCATTGGGTGCACCATACTTACCATCTTTCATACCAAGGTTTTTGAAATAATCTGGATTTGAATATGCCATTAGGAAATCTTGAACTTGTTGTTTCACCGTAGCATCAAGATCTTCCCGAACAACGACTGGAACAGCACTAATATCAACACCTAGTTCACTGCCCGCACCACCGATAACACGCACGCTATCTTTGTCAATCACACCATTATCTTCAAGAATTTGTGGCATTTGGCAATAAGTTGCACCAACATCATACGTTCCTTGAGCAACACCAATAACCGTTTTATCATGCCCACCTGAAAATTGAATTTGTTTAAAATATGAGGATTCTAATGTTTCCAATGGAACGCCCGATTCAACTAATAATTTGTATTTAGGAATAAGATGTCCTGTCGTTGAAGCTGGATCACCGAAGGCTATTGTTTTTCCTTTAACATCATCTAGAGATTGGATATCGGAAGCCTGTGATGTAATGAAACATGCGACGTAACCATTGTCATTTGCCATGGATGGCATCTCCACATTGGCCACTAAAGAAACGCCGCCTTTGTTTCGGGCCACCACATACGAGAATGGTGTGAGTTGCACCATATCAACTTTGCCACTTGAAACGGCTTCAATCGCTGCAGAATAACTTGTTGTCTGATACGATTTAACTTCCATATTAATTGCTTTAGATAAATCTTCTTGAAAGGCTGTATTCAATTCTTGAACCGCCATTGAGTCCTCAACCGGTAAGTATGCAATCGTAAATGATTCTTGACCTTGAGCACTACAACCGACAAGGGCAAAGAGGGCAAGACCACCCGAAATAATTTTTGAAATCTTCATATTTTCCTCCCGTTTATAATGGAAATAGTGTAGTATTTGTTTGTCAATAGGATACTACTGAGGTCATCATAACACTATGTCTTGGGATTCACCGTAATGATTCTGTTAAAAGAAAGTTAAGAGGAAAATACATGAATACGGAACAAAATACCTATACAGTTTTACGTCAAATGATTCTAAACGGCGATTTAAAACGCGACCAATATCACTCAGAAGTCACCCTTTCACAACAGCTAAATATTAGCCGTACACCCGTTCGCTATGCCCTAAAACAGTTAGAGCAAGATCACTTAATAACGTATCATCGGAATAAAGGAATTCGCATCCGACAGGCAACCCCTTCTGAAGTCAAAGACGCGACTCAAATGCTACTTCTTTTTGTTTCAAATGCAATCGAACCGTTACTTCTTGGTAAAGGTACGGTTAACTTTTCATTACTTAATCAATTATGTACCCTTGGATATCAATATCGTGATGTAGGAGATATCGTCGCCTATGCTGAAACCATCCACGAAATTTATATTACCTTAATGGAACCACTCAATAATCAAACCATTATCAATGTTTCCCGTCGTGTCTCTCTGCAAACAATGACATCTGCGGTCTACATCAATCCTACCTACCGGAAGACAATACCGCCCAAACCACAAACAACAATTCAACAACTCGCGGAATTCATTGCTGCCTTAAAAATAAAAGACACGAAACGTGCCCGGAAGTTATTTGATGCATATCAAGCTTATGCGTTCGCGCAGATCGAAGAAACTGGCTCCTTACTTTAACCAATTCTCAACTTAAACGTGGGAATTTGCAACTTAAACTGCGACCATCGACTTTCCATGCTTTTATTGTTATTGTGGATTGCACCAACATTAGGAGGTCTCTTGTCATGAAAAAAACACTACTTCTTATCGGAACTGTCTGGGCTTATGCAGTTCTATGCTTTTATATTGTATTCATCAAAAGAACGTTCAACAGTCTTTCTTTATCAAATATTCTTATGGATCATGGAGACCAGGGTATCACTGAATTCTCTTTTCTTGCTTATAACTACGTCGACAACTATACTTGGATTATTGTTTTTTTACTTACTATTATTTTGTTTTTAACACTTGCCCTTATTTTTAAGAACTCGAATTGTAACATGGATACAAAGAACTAATCACCTAAATAGTTTTGCATCGCTTTTTAATAGCAAGATGCGTATAATAGAGGTACACGAAGAGGTGATCGAATGACAATTAATGATGTGGCTCGAGTAGCTGGGGTCTCTAAAAGTACTGTTTCTCGTTATCTGAATGACGGATATGTCAGTGATGAAAACCGGAAAAAAATCCGTCGAGCAATCGAAGAAACAGGCTATCAAACAAATGTTTTTGCCCGTGGATTAAAAACCAACCGAAGTAAATTGATTGCTATTATATTGCCGCGTTTGGATTCCTTTACATCCATTCAATCACTGAATGGTATGAATACTGTGTTATCACACTATGGTTACCAAATGGTTGTCGTTCCTAAAAATACAATTGAAGAAGATGAAATTACCTATCTTCGTCGAATCACAACCCAAGGATTTGATGGCATCATCGTAATGGCACATGCCATTACGGATGATCATGTTGCGATTGCGAAAGCATCACAAACCCCCATTATTTTTACAGGGCAACATCATCCACAGACTCGTTCTATTACCTTAGAAGATTTTGAGATTGGTAAAAAAGTTGCGGAATACGTCAATACATTGGATGTTCAAAATGTTTTGTATCTTTCTGTATCCGAGAGTGATCATGCGGTAGGTGTTTCCCGAAAACAAGGTTTTTTACAACATTTGAATAAACCCGTCCGTACGCTCGTCACAGGATTCCAACAAACAGATGCCTTTGAGGTTATGAAACGCGAATCCGCAACTGTAAAATTTGATATTGTAGTTGGAGCCACAGATAATATTGCGATTGGTGCATTGCGCTATTTGCATGACCAACACATCGAAGTTCCCCAAACAGTAAAAGTTGTAGGAATTGGTAACTATGATTTAAGTCACTTTATGCATCCAACACTTACAACACTGCACATTGACTATCAAACTTTAGGTCGCAATGCGGCAAATGCTATGTTAGCGCTGTTAGAAAAAGACTTCACTTCTACACTTGAGCAAGTTCATTTGGAACTCATTGAACGCAATTCAAGCAAATAAAAAAAGACCCTTCTGGATCTTTATGATAAAAAAACAAACACCACGCATTTCTAAAGCGTGGTGTTTTTACATTATTGATCTACTTTCACAAACATACGTGTCAAGATAAATGCGGTTGCAAATGAACTTGCAATAACTATGAGATAACCAATCATTGCTCCAACAGATTGTGTATAGAGAAGAAGTCCTGGGATGAATGTAATTCCCATCCCTGCAGGTGCTACCCCGAGAATATATGTTACGAACCCTCCGACTGCTCCACCAACCATTCCCATTGCGAAAGCTTTGGGATTTGGCAAGGTGACACCAAAGAGTAACGGTTCAGTAATTCCGAACAACGTCGAAGCAGAAGCAGAAATTGCATTCGATTGTTGTTTCTTATTCCTCATTAATGTTGCTACAGCAATCGCCGCCCCAAATTGTCCAGCCATTGATGCAGTACCCAATGGTTGTAGTATGTTAACACCTGTTTCAGTAATCAGTTGTATTTCGATAACGCTAAGCGCATGGTGCATTCCTGTAATAACAATCACTTGCTGAATTGCAGCATAGAAGATCTGACCAATTCCAAACGGAATTTGTGTTAGAAGTAGTACGCCATGTGTTGCAAACTGTTCGACACCATGCAGCATCGGCCCAACCACAAAGAGTACAACTGTAATAGATACAAGAATGGAAACAAATGGTGTAACAATCAAGTCCATCATAGCAGGTACATATTTACGAACATGACGTTCAACCCAAGCAACTAACCATCCAGCAAAAATTCCAGGTAAAACGGATCCCTGATATCCTACAATATTAATTGATAATCCGAAAATTGATACTACCATTGGTTCAGCACCACCAGTAGCAACTGCCCAAGCATTTGGAAGTTGTGGTGCGACCATCATTAATCCGACAACGATTCCAAGAATTGGATTTCCACCAAAACGTTTAGTTGCAGAGTAAGTAATCAATACCGGCAAGAATGCAAAGGCAATATCAGTCAACATTCCAAACAAGGTTGCGAATTCGACTGACATTTCGACACCCATGTTTGTAAGCATACCTCTAATCCCCATTAACAAACCTGTTGTCACTAAGGCTGGGATTAAAGGAATGAGCACATCGGCGAAGATTCGCATTAGCTTTTGCATCGGTTTCATATTTGCATAAGCATCTTCTTTAAAGTTGGTATCTGAAGGGGCTTTACCCATAAGTGTTTGAAACGCTTCATAAACATAATTGACTTTCCCTGTTCCAATAATAAATTGATGCTGTCCGGATTGGAAAAAGTATCCACCGATGTCTTCTTTTAATGCATCAACTTTTGCAACATCGACCACCGTATCATCTTTCACAATAATACGTAGACGGGTCGCACAGTGCTCAAAATTTTGAATATTATCTTTGCCACCCGCTGATTCAAGGATGCGTGCTGCAATATCTTGATAGTTCATATTGTTCCTCCTACAATGTGGTATCGTTACCACGTTTACATTCACAGATTAACACCGTTTTTATGATAAAGCAAGCCCTTTCAACAATTTTTCCGCCGCCATTGCACTCCTTACTAAGATATGGTAGGCTAAATATGCGGTATCGTTCCCATTAAAACGACATATTGTCTTGTGAGGTACATCCATTGAAAGATACAAAACACACTCTTAATCATATCACCAATAATCATTGGCGCACGCAATTTCATATTCAGCCACCAACCGGACTTCTTAACGACCCCAATGGCTTAATTTACCATGATGGCGTTTATCATGTCTTTTATCAATGGCATCCAGATGGACCAACACATGGTTTAAAGTCGTGGAATCATGTTACATCAACCGACCTCGTCCATTGGACTCAAGATAAACGAATTCTTCAACCTGACTCCATTTATGATAGTCACGGTGCCTATTCCGGATCTGCGCTTATCGTCGATGACACGCTTGAACTTTTTTACACCGGAAACACTCGAACACTTGACGATGTCCGTATTCCATACCAACTCAACGCACGCTTAGATTCAAACGGCATTGTGGACAAAAAGGTTGTTATTGACCATATCCCAAAAGGATATACTGACCATTTTCGCGATCCCAAAGTTTTCACAACTCCACAAGGATACGCGATGATTCTTGGAGCACAACGCCAAGATATGACCGGAACCGCTTTGTTGTATACATCAACAGATCTTAAAACTTGGCATTTTGCCAAAGAACTGACGACGTGGTTACAATCTTTTGGTTATATGTGGGAATGTCCTGATTATTTCGAACTCGATCAAAAAGGTATATTGCTATTTTGTCCGCAAGGGGCCATGAATGTTCCGCAATTGAATACAAATATCTATCCCAATGCTTACATTGTCGGAGAATATGACACAACTCATTTTGATATGAGCCATCATACCAATCCTCAATTACTCGATTATGGCTTTGATTTTTATGCCGCACAGACATTTATTGACCAGACGGGTCAACGAGTGCTCTTGGCATGGATGGGGGCTGCTGAAGGCGGATATCCAAGTGATAAGTATGGATGGGCTCATGTATTAACACTACCACGTGTCCTTACACTGATTGATAACCATCTCTATCAGCAGCCACACCCCAATCTCATTGCACTTCGCACAGATTCCGTTCCCATTGATTCCCCACTATGCTCCTACGAACTGACTGTCGATTCAATTCAAGGCGATTTGGACATTGATCTTTATCATTTTCGAGATGAGTGCATTAATCTTCGTTATGATGCATCAACACAGACATTGACCCTTGATCGTAGCGCACTTAAAAACACTTATGCTACTGAGCGAGGCGAAACTCGAACACTTCGCCTCGATGAACCACTAAAAAACCTTCATGTATTCCGTGATACATCTACCTTGGAAATATTTATAAACCAAGGTCGATATACACTGTCTCTGCGATTTTTCCCTCAACATATTGAAGGCCATGTTAAAATAAAGACACTTAACGATTCAGCATTGAAAACACTTTACCCTTTGGAGGATGTTAATCATGATCTATAGTTTAGGCGAAATGCTCATTGATTTTATGCAAGAAGATTCCCATTATGTGCCATATCCTGGCGGAGCGCCTGCAAACGTTGCAGCCCACGCGCGCCGACGTGGTGCCGATGCCGTCTTTGTTGGTAAGATAAGTACAGATTCTTTGGGTGATCTCTTGTACGCAACGCTCAAAGAACACAACATTTTGCTTCCTTTACCTCGCAGTCACAAAAACACGGCTTTAGCTTTAGTTTCGCATCAAAATGGCGATCGTAGTTTTCAATTCTATCGCAATGATACTGCCGACCTATCTTTAAACATTGAAGATATTGATACCATTGCATTCAAACCAGATGACATTTTGCACTTTTGTTCGTTAGGGCTCGTAGCTGAGAGCACAACACGGGATGCCCATCATTACGCAATCCAACAATGTCAAAAAGCTGGTGGTATTGTAAGCTTTGATGTTAACCTTCGTGAGCGGTTATGGTCATCATTAGACGATGCTTATGCTGCTGTCATGGCATTGATTCCACATGTAGATATCATCAAAGTTAATGAGGACGAATTGGCATGGCTAACGGAAACTAATGATGTTACGATCGGAATGATGCGACTTCAGACTCATAAGCAGCTGATTATTTGTACCCTTGGTGCTGAAGGGTCGAAGATCCTCAAACCAAATGGTGAACTCATTACATACAAGCCAGAGATTGTACAACAAGTCGATACTACCGGAGCCGGTGATAGTTATATTGCAATGATTTTAGCATCGCTATCGCTCTCAAGCGTTTCGTTTGACACGTGGCTAGAAACGCATCTAGAAGATGCGATTGCACACGCCAGTAATGTTAGTGCTCAGGTTGTCCAAAAACAAGGAGCAATTCCAGATATCATTTATTAATGTTAATCATGCCCTCTTCGAGGGCTTTTTTTTGTATAATTAAGGCAGTGAGGTAAGGATTATGCTGAGATTAATGGATATTTACTATGAACTACATAGTGCATATGGTCCTCAGGACTGGTGGCCAGCCAAAAGCCGTGAAGAAATGATGTTGGGCGCAATCCTCGTACAAAATACTTCGTGGACTAACGTTGAAAAAGCACTGTCTAACTTTGATAATGATTTTTCCTTTACTTCAATTAGTGCGATGTCCCTCGAAACACTCCAAACGATTATAAAACCAGCAGGTTTTTATCGCGCAAAATCAAACACCATTAAGAATCTCGTTGCGTATTTCCAACATACTAATTTTGATTTTGATGCGATTAGTCTTGATGCATTACGCAAAGATTTGCTCGCATTAAAAGGAATTGGACCAGAAACTGCAGATGCTATCCTTCTTTATGCATTTAATCAACCCTTCTTCGTAGTGGATACATATCTGAAGCGCCTGTTCAAACACGTTCATCTTCCCCAGTTTTCCACCTACAACCAGTACCAAGACTATGTTATGACGCAACTGTCACAAGATGTCACTTTATATCAAGAATTTCATGCTTTGATTGTTGCTTACGGCAAACGCAAAATTAGCGACCCTGATCCACTTGAAAATTTTGCAATTCCAATCTTTCAATATACTACCGATCACATCGACCATTTACGTACAATCGATCAACGCTTTAATCGTATCTTTGATCAGTATGGATTTGTAGATCGCCCAACAATCAATGACCCTTTTGATGCCATTGTCTCAACTATTATTGGCCAACTAATTTCGGTGAAAGCCGCAGATAGTATTTATGCACGGTATCAAGACGCATATTCCAGCTATTACGCAGTTGCAAATGATAGTGTGGAGAATTTAAAACAGATTGGATTAACAAATAATAAAGCCAAAGCAATTCACGCTATTGCTACACAGATAAAATCAAAAAAACTTAACCTGGCACGCTTAGATTCACTCGATGATATTGATTTGATCAAGTCTTTAGTTGCCTTGCCAGGTATTGGTGATTGGAGTGCACGCATGATTGCATTACACGGATATGGTCGAATGGACATGACCAGTTATGCGGATGTTGCCCTTCGAAGAGGTCTTGTTACATGGTATCAATTGGACGCGATTGATGAGTCGCAGTATAACCAACTCCTTTCTCCCTACGCTCCCTACCGCAGTATTATTTCAATTTATCTATGGAAAATTTCCAAGGAAATACCACCAAAAAAGCAAACACCTTAATCAGTGTTTGCTTTTATATTTACAGAATCTAAATACGAGAGGTCATTTGTGGTCACAATCTAAGTCTTAAAGTAGAGTTCATGATCCTTCTTTGTTAGGGTACCTTCAAGAACTAAAGTATTGATCGCACGGCTCATTGTTTCGGGTGTTATCCCCAGCGAACTCGCTAAATCTTTTTTTGTGAGTGGTAACTGCACAAGTCCGTCAGGCGTTGTATAGTGTGCTAATGCCTTAAGCACACGTTCTTTTGCGGGTACTAAACTCTCAGCAATCACGAGATCGTCACGACTCGCAATTCTTTGAATTAAAGAATCCATCATGGATAGCATCATGGTTTCGTCACGCTTCATAATCGCCCGAAATGCATCCAACTCAATTGTACAAATGGCACTCTTTTCAAGCGCAACAATATCATATTGACTTTCTTTCGAAATGAGTAATGATGCTTCGCCAAAATAATCACCTGGATAAAGGATGCTCAAAATTCGCTCTTTGCCATCTTCATTAATTTTTCGTAACTTGACTGACCCGCGATGAATAACCCCTAATGTTTCGATCACATCTGCTTCATCGTAGATGGTTTCATCTGCATGATAATGGCGTGGTTCTATCAAATCAGAGATCGCAATTAAGCGGTCCTCAGTTAACGCTTGAAACACCGGTACCTGTAGTAAACAACGGTTGTATTGATCCATTTTATCCTCGCAATCTCATTGCATTTACAATGACAATTAAAACTGATAATTCATGAATTATCATACCTAATGACATGGATACATGTGCATTAAGCACTCCAATAAATAGCACACCAACTGTGACCAATGCAATCACAATATTCTGATACATAACATTGCGAACACGACGTGCTAATCGGAACATTTTTGGCAGTTGATTTAAATCACGATGTGCCAAAATCATATCCGCACATTCCATCGCCACACGATTTTCCGAACCACCCATTGAGACTCCTAAGTCTGCTGCAATTAACGATGGTGAGTCATTCATACCATCACCAACCATCATGATATTTTCGTGTTGGTTGATGATATTGAGCTTTTCTTGCGGTAGTAACCGACTCTTAACATGGCTGATATTTACCATATCCGCAATTCTTTGAGCACTATGAGCGTTGTCACCCGTTAACATCATTAGTGTATAGTCTTGAAGTTGAGCAAGTGCATCAGGTGCTTCTGGACGTAATGTATCTTCTAAAATAACAATACCATAGAGTTCCACTTCTGTCCCGACATATACTGCACTAGACGAAACTTGAGGGACATCATAGGAGAAGAGGTTTTCTTGACCTACGCGATAAGATACGCCATCAATAGTTCCTGTAACACCCATACCACCGATTACTTCAAAGTCTGATACTTCTTTAAGCGGCAATGTATTTTTATCCAATATTGCGGATGCAATAACATGTTCGGAATAGTGTTCTAACGACGCAGCGATTTGCAGTACTGTTTCTTGGGATTGTGCATGGGCTTCAACACGAACAACACTCAGTGTGTTTAATGTCAATGTACCTGTCTTATCGAATGCGATTGTTTCAATTTTGTTTAGTTTTTCAAAGATATCAACACCTTTAATTAAGACATGATGTTTAAGAGCATGACTTAATGCTACTGAAGATGCAATCGGAATCGCAATAACGAGAGCGCCTGGGCATGATACAACAAGCAATGATAGCGCCATCCGGGTATCTTGAGTTAGAAGATACGCTACAATCGCAATCCCTATCACCGCAGGTGTATAGTATTGTGAAAAACGGTCAATAAAATTTTGAACTCTTGATTTCTTATTTTGGGCATTCTCAACCAAATCTAAAATTTGACCGTAGACAGTATCATCGCTCGTACGCTCAACGCGTATCAGTAAGTAACCTTCTTTTAGTATCGACCCCATAAAGACCTGACTAGCAACCGTCTTCTGTTGGAGGTTTGATTCACCAGTAATCGATGCTTCATCAACACTTCCAATTCCTTCATAAACACTACCATCCACCGGAATAACATTTCCAGCAACAACTTTGATATTCATACCAGGGAATACTTCATCCATCGTATAGGACATCCCATCAGCACCCACAACCGTTGTTGGCATCGAGTCAATGAGTGATTTGAGCTCCGTTTGTGTCTTGTAAAGTGCTCGCGATTCGAGATGTTTTCCAAATACATACAGGAATGTTACTGAGGCAGCTTCCCAAGGTTCACCAATCAGTAAAGATCCAAGCGCAGCTAGCGTAACAAGCAAGTCAATTCCTACAATACGGAATCGTAGATTTCGAAAACTTTGTATTGAAAAGTAGGAAGCATAAAAGATTCCTACCAGTCCAAAGATGAGTTGTGCAATCATTGTGTTGGGAACGCTCATTCGTAAGACAAGAGCAAGTCCAAATGGAAGCCACTTCTTATCGAAGTGCAAACCCTAGGTCCTTAATGCGTTGCTCGATGACATTCGCATCCACTTTCTTCTCATCAAAGCTGACTCGTACGGTCGATGTGTTAAATCCCACATCAACAGCTTCAACACCTTCCATTTGGCTGACGCCCTTTTCAATTTTCGCAACACATGATGGACATGTGAGCGTTTCTAATCTAATTTTCTTTTCCATAGTCTTTCAACCTCCATACTTATAGTATAGAGATTTCTAAGTTTGACACCTTGACCTAGATCAAGTGTTCAATACTTTTTGAATACACTTTCTAAAATCCGGAAGAATTTCTTCTGCAAATTCTGGGTGCCGTGACATCCATACCTGATTTCGTGGTGACGGATGTATCAAGGGAAAATAGTGTGGTAGAAATGCTTTATAATGGAGTACATTTTCAGTAATCGTTTTATATGCGCTCGGTTTGAGATACGCATTTTGTGCATACATTCCCACGAGGATAATCAGTTCAATATGAGGCATTGCTTCAAGAAATTGCGGATGCCATTTTTGGTAGAACTCTGGCCGAGGGGGTAAATCGCCTTGTTTTCCATGTCCTGGAAAGTAAAAATCCATGGGAAGTACAGCAATCAGGCCACTTTCATAAAATATGGAGTCATCGACCCCCATCCATGAGCGCAAGCGAACACCACTTTGATCATGAAATACACCTTTCATTTCCTGTGTCTTGGCACCTGGTGCTTGTCCAATAATAAGGATGCGAGCACGCGCATCGACCATATAAATAGGTTCCCATCCTTTTTCAGTAAATACTTTATTCTCAGAGTCATGCTTGATTTGTGTTCGTAACATTTCAAATTTATCCATCACTGCCTCCTTAGTCACGCAAGCGTTTTTGACCACTGATTGCCTGATAGGGCTTAATGTCTTGAGAGACTTCTAAGGTTCCCATGTAGGCTCCAAATTGATCCCGAACTGCATAGTACGTAATGTAGATTAGTTTCCCTTTGATTTCTATCCAAAAACTTTCTTCATCTTTCGCGCCAGATTTAAAGTCCCGTAAAATACCTTCCACAATATCCAGTGATTTTGGGGGATGGCAGTGCTGAACTTGTCGTCCAATCTGGGCTTGAGAACGGAAAAAGAGGCGATCTTTGGTTTGATTAAAATACTTAAAGGTATCATTTTTATCGACGAATGTAATATCTATCGGCAAGAGATTCAAGACAGCTTCCAGTTCTTCAAAGCGTAACGTTCCCACTTTAAAATGAAGTGAATTATCCCGTGTCGAAAGATCATCCTTAACACGGTCATAGAACGATTTACGAACAGGAACCCATTCTTGAGACGGGCTAACTAAGCAGTACCCGATTTCTTTTGAATCATGGGCTACTTTAAGCCAATCGTCTTCCGTAACAACATCAATAATCATGGGCAAAAGAATCATTTCTTCTTTGAAAATCATATCTTCGATACGTTTTCTTAGTGCTTTAAAGATTTCGTAGACCTCTATCGCTGGTAACTCTGACACCGATTGATGAAAACCCGACAGGTCAGCACGGATTTCATCGTCGACGCCCCACATAACTTGTGGCGGTGCCGTAAAACCGTGTTTTTCTAAGAGTGGAAAAAAGCATTCTTCTTTCCGTTTATAATGTTTTTCAATATCGAAAAGCTCATTAACCTGCATTAAAATCCCAAACTTAATCGAATCATCTGCTCCGTTTACATACGCTTGTAAAGTTTGGTTAAGTGTTTCTAGTAGATCCGTTATAGCTTTATTTTCTGCTTTTAAAACATGGACTGGATGACCTGGAATGTCGATATCGTTCATGCTTGCATGAATGGCTTCAATCGAGCCATTGAACACATCTGCATGGATATCACAAAGGCGTTGAATCTCTCCAATTGGCATCCCTTCTTTCACAAGTTCTTGTTCCATAGCGACAATTTCCGAAGCATGTACGCTGCCAAAGTGCTTTTGAAAATCTTCTTTGACATGCTCTGGATTTTCCCCTTCGTGAAGCCGCTTGATTAGAGATCCTAGGGTTCGACTTTCGGTTTCATGTTCATCGTTCGCTGCTATTGTCTCATCGATAAAGCGGTGCACACTCCCTTGTTCTTCTAACCACTTATTGAGTGCTTCCACGTCTTTATCAAGATGTTTGAGTCCTTTACGAATTGTCACAACTTTTCCCACCGTAGAAAATTGCAAATCGTGTTTCATCGGTTTGAACCCAAATTCAACCAAGATATTTCGCAATTCTGGGTCTTTTTGTACAATGTTATAAAATGTTTCATCGATACGTATCTTCATGGCATTCCCTCGCTTTTCTTTAATCATAGCACCCTTTCTGTAAATACATGTCCCTTACAACATCCACGATATTAAATTTACGTTCATATATAAATCAATTTCATAATTGTTGCAATCTAAATGTGCAAAAACCCACATCTTTCACAGATATGGGTTTTATCATTAACTCAGTGGGTCAGATTAGACTTTTGGTTTTGCTTGCTGTAAATTCTGGTTCGTCCCATTGTTTTTAAAACTATGTTCATACGTTTTCTTCCCAGTCTTCGGATTTTGATAATCCACATCATACGACACCGTAAAGCGATCTGGACGCAGTTCATCATTATTATAATTTATCACAACACTATAATTCGTAACCGGGTTATTGTTTTGCATATCCTCTACAATTTTACGTTCCATTTTACGCCAGCCCCCGCTTCGATTAAGAACCTCATTTTGTGCGACAAGGTTATACAATGATCCATTACCTCCTAATTGATTCGCTATCATATGACCGGCATCATCACTACTTGTATCACCCGGTGTTTTTTGTTGACGATCACAAAGGCGTTTGTTGCCATTGTATCGCTCGTCATAGTTTGCGAAGAAGAGTTCTGGTGCGTAGATATATTTTACGCGGCCTTGGTCATCTGTTTTTGCGTAATACGCAAATTCTCCTGACGCAGATATATTTACCGTTGTATTTTTTTTCAACTTTGAAGTCTTACAGTTATCAACGATGGGGGCATTTTTCATTTCTTCAAAACTGATGTATTGATTGCCCATGCTTGCATCAACAGATACAATTGGGTTCGCTTCTTTCGTAACATTTTCATGTAACGAACTAAACGCATAGTAGACTACCCCTAAAAAAGCAAGCAGCGCTAAGACTAAAACAATTTTTTTCATATCGACTCCATTAACTTATCATAGACTTGTATTATAGCTTTTATCACTTCAATCTTCCAGTCTCGAACGTTCAAAAAGACTGCACTCTCGAACAGGTTTCCGTGAATCCAGAGGAATTGGTTAGTAAACTTCTATATTTTGGAACCAAAGCACGCAGTAAGTTCGATCAACTTATTAAAACCAAATTTCGCTTAATCACCACGATAGTTCTCACTAAAGGACATAAACCATTAATCTTCACACAACAAAAAAACTCCAGAAACTGGAGTTTTCGCTTTATTGTGGTTTAACAACAAATTCATTAAGGAATGCTTTTGTTTCTTTCACGATTAATTCTGAATGTTCAAAGTGCAAGAAGTGATCGCCATCGATAAGCATCATTTTTCCATTATCAACCGAATTTGCTTGTTCCTCGTGCAATGCTTGCCATGTTGGAATTGGTTCATTGAACTCTTGAACAAATAAATAAACTGGCATATCTTTCGGTAGTGAGTAGCCCTTGGCATCATCAAAAATTTGACTTAGATTCCCTAGTTCATTGAGTAATGTGTCATTTAGACTTGTATTACGGGTAAAGTAAATGTATTGATCAACATCTTCTTCAGGAACAAATGAAGGAACCGTTGGTTTTCCAAAAGGTGGCGTCATTGTAAGCTGTAAGAAACCGAGTTTATCTGCGAGACGGAGTACCGTTGTGTCCATTGGGAACATCGGTTGTGTCGGAACACTCGTATCAATTCCAATAAATGCCTTCGCCTCTCCAGGGTATGTATTAATATAGCTTAACATGTAGATTCCTGCAATCGAGTGTCCCATGAAGATAAAGTCATCAATACCCTTCGCTTGAAGTGCCATATGAATTTCTTCAACCATGTTTGCAGTTGTACGTTCGCGGTCTGTTTGATCGCTTAATCCATATCCGAAAGGTTCTACTAAGACAACACGATAATCATCTTTAAGCTTTTCAGTCACAGGGTCGAAGCTAATTTTTGGAGCAATGGTTCCGTATCCAGGAAGTAACACAATTGTTTCTTTTTCTTCGCCTTCTCCTGTAATATACATGTTTATATTTTTACCGAAGACTTCTACTTTTTCACCATAATCTTCGATTTTCTTACGATCTGATGCTTTTCCAATTTTTCCAAAGATAAACATTGATGATAACAACACGAGCGCTGTTACAACAATACCAATAACAATGCGTTTAAAATATTTCCAAAATTTTTCCATTTTTGTACCTTCTATCTCCTAAGAATGTCTTGATTGTTCGCAAACATTCAATCGGTATGTTTATGTTAACGCGTTTAATAATAGATGTCAAATATTTACCCTCAATACAACTTGAAATGTATGTGATATAATTTTTTTGCAGTAGGGGGAACACTAATATGAAACAATCAGCAACACAAAAAGCAAAAATTATCTTTGGGTACACGGTCTATGGTTTTGGAATTGGTGGTATTGTGTCACTGATCTTAGTCGTTACCAAAAAAATACCGGATAAGTTCGAGCAGATTATGGCGATAGCCTTACCAATTGCAATCGTCTACATCACCTATAAAATAATCAAAACCTTTAACACCCTTGAACTTGGAGGTGACACGGTATGCATTCGCACTATTTTTGGCAAAACGCACATTTTTACACGCAATGATTCTGGATTTTATGGCAGTATTGGTGGTTTTACCATTTACCAACAACAATTTGCACCACTCCTGTATCTGACAGTTGTTCAAAAATCAAACGGAAGACAGCAACGCTTTCCACTTGCTGGATACGACCAAAAAGCCATCGATCACATCGAAACAGCGCTTTTTGATGTCAATGACACAAAAACGACCCTTGATTAATTATTGGGTCGTTTTTTAATTATCTTCTTGACAGTATACTAACTATTTAGTGAATGAGAAATTTTTAAAAAAACCACTACGCGTAGTGGTCAAAATATTAGTTTAAGCGTTGTGGTTCATCTTTAACAGTATGACCTTTGAGGATATTAAATAATTCGTCAAATTGACGTGGCCCTAATGGCTCGCAATTCAACATTATTTCTTGGTCACCCTTGTATACGTACAAATTAATTGTATCGGTAGAACCTTGGCTTGATACTGTTTTATAGCCAAATTGGCAATCTTCAAAATCGTAGCGAGATTCTTTAGAGCCTGACTTATATGTAAGTCCTGTTGCATCAACTGTAACCACAACCTTTTCATCAACGACTAACATTTTCAACATCCAAAGGAAGATTAATGCCGACAGCCCAATCGCAATCATTTCTTGCATCTTGGCTTCAAGGCCTGTAAATTGGAGCAAGAAATAGGCAGCAATGTAAATAAAGACAGGTGTAAAAAGTGTATATAAAAGGTTCTTTATAATGTTTATTGGTGTTCGTTTAAAGACGCGATTTGTCATTTTGTGACTTCCTCCACACTGTATAAGTTTGTATCCAAGTCATAGCTTAGACGATATGTTGTGTTTGGTGCACAGTTAATTTCAACATGCACTGGATCGGAATACGTCGTAACACTCTTATGCACAACTCCAGGTTTGGTATTTTCATAACTGACTAAGAGTTTGTTTACGCCTGGTTTAACAAGTACACCGTATTTCATCTTTTCTGAGTAATATTGTGATTCTTTGGTTGTTGCCTTGTTGAATGTTTTAAAGTCCAATTGGACAGGTTCATCGTTTACTTCATACAGATGAATGGTTGTCGTGCTGATGTATCCTTGTTGGTTCAATAGAATGCGTGCTGCATCTGGGTGATTGTCTAAAAAATCAACCTTCCCAGCTTTTGCACGTCTCATAGAAACGATTGAAAATACGACCGCGATAAGCATAAATCCAACGTATAGCCATATCATTGGATTTTCATTCACAAAACTTATAATCTTCTCCATAATTTTCCCCCTATTTATTTGGTTTACTCGTGATAAGCGTGCTTCCATCCCCTAATGCATACTAAGCAAACTAATCACAATATAATAGTTGTACCATATGTTCTGTAAGATTACCATAAACTGTATCGTTTTCTTTTCCAAACTTAACAAAAGCGCTTCAAATTTGAAGCGCTTTGACATTAAGCATCTAAATTTCGACGTTTGCGTGTTGCGTGTTTCAATGTGATTCCCATTAGGATAAATGTCAATCCCACCATGACTTGGTACGTTGACTGTACACCGGTTGCAGGTAGGCTCGGTTGAGATGTTGTGACATCCGGTGTTTTATTCACTGGACCCCACTTCGCATAGAGGGTCATTGTTTGATGGACTGTGTCCATCTCAAAGTTCCATGGTCGTGTGAGTGAAGCATCGGTATACCATCCGTCAAAAGTATAACCATCTCGCTGGGGATCCTCGGGTTGTAGAATAAGTGTATCTTTTTTGAGACCACTCAGTGTCGTAACATTTGAACCACCATTGCTATCGAAGTAAACCGAAACGGTGTCATTTGTGCTCCCACTTTCAGAGTCAGCCGGGTTCCACTTTGCGTGGAGTGTTAAGGCTTCATCAACTGAGCTCATTTCGAAATCCCAAAGGATCATCAAACCTTCATCTTGATACCAACCCACAAAACGATACCCATCACGAATTGGATCATGAGGTTGTGATACTTTTTCGCCATGAGAAACTGTAGTACTAGGAACCTCTGTTCCACCATACGTTTCAAATGAGACTGTGTACGTGTTGAGATTCCATTTTGCGTACAATGTCATTTCGCTTGTCGGATAATCCTTGTCAAAGTTCCAAGGTGTTGAAAGATCCTTGTTTTGATACCACCCATCAAAAGTATAACCAATTCGAATTGGATCTATCGGTTTTGTAACCGGCATTCCATGCTCTGTGGTGGTGCTCGGAATCACTGTTCCACCGTTACTTTGAAAATGAACCTGATAGCTATTTAGAAGCCATTTGGCATGAAGTGTCGTATCTTTCGTCAGCAACTCGGTCTCAAAATCCCATTTTTGAGTCAACGTATCATCATGATACCATCCTACAAATTGATACCCTTCCCGTATTGGATCTGCTGGTTGGGGTACTTTTTCACCATGGTTGATATCTTCGATGGTCGCCACTGGGGTTCCGCCATACGATTCAAACATTACGTTGTAACGTTGGTAATCCCAGAGTGCATGCAGAACCGTATCATCAGTCACAGTGTCTGTTGCAAAATTCCATTGACGTGTAAATGTTGCGTCATGATACCATCCATCAAAACCATATCCTTCGCGATGTGGTGCAGCAGGCTCCTTTATCGTTTGGTCGTACTTTACATTTTTTATTGGTGCAACAGGTGTGCCACCACCGGTTTCAAACGTAACAGTATATTTTACTTCGTTCCATGCTGCATACAAAGTCATATCATTGGTAACTGTATGTTTTTTGAAGTCCCATTTTGTTTTTAGTGCCGGATCAGAATACCAGTTTTTGAAGGTATAACCGGGACGTGTTGGTGGCGTCGGAGCCGGAATTGTTGTGCCATGATGGACATCTTGGATCTCAGCAATCGGCGTTCCACCATTACTTTCAAATTCAACCGTGTAGATGGATTCATTCCACGACGCATAAAGTGTTATTGGTTCTGTCACAACATCATGATCAAAGTCCCAAATATCTGTGAGTAGTGCGTCTTTATACCATGCCCCAAAGCCAAAACCATCACGGAATGGTTCATCTGGTTCTACCAATAACTGACCATATGGAGCATTGGTGATTGGTTGTACTGTCGTCCCACCATTACTGACAAAGCGTATCGTATAAACCTCCGGGGTCCATTTCGCATATAAGGTTACTGCTCCGGAAATTTTGTCATTATCAAAATTCCAAGCCTGAGTTAGCGCTTCATCATGATACCAACCAGCAAATGTGTGTCCAACTTTCGTTGGGGATTCAGGCTCAACGAGAAGACTCCCATGTTCAACGTTACTTAGAGGGTTCACCGGTGTTCCCCCATTTGTCTCAAACGAAATCGTATAGACGTCCATTTTCCATTTTGCAGTGAAAGGAGCGTCCCCAGCCTCAAGGTTATCAAGTTCATTCCACGCAACACCAGCATTAGTTAACCAATACAAAAACGTTCCACCCTCACGGGTCGGAATTTCATAATCATCATAGAGCGTGATTGGTTCGCCATAATACTGGCGAATCGAGTTGAATTCATAGCCCGTGCTAAACGTTCCACCGGCTGCATCATAACGCATCGTCTTCGGTGAAATAGGGTTATAGGATGATGACCCTCGTTCGATGGAATAGTCTAAGGTCTCATCAAGAACGACATCAACCCGTTTAGCACCATTGCTTAAGCTGCTCATTTTTTGTTTGAAATTATACGTCGTGTCCGTGGGACCTGTAGCGTAAACTTCTTCTTTAATTACCGTTCCACCAACTTCTTGGTCGTAATACAATCCGCGTAAGGCAATGCCTTCAGGCACCATTTCCTTCGTATCGGTACGACGAACAACGGTCGACACTTCAAACTGAACATTATTCTTAAATTGCTCCGATATCAAAATGTCTCCACGATTAACAATCGCTCGTGTGTCATCATTCGCATATCCTAGATTTAGGTTACTCATGAATACTGTCGTTAGCATTAATAAAACAAGAATGACCTGCACTGCTTTTTTTCGTATGTTCATTTGCCCCTCCTCAAATTTGAAACATTTTTTTATCAAATAGTGTGAGACGCGGATCCGTTAGCGACTGCATTGGCATGCATTTTAGATTTCAATATTTGGTTTTATTGACTCATGACTATAACTTCCCCACATTTCTAACCTATTTATACTTATAATATCGTAATTCTACACCATACTGTATTAAGTAAGTACAAATGTTATGTGAAAACCAAGGATATGTAGTCTTTGTGAATCCTCTTAAAGTTAGATACATACGACAAATATTCATAAAAAAACCCACACACTGGTGGGTCTTCTTTCTTACAAGTTGCGGTACAAATCGCGATAAGCTCTTGCGGATTCTAGCCAATCAACATCCGTTTTCATAGCATTTGTTTGTAGCGTCTTCATGAAGCGCTTATCGCCAAAGACGCCCACTGCACGTTCAATTGCACTGTAAAATTCGTCATTGTTGAAGTAAGTAAACGAAACACCTGTTCCTTCACCTGTATACACATTATAAGGGATTACGGTATCTCGTAAACCACCTGTTTCGTGAACAATTGGCAGTGTCCCATAACGCATTGATATAAGTTGGGAAATTCCACACGGTTCAAAGGCTGATGGCATCAAGAAGAAGTCACTACCAGCATATATTTCATGAGCAAGGTTTTCATTGTAGCCTTTATAGAAACATACATTTTTAGGGTACTGGTAAGCAAGGTATGCGAGACGATCTTCATAGTGCGGATTTCCAGATCCCAACACAATTACTTGTGTCCCCATCCGTACAAGGTCTTCCATCGTATCAATCAAAAGCGTCACGCCCTTTTGATCTGTTAGGCGTGTAACCATTCCCAAAAGCGGAATATCAGCATCAACCGTTAATCCGTAGTTTGCTTGTAAGGATGATTTGTTTGGTGCTTTGAGATCAAGTGAATCAACATCGTAAACCGACGTTAACAACGTATCTTTTGCAGGATTCCAAAGCTTTGTGTCAATGCCATTGACGATCCCCACTAAGTCTGGCTCACGCAATCGAAGCACACCATCCATGCGCTCTCCAAACTCAGGCGTTAATATTTCTCGCGCATACGATTGAGAAACTGTTGTAATCTTGTCTGCATAAAAGATACCACCCTTCATGTAGCTGATACCATCATCAAAGTTTACACTGTTGTCGTATACCAAATCCATTGTAAGGTCAAAGCAATCTGTTAAAACACTATTAGGGAAATTGCCTTGAAATGCGAGATTATGAATGGTGTAAACATACTTTAAGTGGGCAATCCGTTCATGCCATTTGAACAACGTTTTGCCAAGTACAGGAATCATTCCAGTATGCCAATCGTGGCAATGGATTACATCGAAAACGGTATCATGTTCTAATATAAAATTCATAACAGCCAATTGAAAATATGCAAAACGTCCGCCATCATCAATATAACCATACAAATTATCGCGTTCAAAGTACTCACGGTTTTCCACAAAATATGTGGTAACGCCACTCATTGTATGAGCAAAAATGCGTGAATCTGTATCGAACATTCCATGCTTCACATGAATGGTCTTAACATACTCTAACTCAGGCATCATTGTTTCGATAATTGTTTGATACAAAGGCATTATCACCGAAACAGTTACTGCACGTGTTTTTAACTTAGCTGGGAGTGAACCGACAACATCTGCAAGTCCTCCACTTTTGGCGTAAGGCAAGCCTTCACTTGCGGCAAATAAAATATTCATTTTGTCTCCTTTAGTCTTTCGGACTGCTTCCTTTATTCTTTGATGAACATCATGCTACCAAAAGGCGCAATGCGTGTCCGAATTCGATAATCGAATTGATGTAGCGGTTCGGCGGTGCTGGATAACTTAGAATAGTTCGTCATATCACAGCCTTCATAAATTGCTTTCTCTGAATTAATTAATTCCCGATATACACCTGATTCCGGTACGCCAACGTCATAAGTTTCATAAGCGTTGGGTGTCATATTAAGAACTACAACAATGGTACTTGTCGTGCCAACCCGATAATAACTAAAAATACTCAAGTCACTGTTATCAACCTCAATCCACTTAAATCCATCTAAGCAATAGTCCTTTTCAAACAAAGCATCGTGATGTGTATAAATGTGATTAAGATCGTGCATATACCTTCTAAAAGCATCGTGGCGCGAATAATCAAGCAAAAACCAATCCAGTGGTTTTTCTTCGTCCCATTCGCGAAAATGCGCAAGTTCATTACCCATAAAATTTAATTTTTTCCCAGGGTGCGTCATCATGTACATGTATAAATTTTTAGCCAACGCAAATTTTTGGTCATAATTACCCCACATTTTATCGACAATCGTTTTTTTACCATGCACAACCTCGTCATGAGATAAGGGCATTAAAAAGCGTTCACTGTAGAAATACGCCATGCTAAATGTCATCGCATGATGGTGATCTTTTTTATACACTGGATCTAACATATAATAACGAAGTGTATCATTCATCCACCCCAAGTCCCATTTGTAATCAAACCCAAGTCCACCGTCCGCTACCGGATGGGTAACTTTGCCGTAATCACTGGAATCTTCCGCAATTAACATCACTGTTGGATAGGTTGCTTTCAAACAACTGTTCATCGTTTTTAAGAAGTGAATCCCTGGTTCGTTGACACCATGGTCACGATTGCCTTGGTAATAGATTAAATGTGAAACAGCGTCCATTCGCACTCCGTCAATGTGACACATTTCAATCCAGTAAGCGATGCTCGATAAGAAAAACGTTTGATTCGCAACGCGAGAGTAATCAAAATATAAGGTCCCCCACTCAGACTCATCCACGTTTTCATAAAGTGCACTGCCATCAAACTGACGTAACCCATGCGCATCTTTTACAAAATGAACAGGTACAACATCTAAAATAACGCCGTAACCATGTTGGTGCAAAACATCAACAAACAGTTTAAATTGTTCTAAAGACCCGTACCGTTCCGTCACAGCAAAAAAACCTGTAACTTGATAACCCCACGACCCTAAAAAGGGATGCTCTGTAATCGGCATCAGTTCGACATGCGTATATTGCATAAAACGTAAGTAGTCTACGAGCTTATATGCGAGCGATTCGTAGGTATCAACACCATCATGAACCCATGATCCTAAATGCACTTCATAGATGTGCATGGGTTTATCCATATTCGTCGTACGTTGTTTCATCCAGGCATCATCGTTAAATTGATAGCGGTTGATATCAACAACTTTGCTGGCATACCCGGGTGCTAATTCGTGATAAAAGCCGTAAGGATCCGATTTTTCGACATAGGTCCCTTGATGGTTAAAAATACCAAATTTGTAGACGGCCCACTCACCGATACCTGCAACAAATAATTCGTAAACTCCAGCATCATTAATACGATGCATCCAATCTTGGCAATAATTCCAACCATTGAATGCACCCGCAAGACTTACTTTTGCAGCGCTCGGTGCGTAAACTCGAAAGACGACACCACCCTCAACAAGATGCGCACCAAAATAACGGTACGCATCATGGCTGAGTTGATGTGGAAACGTTGTAACATCAAAACTCATAAAAGTTCTCCTTATCAGTAAATTACAGGGAATCTTGGCATTCGACACATGCACCTTTGCCAATAATTATTGGTGCATATTTGGTTCCAACTACAACAGCATTCGGTTGAACAACAGCACCTTTTTCAATAATTGCGTACTCAACACGAGCCCCTTCACATACTTTGACACCCGAGTGGATAATGCTATTTGACACATGGGCATTTCGTGCTATGGACGATTTTCGGGAGATGATGGATGAATCCACTGTTCCTTCTATGATGCATCCCGTTGCCAGCTCGGCATTATGAACCGATGCACTTTCAGCATAATAGGTTGGTACTCCACTCTTCGAACGTGTATTGATGGTATTGCTGCCTTTAAATAAGGCATTTAAGTTTGTAGGCTCAAGCATCGACATATTTGCAGCATAGTACGAAGCTAAAGAATTAATAACTTCTAAATATCCGGTATATTCATACATACTTGTGCGATACAAGAGTGAATAACTACGGATTAGTGATCCAATGTCTACGAATAGATTTCCTGCCTCAGCACGGTTAAAGATATCGAACAAGACTGCTTTATTTACAAGATACACATGACCATCGATGGCATGACGCTCATCATCTTTGGTGTTACCCAACATGACCCCTTCAAGATAATCTTCATCATCAATGCGGTAGTATTCGTCGGCTTTGTATGATTTTGTTTTTTCCGTAGGGATTGATTTATAAGCGATGGTTATTTCAGCATCACGTTGTTGATGGAATTTCGTTAATGCTTTAACATCAACATTATGGACTGCGTCCCCTTCCATGATTAAGACATAATCGGCTTCCGAACGATCAATGAAGATACGTTGGTTTTCGTAGTAACGTTCTCCCGACTCAAGCATCAAGAAATCTGCGAGTTTACGACGTTGTTGCGAAAATGTAAAGATACCACCACTCACAGCACCGTGTAGATCCCATTCACGACCACTTCGGACATGGTCATAAATGGCACGACCACTTTCCTCGATAAAAATTGCGACGGAATTGATGTGTGCTGATGAAATTGCTGATAACGAAAAATCGATAATTCGATAACGTCCTGCGAACGGTAAGGCCGCGATTGGACGTTGCTTCGTTAATGGATGCAATCGAGTTTCATGACCTGCTAAGTTAATAATTGCACATACACTATTCTTTTTCATTATTTCTTTACCCCCACAACTTCGTGATAACCAATTACTTGAATCGCATCTTTACTTCCGATGACTTGAGATCCATCCGCAATCACTGCATGTTCACCGACAATTGCATATTCAACATTGACATTTTTGCCAATGGACGCCCCTGCCATAATAATTGATTGCAAGACTGTACTATCAGCACCCACTTTAACATCTTGCGATAATACAGAGTGTTGGACAGTACCATCGATATAGCATCCGTCACCAATCATTGCGTGCTTCACAAACGCATTTTTAGCAATGTATTGGGGTGGTGATATGGTATCCTTCGTATAAATTGGCCAGTGGCTATCCCGTATATTTAAGCTGTGATCCAAATCCAAGAATTCCATGTTCGCTTCCCATAAGCTCTCAATGGTTCCGACATCTTTCCAATATCCCTCAAAGGCGTACGCAAAGACACGCTCTCCATTCGCAATGTATGCCGGAATAACATTTTTACCAAAGTCTTCCATACTACGTTCTGTTGCTTGATCATGAACCAACATAGCACGCAATTTAGGCCAATCAAAGATATAAATTCCCATCGACGCAAGTGTACCTTTAGGTTCCTCTGGTTTTTCGTGAAATTCAATGATACGACCTGAGGTATCTGTTTCCATGATGCCAAAACGTGAAGCTTCTTCTAAAGGAACATCGATAACGGCGACCGTTAATGCTGCTTCGTTTTCTTTATGGAAATCAAGCATCGCTTCATAGTCCATTTTATAGATATGATCCCCCGACAATACCAAGACATAATCCGGATTTTTAGAATCGATATAACTGATATTTTGATAAATTGCATTAGCAGTTCCACGGAACCATTTTTCGCCATCTTGACTTGAGAAAGGTTGTAGTATTTTTGCGCTACTATTACGTCGTGAGAGTCCCCACGATGCCCCATTTCCGATATGCTCATTCAGCTCAAGTGGTTGGTATTGTGTTACTACCCCCACATCAAAAACATTTGAATTCGCACAGTTACTTAATGTAAAATCAATAATTCGATACTTGCCACCAAACGGAACAGCAGGCTTCGCAGTTTCTTTGGTTAATTTACCCAAACGCGTTCCTTGCCCTCCCGCCAAAATCATTGCTACCATTTCATGTTTCATACTACTTCCTCCTGTAGTCCACAGTAAAAAGCAACATATACCCCCCCATAGCATATTTTGAATATTATCTACGTTTAATATATGTCAACTTCCCAACAAATTAACAGATATTGCGCCAGCATTTTTCATTGATAAGAACACTAAGTTATCGCCTAAATATGAAAAAAAACCACCCAAAGATTACTTTTTAATGGTACTTCACTAAAAAAATAACTTTGAATGGTTAGCTCTAACTTATGATTAAATTATAGCTATTTTGGTGTGTTTTGTCAATGGTCGAAGAGACTTCGAAGCGTAATTTATTATGTTTGTTTGTACGATAATGACGTTCCCTCACAAACCTGTTTCCCACTTACAAAAAAACAAAAAGCGCATCCCTGAGGATACGCTTCTTGGTGTAGGTGTGATGTACATTTTCTATTTGTATGCACGCTCTAATCGACTTAAAATTTCGTGTGCCCGGGCGCTGTTGTCAGTGGGTTTAGGTGCATAAATGACTGCCTCAACTTCGTCACTTAAGTTCTTTTGAAATTGTGTCGATTGATTAGGGTATGCGAATGGTTCAGCATTTGCAGAGCGTGACTGTAAATGCTCCATATGGGTATTCTCTTGATAATAGTCATTATTCTCTTCAATGTCTGCGGGAGCAGATCCAATAACTCGCGCAAATTCTTTTTGGCACAGTGGGCGGGCCATGTACTGTGCAACTTGTGCAGCTTTTTGAGGATCTTTTGAATCCTTACGAATAGCGAGGGCATTAGAATACAGCGTTCCGTTCTCATGGCCAGTTCGTGATGGCATGGGGATTAGATCGTAGTTCATATCTGGCGCTTCATCTTGTAGAAGCCCAATGTACCATGTTCCGGCCGTAGTCATGAGGGCGGCACCATCTGCAAAGGCGGCACCATCCCACGTATATCCTTCATCTTTTGGGTTCATAGCTAGTCCCTCGTCAAACATCGTAAAAATGTAGGTTAATGCCTCACGATTCGCTTCCGAATTAATTGCGGATCCAAAACGCCACCCGCCTCCAAATGAATTCATGTATTGCGTTAGATGGTAGGTATCTTCTGTATTAATAATTAAGCCCTCAACACCATATTTTTCAACTTCCTTGGAAATTGAGCGAACATCGTTCCATGTTTTTGGATAAGCACCTAAATTATACGCATCCCACATATCACGATTAATCGCCAAGACCGCCGGTGAAGCAGTTAACGGGATTCCATATTGTTTGCCCTTATAATTCCATACATTCACTGCAGAAGGCTTTGAAGTTTCCAAGTTGATATTAAATTCATCCAAAGGCAACAAAAAACCTGCCTCAATGTATTCCAAATGATTTTCATTCGTGAGTGAAATAACATCAGGAACTTTGACGCTCTCATCCCGATTAACCATTGCACTCCAAAATGCAGTCGCACTTTCATATTTATGTAACTCCACACGCGTATTTGGCACCACATCTTCGATGCCTTCAATTGCAGTTTGATATACTAAATCTTCTCTTACGTCTCCCCAATACGCAACAGAGATTATACTTTCTTTATCTTCATTTTTCTTGCCTGTTGAACATCCCGTAGTGATCAACATCAGTACAACAAATAAAGATATGATTTTCTTTCGCATGGCACATCTCCATCTTCTACAAAAAGTATAATATAGATAGTTGCTTCCTTTTATTCTCTATATTTGCACTTCATTAATGAATTTTGTCATTTCTGTATAAATTGTGTCCTTAGACAAATATTCTATATATTTCTTACTTGAAAGTGCAAAAATAATTAAGAAAATGCAATTATTAAAGGGGGCACAAAACGCATTATATTAACTATAATTTAAGTAGATTTAGAAGACAGCTAGCACACACATCAACATATCATGATGTGAATTACTAGTTTAATAAGCATTAGGTCGGGGGGGCTAATGTTTATCGACTCCACCTTGCAACATATCATACAAGGTTATGCTAAATCTACATCGAATGCGTCGGACACTTGAACATAATCTAAGCACGATTGACATTCTACACACCAATGATTGTTGGGTCGGGGGGGCTAACATTCATATGGAATATCTGGTTTCCTACCAGATCGCCTTTCAATGAAGAACAGATATCGTATTTACAAGTGTGCAAGCACAAAAGATACCAAGGATACAACCTATATCCTTGGTATTTTTTTGTCCTTCATTCGTGTTGGTCTAATTCCCACCAAAATGTGTACTGTGTTATAATGTGAATAGTATTTCAAGACTTTATACTTATGACGTCAACCTTGCCCCCAAATTGCAATCACAGACGTCGTTACACAATCAAAATAGGAAGGCCTTGGGAGATTACGATATACAATCGCCACCCCATGTAAACCCATGAAAAAAAATTCAATTAAACATGATATTATTAAAAAACAACTGCTTTTGATTATCCCAATTTTGACCTTGGTTTTTGTTCTGTCATTCTATACGATTATTAAAACTTTCACCGAGCGGATTACACAAACCAGTAATATTAGTTTGCATCAGATCGACAACATGCTTGATACCAGTCTTCGCCAGTCTATCAAATCCCTCGAAGCACCATATGCAAGTCAAGAAATGATGGATATACTTCGCCAGGACGCTACCGTTTATAGCAATGATGCCTGGGCTAAACAAACCGATACAATTCAGATGAATCAACAACTCCGTTATCGAATTTTAAATGCCAATATTTCTATTTCTAACGTGTCACTGATTCCAGCAAACCGTGAAGAAGTATATCGCAGTGCACTCGATTTTGCCGAAGCTGATACCGGAACTTACGCGGACGCAATAACCTCAGACTGGTATCAAAAAGCATTAAACCAACAATCTTACTTCTTACATATTGATAAGAGTTGTGATGATTGTAAGAATCTCTCAGTCGTCCAACGCATCAATGATCCAATAACTCAAAACACGCTTGGCGTTCTAAAATTGGATGTTGATATGAAACAACTTGAGAACTTTGCCATCAATGCTTTAATTAATCCCGACGACTTTATTATTATAGGAATTGGTGATGAGAACTTACAATATTCTTTAGTTGAATGGGAAATTGTTAAAGTCCCCAATACCGCAGACTTCTTTGTAATTACCGAGTTTGAAGGAACTTATCCTGGATTTTATTTCTCTTACATCACCAACTATAGCAAGATGTTTACCGTGCTTGCGATCCAATCTCTTATCTTATTAACAGGGTTTATTCTACTAATTTACATTGTGATGCGTAACATCACCAAAGTGACTGATTCAATTGCCTCCCCTGTCCTTAGCCTTAAAAATGATATGCGTGAAGCCATGGATGGTGATCTAGCTGTTAGAAGTCCGCAACTTGAGGGGGAATTCCAAGACCTCAGTGATGCCTTCAATAGCCTGATGGAACAACTCGAAATTCAAGTGGAAGACATTCGCCAAGCAGAAATTGATAAGAGTGATTTACGCTACGAAATCTTATTAACCAAAGTGAATCCACATTTCTTATACAATACGCTGAATGCATTAAAATGGAAGGCTGAGTCAATTTCTGCCTATGAACTTGCAGGCTCAATCGAAGCGCTTGTTAATTATCTAAAATCAATTCTCAAAAATGATAGTAGTACAAATACCGTTGCTGAAGAACTCGAATTACTCGAAAGTTATATCAAAATCATGAGGCTTCGTTATTCTGATGAAGTTGATATTGACTATGACATCGACGAAGAAACCTTTGATATTGAAATCATGAAATTCATTCTTCAACCACTCATCGAAAATGCATATATTCATGCATTTACCAACGAATCAAACAATCAAGTGATTCAAATCTCAATCACGAAGTACGATCATGAAATGCTTATTAAAGTGCGTGATAATGGAAAAGGTGTACCGACCACCAATCTTGAGGCGTTAACGCGCAAACGCAACAGTTCGAGTACTCAAGTCGGCTTAAACAATCTTAACCAACGCCTAATTCAACATTATGGTGAAGTGGCAGCCTTAGAGATTGAAAGTGATGCACAAAGCTATACGCAATTCACGATTCATATACCCTTGGAGGACATTAAATGATGAAAATACTCTTTGTCGATGATGAAAAAAAAATCCTTCAGTATCTAAAAATATTAGTTAACTGGGAAGAGCATGGATATGAGTTTTTGACCGCAAGCAATGGTAAAGAGGCGGTCGACATGCTACAGGAACAACAAATTGACGTCATGTGTTTGGACATTACGATGCCTATCATGACAGGTTTGGATGTCCTTGAATGGATGTCAACCCGAGACTTCGCAACACGCGTTGTCGTTATGTCTGCTCATGACGAATTTGAAATTGTGAAAAAAGCAATGCTTTATGGTATTCATGACTATATTCTTAAAACGGATATTTCTCGCGATAATATTATCAAAATGATTGATGGCGTAAGTGCTGAAAATGAAGCAAGACGTACTAATGGCCAGAAAGACTCCCTCATTGCCGAATATCAAGTTAAAGAAATCTACAATGAAACACTCGCACAATTTGAACATTGGTTGTTTCAACGAAGCAATACCATCCCCAATTTATCGGTGATTGATTTACCACAACAAATGCCACATTACGTTCCCATGATTATTGCGATTGAAAATTTTGACCACGTCCTTGAGCGTTACGCAGAGCGGGATATCCTCGAATTTGACTTTGTCTTAAAAAACATAATTCAAAATACATTTCAAGAGTGTAAGTTCCTTCACGTTACCGAGAAATCTGGTGCTTATGCAATTCTACTGAACATGCACAATTCTTATTTCTTTGGAAGCTTCACGAAAACAATTCAAGACAAAGCCAATCAGTTGCATAAGAGCCTTAGCAAATTCTTAGATATCCATAATTCAATTTACTATGTTGACGAAGTTATTGCACTTTCTGACGTCAAAGATACATTCAAAAGCCTTGAGGCCTTACATGAAATGCACCGTTTGAAAGATGATGCAGCAGTTCATAACCTTACAGAATTTATGTTTATTAATGATTCTAAACAGGCTGGAAGCCAACAATTTTTGAGTGATTTACATGCTGCTTTCGACCAAGAAAACTTTGGTTCGATTGAACTTGTAATGGATCAATATATTGAACAAATATTCAACGAAAAAATCATTTTAACGTATGACCAATTTGCACTAATGATACATAACGCCTTCTATGTTTTCATTGAGAAGAAGAAACTTGAGTTTCCAAATTTCAATTTAACCAACATGCCCAATTTGGAAGTTATGAAAGCTACCCTTCGAGATTTTATGTTACCAATGCAAGATAAGGAACTTGCGAGTTCATCCAACTACATCGTAAATAAGGCAATGATGTATATTAAAAATCATTATTTTGAAGACATTCATTTAACCGTCATCGCAGAAAATGTCGATGTTACCCCTTCATACTTGAGTCGGCTCTTCCCCAAAATTATTGGAAAATCTGTTGTCTCGTATATCAATGAGGTTCGTATTATAAAAGCCAAAGAACTCATTGAAAACGAAAGTCTTAAGTTTTATGAAATCTCTGAGATGGTTGGCTTTAGCTCACCGATTATCTTCTCAACGACTTTCAAAAAGGTAACCGGAGAAACACCGGGTGACTATCGTAAGAATTACTTTGCCAATCAAAAGCAATAGAAAAGACCACGGAGTCGTATCGACAACCGTGGCCTTTTTTATAAGTATTATCAATGTTTGTTACGCCTTTAATTCTAGAGAACAGCATTGTCTAAATACCGCTCAATTAGGCTTTCTACAAAAAGTTCTCCTGAAAACGTGTATTCTTTTCTGTTATTGTGTTTACGTGTCACAAGCCAATCAAAGTTCAAGTACGCATTGACATCATTAACCTGTAAATTATTATTGATCACAAAGTTAGCCAGAAAGTCTAAATCGTCAAAAAGTGAAGATTGGAGTAGATTGAGTGATGAAATCATCGACTTGTTTACCAACTTCTCGAATTCTAGCGTTTTATCTTCTTCGAAGTACATCATTAACAACTGTACTACCTCATAGTCGTGTCTGTACAGTTGCAAGATTGCATGTCGGATAAAGTTATCTAAATATTGTATATCATCGTTTCTTACATCAAAGAGTGCGAAACTTAATTTAGTCTGTTCATTAATTACAAGTAAACATATTCTACGTTGAACGTAGAATATTTTCATGCCCCAACGAAATAACGGCTCATTTTGTCCGGATGAATCCATAATATTTATTTTAAATCGCTCGACAGTTTTTTGTGTTGGACTAATTATCATATAGATCTCCCTTGCTTTTATTATAACGAAATAATGATAATTATGTCGTTTGATTCATATATTTAGGTTATTTATCGAAAATATTTTGAGATTTAGAG
>NZ_WTSY02000008.1 GCF_009828775.2 Erysipelothrix aquatica | reverse complement strand
ATAAGGTTACCTTATACTTTATTATAATGCAGTTATGAGTTTTCGTACAGGAGGAAAAATATGAAATTAATCATCAAATATTTAAAAAAGTATAAACTACTATTTATCCTCAATTTAATTGCGATTATTGCTTTCTCTATTACAGAGTTAGGGATGCCAACAATCATGGGTAACATGATTGATGAAGGTGTCGGAAGCGGTAATCTTGATATCATCAGAAATCAAGGTTTGATGCTACTGGGCGTCGCATTTATTGGGGGATTGGGTAATATCTTACTCGGGTTTACGTCCAGTCGTATTGCAACATGGATGACACGCGATATCCGAAATGACTTATTTAAAAAAGTCCAAGAATTATCTCACTCGGAATATAATGAAATCGGTGTATCATCCTTAATTACACGGATTTCAAATGACGTGTACCAACTCCAGTTGTTTGTTCAAATGTTTTTAAGAATGGGATTAAATAGCCCAATTATGATCGCTGCTTCGGCATGGATGATTTATGATACAAACCAAGCGCTTGCATTAATTGTTGCAGCAAGTATCCCATTTATTCTTATTGTTGTTACATATACAGGCATAAAATCAGGGCCAATCAGTCGTGCGCAACAAAAGCTGATGGATGTCCTAAACCGAATTACGCGTGAAAATATTACAGGTGTTCGTGTTATTCGTGCATTTAGAAAAGATAAACACGAAACAGTGCGCTTCGAAGAAAAAAATAGTGACTATACACGTACCTCGAAAAAGTTATTCTTCATGATGTCACGTGTTGAGCCTATATTCTTCTTTATCTTAAATATTGCGGTTCTGTTTACCATTTTTGTTGCTGCGCAAATGATTGATATTGGATCACTTGAAGTGGGTAGTTTGGTTGCATTCTTGGAATACCAATTCCATGCATTGTTCTCATTACTCCTTTTCTCGATTGTGTTTGTAATGTATCCTCGCGCAGCTGTAAGTGCGCGTCGTATTCAAGAGGTACTCGACAAAGAACCACTCATTATGAATCCTGAAAACGGTGTTACTGATGGAACTGAAGATACAAGTATCGTCTTTGAGAACGTTGATTTTGCCTATCCAGATGGTGAAGCGAATGTCTTATCCGATATCTCCTTTACAGCGAAAAAAGGTGAAACCATTGCCTTTATTGGCTCAACAGGTTCTGGTAAGTCGACCTTAATAAATCTTATTGTGCGTTTCTATGATGTAACTAGCGGACGTGTACTCGTAAATGGCGTAGATGTGCGCGAATACGATATGTATGCACTTCGCGATAAGATTGGATTTATTCGCCAGAAAGCATTGCTCTTTAGCGGAAGTATTAATGAAAATATCCGTTACGGAAAACGTGATGCCGATTCACGTGAAATTGAAGCAAGTGCTGAAATGGCTGCTGCCCGTGACTTTATTGAAAAGAAACCGGATCAATACGAAGAATGGTTAAGTGAAGGTGGAAGTAACGTTTCTGGTGGTCAGAAACAACGTCTATCCATTGCACGAGCATTAGTTCGTAAGCCTGAGATCTATATTTTTGATGATAGTTTCTCTGCACTTGATTATAAAACCGATGCACTTATTCGTAAAAATCTACGAGAAGAAGTAAAAGATTCTGTAATGTTGGTTGTTGCGCAACGAGTTAGTTCAATCGTTGATGCAGACCAAATCATTGTTCTCAATGAAGGAAAAATTGTAGGAAAAGGAACCCACCTTGAGCTTATGAAATCTTCCCCAATCTATGTTCAGATTGCAGAATCTCAACTCAGTGAAAAGGAGATGGCAAAATATGAGCAGCTTGCGTAAAATGTGGCGTTTTCTAAAGCCTTATAAAATTAAATTAATCTTTGCAATCACATTCATCTTCATCGCTGCAGTTTTAACAGCAGCAGCGCCTGCGATTGAGGGATTCGCTACAACTCAACTTGCAAAAGATGTTGCGGCGATTCATGCTGGTGTTGCTGGTGCACACATCCAGTACGATATTATTTGGAAAATTATCTTTATCTTACTTGCAATCTATATTGCCAATGCGGGTTCTCGTATGTTGTATCAATACCTTATTACAGCGTCCATTCAATCATCCGTGTATGATTTACGAATGGCTGTTAAAGAAAAAATGGTCCGCTTGCCGATTCGTTACTTTGATGAACATGCAGCTGGGGATCTAATGGCTCGGATGACAACAGATATCGAAGCACTCTCAGCAGCCCTCCAACAAGCCTTTGCACAAATTGTTATGGCGATTCTAAGTCTCACAATGGCGGTTATCATGATGTTTGTGATTGATTGGCAAATGGCGCTAGTCGGATCTTTAATTATTCCAATTAGTTATGTCTTTGCACGCTATATTATTAAACATTCGCAATCCTTGTTTGATGTTCAACAAAAAACATTGGGTGATATGTTTGCGGTTGTCCAGGAGAAACTCACTGGATTCAATGAAATTAAACTTTATAACTATCAAGAAAATGCGATTGAAGAATTCAAAGAAACCAACAGTAATCTTGCTGAAGCGGGATTTAAAGCAAACTTTATCTCTGGGCTCATGAGTCCAGGAGTTACCTTGGTAACATATATTGTCATTGCGATTTCCGTCTTCATGGGAGCTATGAAAGTTGCTCAAGGTGTCATGGCTGTTGGGGCATTACAGTCGTTTGTTCGTTATATTTGGCAAGTAAATCAACCACTTGCACAAATTACACAACTTGCACCAACGATTCAATCAAGTATCGCTGCTATGGATCGTGTCTTTGAATATCTTGAAGAAAATGATGACGTTGAAGATATTGCCAATCCAGTTGTCATTGATACCTATGAAGGTGCTGTATCGTTTGATCACATTAACTTTGGCTATGGCGAACGTCCGATTATCCAAGACGTGAGTGTGGATATTAAGCCAGGTGAGATGGTTGCGATCGTAGGTCCAACAGGAGCTGGTAAAACAACCATTATTAACTTGTTAATGCGTTTCTATGATGTTGATTCGGGATCAATTCGTATTGATGGGGTCGATATTCGAGATATGAAACGTGATGATTTGCGTTCCTTGTTTGGAATGGTACTTCAAGATACATGGTTATTCAGTGGCAAAATTAAAGAAAATATTGCGTATGGAAAACCGAATGCAAGTGATGAAGAAATCATCGACGCAGCAAAACGTACCAATGTTCACCACTTTATTACAACGTTACCAAATGGTTATGACATGGAACTTAACGAAGAGTCATCAAATATTTCTAATGGTGAAAAACAACTGATTACAATTGCACGGGCTTTACTCAGTGATCCGCGTATCCTGATTCTCGACGAAGCAACCAGTTCGGTAGATACCCGTTTGGATGCCATGATTCAAGAAGCGATGGCTGAACTTATGAAAGGTCGTACATCATTTGTAATTGCACACCGTTTATCAACAATTCGTAATGCTGACAAGATTCTTGTCATGCGTGATGGTAATATTATTGAAACAGGAAACCATGATGAACTTATGGAACAAGATGGTTTTTACGCTGATCTTTACAACAGTCAATTTGCAGAAAACTAAACCAGCTTCGGCTGGTTTATTTTTATGATAGTATGGGTGTTATGTTGATTTAGGCACAATAGTACAAGATTTTTATACATTCAAACAATTATTTTAAATTTATGAAAGCGCCTACATGATATGATTTTCATGAAATTGAATTGAGTGAGCAATTTCCAACATTCAAAAGTATGAGAGCGTGTCTCAAAAATTGAACAAAAAGGAGAATGAAATGACTCAAAGTTTTAAGACAGTCGGAATCATGTTGATGTCCGTGTTACTGATGCTTGTTTGTATTGTACCAATACAAACAATTGAAGCAGAAACATTGCCAGAACCACAACCTCAAACCGTTCTAAGTGGACGCGGTTTCTTTGATCCGGTTCCAACTGGAAATGAAATTGACACCGTCACATCCGTAATTAGTGCCACTTTTGGTATGCATGATGGGAAGTTATATGGATATTCAATGACGAATGGTGGATACTTCAATATGATTGATGTTGCTGCTAATGAAATTGTGTATTCAAAACTTGTACCGGGCGTATCTCAAGCATGGGGTCATACTGTTGCACCAGACGGTAGCGTATATATTGCAGCATTAGGGCCAAACAATGATGGGCAATTGTACCATTATATCCCTTTTTCTGGAGATATTACACTTTTAGGAACACCGCTTCCAGGTCATCAATTCTGGTCAATTACGACTGACGATAGCGGTAATGTATATATCGGGACACATAAAGAGCATGAGGGAAGTGTCATCAAATATGATGTCGCAAGCAAATCATTTAAGAACATGGGTAAAGCGACACCTGGGGATGAGACGGGCTATGTCCGGTCAATAGCGTATCACGATGGTTCTGTTTATCTCGGAACGGGTGTAAATGCACGTGTCATTAAAATGGATGCAGAGACTGGCGAGAAAGTTGATATCACAGGTAATGCGTATGATATTATCAACAAACCTGGAGATAAAAACAATCTAAATCATGTTTATAATATGGGCATTGCCAATGATTATCTTTTAGCGCGTTTTGACGATGGTGGCGAAGGAGCACTTCTCTTTTATAATTTAAAAGAAAATAAATGGGAAGATAAAAAACTGAGCAAAAAGCATGATGGTGGTGTGGATGATTATGGTGCATTTGGCTGGGATCAACTTGCGGTCCACGATAATAAAACTTATGTAACATATGAACGAAAACTCCATGAAATTAATTTAGACACACTGGAAGCAAATGCAGTGGGTGGAGGATTCTTAGGACATCGTGGTGGTGCAGTTTATCAATCCCCTGAAGGACTGGAGTACGTTTCCTTTAAAAGATTGGGTGACATTGCTCATTTTAATCTAGAAAAAGGAACCTATTCAGAAACGGAAAATAAACTTAAGGGAACGCCGATTTTACTTCACAACCTGGGGAAAGATAATGATGGAAATTTATATGTTTCTTCCTATCCAGGTGGGCCTAAAGGTATGCAAGTCGACGTAAAGTCAAACACAAACCGTATTTTCAATCAAATGCAGGCAGAAGGAATGACACCTGGTAATGGAGATACAATGTACTTTGGTCTTTATGGTGGTGCAGTTATTCAGGAGATGAATACAACCACACTTGAACAAAAAACACTCTTTAATCTTAAAGATAGTTATGCCCAAGATCGACCTTACATTATGGAGTTTCAAGATGATTTACTCATGATAGGAACCATACCATATTATAAAGAATTAGGTGGCGTTCTCGCCTTGTACCATCCGGAAACTGGCGAGAAAGAAGTTTATCGTAATGTTGTTGAAAATCAAAGTATTGTGGGGTTAGCGAAGTATGGTAATCTTATTTTTGGTTCGACAACAATTCGTGGTGGTCTTGATGCACCAACGTCTGAAATGGCAACAAAACCCGTAATTTTTGTTTGGGATATTGCTAAAAAAGAGAAAGTGAAAGAAATTGAAATCCCGTTTGAATCCATACAGCAAACACCAATGATCAGTGGTCTGACTTTCGATAAAGATGGGCAACTTTGGGGTGCGGTAGATGGTGTTCTTTTCACCATGGATCCCGAAACAATGACGTTTACCAAACATAAAGATATTTATCCCGATGTAAAAAATCGTGGCATGTGGCGTCCAGTTCACATAGAATTTGGGACTGACGGATTGCTTTATACCGACATTGCAGGCCGTATGACTGTGGTCGATCCAGCCCACCCTGATTGGAAACATACTCGGATTTTAACGGATAAAGAAGTCGATTTTATGACATTTGCTTCGGATGATACGGGAAAAGAAGCGATTTACATCCTTCAAAATTCTCCCCAAGATATCGAAAAAATTGAGATTATCGATGTGGATCCTCTGATGGAAAATGAAGAGACCATAATTGCGCAAGTCATACAACCTCTTGTTAATGGTGATTTCGAGGCGAACGTACAGACGCGACAAGCCGTACCGTCTATTTCTGGATGGCATTCCCTGTTCGATGCTATCACAGCAAATGTGAGCTTTGAGATTAGTACAGATCGCTATATTTCTGAAGGACATAGCTTAAAACTCAAAGACACATCCGATAAAGAAACTATCTTTGTGGCTTCTGATAGTCTACCTGTCCAAAGTGGAACAAAATATACTGCAACAACGAATCTATATTTAGAAGATGGACAAAACACTGTATTCATTCGTTTCTTAGATGAAAACGGCAAACAAGTCGGTAAAGATGTCGATGGAGAATCTCTAAAGCATATACGGAATGGATATGGGGCATGGCAAACTGTGAGTGTGTCAGCAATAGCTCCAGAAAATGCTGTTTCTATGTACATTGGCTTTGGGAGCTCAAACTATTTCCAAACAACAGGGGCTTACTATGATGATGTGACGCTTGTTGCTGAATATCAAGTTCCGAAACTAAAACGTGCATATTTGGAAGCGGCACTAACACGTGCAACATCCCTTGATCTGTCGAAATATACAGAAGAAACCGTGAATAATCTCGAGAACGTTATTGCGAAAGCACATGAAATGCTGACTGTGGTACAAAATGAAGAAGACCAACTTCAAGTTGGCATGACCCTCGAAGATTTTGAAACACGTCTAGTACAAACCGACATTGATGATTTGGTCAATCAGGTCACTGACAGAATCAATGGTCTGAAGGTTAAAGATGATGGAAATGGCGAAACTCCTGTTGATCCAATCGACCCAATCGACCCAATCGACCCAATTGACCCAATCAATCCAATTGAACCAACTAATCCTGAAACACCGGATGGTAGTCAGGACCAGGGCGTGCGGGAAGAAACACTGCCGGCCACGGGTGTACAATCTACTTATCAAAATGTAGGGATTGTGATTGCGAGCCTGGGATTAATGCTCGTTATTACATATCACTTAAAAAAGAAATTAAAAGCTGAGTAATCAGCTTTTTTTATAATATGTTGAAGTGCAAGAATTTTATGATTCTTGGCAATTTATGTAATATTCAGTATTAATGAAAGAGGCTATAATGAAAGCGTATTCAAGGAGGAAGGACATTAATCAGGTATTCGTTTCGCCCAAGAAGTAAGGGGTTAAGCGGAAATCTGTTGCATTTGAAAAGAAAAGAAATAGACCTTGATTCTCACAATCAAGAACTAGATGGAGCAAGAAAGTCATAATATGGCGGTATTCAGGTTATCGTACAAAATAACGACAATTAAACAATACATTTTTGAATCACTATCACTCAAAAAACTCCCGAAATACAGATTCAAATACACGCAATGTAGCTCACAGAAGCACGTTTAAGAATCGCTCTGTCATTTCTTTAGATCTTTTTGTTTCTTAGAAACAAAACATGCTTATGTACATACAAGGAGGAACTAGCATGAATAAGATTTTGAAACGATCATTCGTGATCGGATTGGCTTTATTGACACTTGTCGGATGTGGAAGTAAAAAATCCCCATCATCAGACGAAAAAGTTAATTTAACAGTATGGGTACACCCTTATGTTGGTGCAGACAAGAAAGCAGATATTGAAGCTGTCTACGCAAACATGACAGAAGAGTTCAAAAAAACAAATCCAAATGCAACGGTAACCTTTGAAGAAATTCCTTGGGCAAACCGTGAACAAAAATTCACTACAACACTTGCAGCGAAGCAAGGACCAGATATTTTCTATCTCATTCCTGACCAAGTTACGCAATTTGCAGATAAAGATTTAATTGCAAACATTGATGAGTTTGTTTCATCAGAAGATCGTAAAGGATTCTCAGACACAAGTATGGACGCCGTAACGTATAAAGATAAATTATACGGTCTGCCAATTCTGCGTGAATCACAGTCACTATTCTATAATAAGAAAATTCTTGAAGAGATTGGTGCAGACGTCAACAACTTACCAAAAACATGGAAAGAATTTCATGAGCTCGGTGCTAAAGCCGTTGAAGCTGGTTACTACGCACGGACATACGACGGTGGAAATACGCTTAACTCATCATTGTATCCACTAATTTGGCAAGCGGGTGGCGATATTGCGAATGATAAGAATGAAGTATTCATTAACAATGAAAAATCAGTCAAAGCATTCGAGCAAATTAACCAATGGTACAAAGATGGATTCATCTCGAAAGATTCGATTACAGTTGAAGACTCAGCACCTCTATTCTTAGAAGGTAAAGTTATGGCTGCATGGGGTGCAAATAACCTTATCGGAGCTGCAAAAGAAAATAATGTAGATTTCGTCATTGGATCACCACTCAAAGAAGAAGTGGAAACAACATTTGGTACAACAGGTGCCTTTGTCGTATCAAACGTCTCTGAGAATAAAGAAAAAGCAGTTGAATTCCTCAAAATCATGACCAACGAAAAAAACATGATAGAATTCAATACCGTTACAGGATTCATCCCTGCACGTGAAAGTGCATTATCAATCTACGACAACAATCCAGAAATGAAACAGATGGCTGAATTTACAAAAATTGCACGCCCTGGAGTCATTAATTCACAAGCACGCGTGTTTATGCCAGATGTTCAAGCAAACGTTCAAGCAATGCTTGAAGGAACATTAACACCACAAGAAGCAGCAAATAAATCAGCAGAATCAATTAAGACATATCTCAAATAAATTAGAAATGTGAGGATTATACATGGAAGAAAAAAATACGATTGACCAAGATCGTGCAGTTGCTATAAAACGCGAAGTGTCGCCCGAACCTCGTTTTCGCGATAGAGCGATTAAACACGTTAAGAAACACTCTCTAGTCTATTTGTTTTTAGTGCCGATTTTAGGTCACTTTGCAATATTTTATGTGGGACCAATCATCTTTAGTTTTGTCATAACATTCATGGATTATCCGATTGTCGGAACTCCCGAATTTATTGCTTTTGATAATTGGAAACGCTTCTTTAATGATGCGAATGCATGGAAATCAATCGGAAATACCGTTATGTTTTCGCTACTCTACATTGTGCCTACAATGGCATTAGGTTTATTATTTGCCACGCTTATTCATTCACTAAAACGCCGCTGGGCGACCGTATTCAAAGGCGTATTCTTTCTTCCAGTTGTAACATCCTTTGTAGTTATATCCGGTATTTGGGCATGGATGTTCCGTGGGAATAGCGAGGGATTTGTGAATCAATTCCTCGCACTCTTCGGAGTGCCAGAGCAACTCTTTCTATCAAGTTCAAGTCAAGCATTGATGGTTTTAGCAGGACTTTCAATTTATAAAGTTGTTGGAAATACGATGATTTACTACTATGCAGGACTCCAAGGAATCCCTGACGATGTATATGAAGCAGCAAAAATTGACGGATCAGGGCGATTGAAAACATTCTTCAAAATAACAATGCCGTTATTAATGCCAATCCATTTGTACGTTGCAATAACAACAACAATTGGCTCATTCCAAATTTTTGATTCTGCATTCTTATTGACGAGTGGGGGACCGAATTACGCAACCAACACCATCGTCTATTATATGTATCAACAAGGATTTACAGCTTATGATTTTGGATATGCAAGTGTACTTGCTTATGTGTTGTTCTTCTTTATATTTGTTGTTTCAATGATTCAAAAACGCTATCTTGGCAAACAAGTCGATTATAACTAGGAGGCAACTATGAGCGAAAAAAAAGTAAAAATAATCCGTATGACAGTATTGGTACTGTTAGGAATTACCTTCATTGTACCGTTTCTTATAATGGTTGTTGGGGCATTTATCGATGCGAAGATTCCAGTTGGAAATCCCTTTACATGGATCGTCACACATGACCTTACGTTTAAGAATTTTGAACATATTTTCAAATACTCCCCCATTCTTACATGGCTATGGAATTCTATTGTAATTTCCGTAATTCCAACAGTCTTCCAAATGTTCTTCGCAGCGATTTTGGGTTATATCTTTGCCCGTAAAGATTTTTGGGGTAAAGACATTCTCTTTTGGGCGATGATGGCAGTGGTAATGATTCCTACACAGGTGCTCATTATTCCTCGTTATATTATGTTCTCGGAGTTTGGGTGGATAAATACTCGAACCGCCCTTATTATGCCACTTGTTTGGTCAATTATGGGAGTCTTCTTAGTGAAACAATTTATGCAGCAAATTCCAGGTTCTCTTGAAGAATCAGCAAAAATTGATGGTGCGAGTGACTTAAAAATATTCTTTACAATCATGTTGCCGTTATCAAAACCGGTCATCGCGACTGTGGGTACGTTCGCTTTTATCTCATCGTGGAATGATTTTTTAACACCGCTTATCTTCACAACAAGTAGTGATATGTATCCTATTACAGTAGGATTGGCGTCGCTACTGACAAAAGAAGGTCACTTTGGAATCGAAATGGCAGGAGCATTCTTATCCTTTATTCCAACATTCTTGATTTTCTTATTCTTCCAAAAATACTTTACGAAAGGAATTGCCTTCACAGGTATTAAGTGATAACAATGCGATATTTAGGAGCACAAAATGGTGCAGTTAATATTTATGAATCAGACGATTATGTCATTAAAAAAGATTATGTACGAGTTCGCGTTTTGTATTCGGCGGTGAGTCCTGGAACTGAAGGGACAATGACAAAAACATCTGACGATGACATCGTGCGCTTAGGTTACTCGGCTTCAGGAATTGTTGATGCAGTAGGTGAAGGTGTTGAGAACTTTCAAATTGGCGATCGTGTCGCGGTTTACGGTGCACCCTATGTTGGGCATCGTTCACAACTGCTTGTTCCCAAAACGCTTGCAGTTAAAGTACCGGATAAGGTTTCCATGACCGATGCATCCCTTGCAGGTTTGGGGGCGATTGCAATTCATGGATTACGCCAAGGTGAACTTCAATTTGGAGAGATTTGTGTTGTCGTGGGTTTGGGCATATACGGCCAGTTGATTGCTCAAATTGCACATAATGCCGGGATGGTCGTCTTAGCACTAAATCGATCAGCATCGCGTGCTGAATTACTGCATGATGTCTCGGGTTTAAAAACATATTCCGATGAAGTCGAATTAGAAAAAGACTTAGCAGTGTTGAGCCAGGGCCGGGGTGCGGATGCAGTCTTTCTCTGTGCGGGGAGTGGGGCAAGTTATCTCACTGATAAAAGCTTGGATTGGCTCAAAGATCGTGGTAAATCGGTAATTGTTGGTGATATTCAACCTCATTACTCTCGCGAAAAAATGTTTGTAAAAGAGATTGAAATTCGAATCTCTCGAGCAGGTGGTCCAGGACGTTATAACACATCCTATGAACGTGATGCTATCGACTATCCGTACGGCTATGTTCGTTGGACTGAAGGTCGCAATGTTGGGGAGTTTATCCGACTCCTGGAGACAGAGCGAATTCATGTCAACAACTATTTCGACACACCAAGTAAGCTTGAAACCTATCAAGATGTTTATACAGCCCTTTCGGAAAAAGGTGCCGCGTACCTTACGCATTGCTTTACTTACGAAGATATTGATGGATAAAGAAGGAGATTGTATGAATCTATTAGATAAGATAGAAACCGAAATGAACACCGCCTCGGATGCGCTAGTTAATGATATGAAGTCACTAGATGGCGATATTATTATTCTAGGAGTGAGTGGAAAGATTGGCTATAACCTATCGGCATTGCTTATGGATGCCTTGAAGAAAGCCGGTATTGAAAAGAATGTTTATGGTGTTGCTCGTTTCTCAGATGGTAATCATTCGCGTGATGCCCTTGAGGCAATTGGGGTACAAACGTTGGTTGCTGATTTTATGAACGACGCATCCCTTCAATCCTTACCAAAAGTCAAGAACGTAATATTCATGGTTGGTTACAAGTTTGGTAGTACCGGGAATGAGTCCTATACATGGGCACTTAACAGTTACTTGCCCGGTCGTGTAGCGGAAGTCTTTAAAGACTCACGCATTGTGGTGTTCTCTACAGGTTGTGTCTATCCTCTTGTTAATGTTGAAGCGGGAGCACCTTCAGAAGAAAGCATGCCAGAAGCAATCGGTGAGTATGCCCAGTCATGCTTAGGTCGTGAACGTATTTTTGAGCATTTCTCAAAGACCAATCAAACACCGGTAGCGATTTATCGTCTTAACTATGCGATTGATGTACGTTATGGGGTCTTGGTAGAACTTGCACGAAACGTCTATGAAGGCAAACCTGTTGATGTAACGATGGGTCAGGTTAATGTAATTTGGCAACCGGATGCGAGTGAGATGGCGCTTCGATCATTACTTCATACTACAGTTCCGGCTAATGTCTTAAACATTACAGGGCCAGAAACACTTTCTGTACGATGGCTTGCAGACCGTTTTGGAGCGCGCTTTAAAAAACCAGTAACGATTGTAGGGACGGAAGCACCATCAGCATTGCTAAGTAATGCTTCAAAATCACATGAACTGTTTGGTTATCCGAAAACCAGTATACGAGAAATGATTGAAATTGTAGCAACTTGGATTGAACATGAAGGATCACAGTTGGATAAACCAACTCATTTCCAAGAAAGAGAGGGTAAATACTAATGAATCAAGCGCAACATGATTTACTCTTTTCTGGAACTGTAATTCCAGCCCATCCCCTTGCGTTGAATGTTGATAAATCATTGGATGTTTTAGCGCAACGTGCTTTAACCCACTACTATATTGACGCCGGCGTCGGTGGGATTGCGGTTGGTGTTCATACGACACAATTTGAGATTCGTGATCCAAAGTTTAACTTGTACGAACCTGTATTACGATTGGCAGCGGAAGAGGTTTCCAAACGTAACCTTGACCGACCATTTCTTATGATTGCAGGCCTATCTGGCCCAACTGAACAGGCTTGTGATGAAGCCCGTTTAGCAAAATCACTTGGCTATTGTGCGGGTCTTTTAAGTATGGGTCATTTGGATAGTTACTCGGAAGAAGCGCTATTAGAACGCACACGAGCAGTTGCAGCGGTCATCCCTGTTATAGGGTTTTATCTTCAACCTTCTGCGGGTGGTCGTATCCTATCGTTTGAATTTTGGACTGCATTTATGAATATTGACAATGTAATAGCAGTTAAAATTGCGCCATTTAACCGATACCAATCATTAGATGTTATGAAAGCAGTTATGTTATCAAAACGTTGTGAAGAAATTGCTGTCTATACTGGGAATGATGACAACATTATTCCGGATTTATTGACGGATTATGAAATGATGATTGATGGTAAATGTGTTCGAAAACGCATCGTCGGAGGATTGCTTGGCCATTGGTCTGTGTGGACGCACACGAATGTCCAACTTTTCGAACGAATTAAACATGCACGGGAAAGCCAAACAGAAATCCAAACGTTATTAACATTGGGGACTCAAGTAACGGATACAAATGCAGCGTTCTTTGATGTCCGCAATAATTTTAAGGGATGTATTGCTGGTATCAATGAAGTCCTTGCTCGCCAAGGGTTGATGCAAGGCAATTGGTGTCTATTGGACAAAGAATGTCTGAGTGAAGGCCAATCAGAATACATCGATGAGGTCTATGAACGCTATCCTCATTTAAACGATGATAAATTTGTTGAATCGAACCGCGAACTATGGAAAAACTATGCAGCATCAGAATCCATATAAGATCGGAATCGTTGGTGCCGATACATCTCATGTATCGGCATTCGTTGAATATATAAAAAATGATGCCCGTTTTCAAAGGCGGTTTGAGATAGCGGGTGTCGTCGATGATGGTCTATCGCGTGTTGATTTCTATCGCAATCGCCGGGCATCCATTTTGGCGTCGCTTCCAGATTCCGTGCCAATACTGACATTAGAATCGATGCCTGATGTTGATGCATGGTGGATTCTTGCTGGAGATGCGGATTCGCACCTTGATATTCTAAAGGCACTGACTCAGACACATAAACCAATATTCATTGATAAACCAATTGTCTATAATATGACATCATTTACCGAGATGAAACAGTACATTCGAAAGCATGACTTGCGCGTGTACTCGTCATCAGCATTACGGTTTACGCAATTGGTAACAAACGCATATGCTCGATTTGAGACAACGACACATATTGTCATCGAAGGGCCACTAACATTTGTGGACGGTATTCCGTCGTATCATTGGTATGGCATTCACTGTTTGGAAATGTTGTATGCTTTGTCGGCCGAAGTCACCATCAAAAAATTAGAAATTAATGATACTTATGAATATTTAAGCGGGACGATATCGGATAAAACATTTGAAATTCGTTGGATTAAAGTCGGCGATCCACCTTTCAAAATCTTCATGGATGATGCAGCATTCGAGTTGCAGGAATCACTCTACGAAGGTTTAATTCATGTTTTGTGCGAAGCCATTGAGAGTGATAGCTTGCCTGTACCTTTAGAATCGACGCAACGTATTATGAAGACTCTTGATAAATTAAATCTCATGCGTACCAAAATACTTAATAAAGACAACTAGAAAGGACGTACCACACAATGCACGATAAGACAATCAACGGCAAATCGTTAGAGGCCATCTCAGCACAGTATTTTGACGAAATCGCAACACTATCTGATCGCATTTGGCACTATGCCGAAGTGCAATTTGAGACACCAAAGTCATCACGACTTTTAGGGAATTATCTTGTATCGAAAGGATTCGATGTAACCTATGGGGTTGCGGGAGTTGAGCATGCGTTTGTGGCAACGTGGGGGTCTGGTCCTAAAACCGTTGGCTTTTTGGCCGAATTTGATGCACTTGAAGGCATGGGACAAAAAGCGCTAGCTTATGTAAACTGTCCCAACGGAAGTCCTGGTCATGGATGTGGTCACAACTTACTGGGAGCTGGAGCTGTGTTCGCTGCCTTACTTTGTAAAGATGTAATCGAAACTGAAGATACTAATACAACAATCAAAGTCTTTGGATGTCCGGCAGAAGAAAGTGGTTATGCAAAAGCAATCATGGCTGAAAAAGGGGTATTCGACGGCACGACATTCATGCTGACCTGGCACCCGAATGCATATTCACAGGTCTGGGTTGAAAGGACACTAGCGGTAAATACACTGAAACTTACATTTCGTGGAAAAGCGAGCCATGCTTCTGGAGCCCCAGAATGTGGACGGTCAGCTTTAGATGCCTGTGAATTAATGAATGTCGGGGTAAATTATTTGCGCGAGCATATGCCCTCAACATCACGCATTCATTATGCATATTTGGATGCAGGTGGTAAATCCGCTAATGTCGTTCAACAACAAGCGACGCTTCATTATTATGTTCGTGCTGAGAATCGTGATGTGTTAGACAATCTTGTACAACGGGTGAAACAAGTCGCGAAGGGTGCAGCTTTAATGACTGAAACCACAGTTTCTATTGAGACAGATGCACGATGTCTTGATTACAATGCCAACGAGCCACTATCCAAACTTTTGGAGTCAGTCATGCACGAAGCGGGAGCAGTTCATCTTGATGACCATGACCTAAACCACTTATCATGGTATGCCATAACGCCTTCCGATGCCATCTTCGACACGACCATACGCCCTGGGGCATATGGATCTCAAGACTTTGTATCAACAGACGTAGGTGATGTAAGTTGGCGTGTTCCAACAGCCCAAATTTTTATTGCCTGCGAGCCGCAAGGAACGCCCATGCATTCGTGGCAATGGGTGGATAATGGAACATCAAGTGTTGCTCATAAAGGAATTCAAAAAGCGGGTGTTGTCCTTGCCCTCACAGCGATTCGAGCGTTGCACAATAAAAAGCTGCTTCAAGAAATTGAAGCAGCGTATAAAGCATCGCTATAACGGGGTCGGTTCCGCTTGTCCATTGGTAGAGATGAAAACAGACCGTTGCCCTGAGTGTGCATCTCGCTGAGTCCCATAAATAGGTTGATCTTTGTGACGATGAATGTGTGAAGGTGGGAAACCGAAGACCGATTTGAAGCATTTTGTGAAATATGCTGTGGAATTAAAACCACAAATGTCACTGCATTCCGCAACGCTGAGATCACGCTCTGATAGTAGTTGATGAGCATGATTGCAACGAACTTGGAATATATAATTATTCGGCGTAATGCCGGTCACGTCTTTGAAAATCCGACAGAAGTAAAATTTACTAATGCCAATTTCTTGGCTGATTTCATCAAGGCTAATATCACGATTAAAGTGATGATGAATGTACTCGATTGCTTGCTTAATGATAGCCATACGATCGGACGTATTCGTCCGGACAAGCGTATGCTCAATCAACTGGTTGCGATACAGAAGAATTAACATTGTATTACACAGAGCGCGCACAGCTTTTTGATAAAAAGGTTTAGCTTGTTGACTTTCGTTTGCGATTATTTGAAAGATATTACGCATTTCTAAATCGTTCGTTAAATGGTGAAAACGACAATTGACAGTATCGAAATTGAGACTTCTGCAAAAGGTAGAATCCATGATTAGGCAAAAATAGACTACTTCATCCGTTTCACTTCGGACACTATGGATTGAATTGGAATTAATAATTACGATTTCGCCTCGCTTCGCACGAACAGGCTGTCCATCAATTTCGACAACAGCTTCACCCGAAACGACATATAAGAGTTCAATGTTGGCGTGCCAGTGAGCAACGATATGCGAACTTTGTTTATACAATGTATCGATATGAAAAATGATCGGATAATTAGGATTTTTAAAGTAATGCAGTTCGTAATGTAGCTGTTGCATGAGACCTCCTAAGGACAAACGTGTCTGGTATATGCCTAGTATAAGTAGGAATGATTAAAAGGTCAAGGTAACGCTTACATATCGATGAAGAGAGGAAAAATATGAAAAAAGAACCAATCAGTATTTGTATTGCTGGGGCAGGAAGTACCTACACCCCAGGCATTATTCAAGCAATGTTAAATGTTAAAGACATGTTTCCTGTTGCAGAGATTCGTTTGTATGATATCTCCGAAGCAAAAAATCACCGTACTTTTGTGATTGTTGACTATCTCTTACGAAAAGCTGGAAAATCCATTCGAATTCTTGAGACAACCGATCCAAAAATTGCATTTGAAAATGTGGACTACATTTTTTCGCAAATTCGCGTTGGTGGGTTGGAAATGCGAGAGAAGGATGAAAAAATCCCATTAGAGTTTGGTCTTGTGGGTCAAGAGACATGTGGTGTTGGTGGCTTTGCGTATGGGATGCGCACCATGCCACAATTTCTAGAATTGGTGGGACAATGCTTAACGTATGCACCCAATGCTTGGATTCTAAACTACACCAATCCAGAGACCATAATATCGGAGGCTGTACGACGAGCATATCCGAAAGCCAAAATCATCAATGCGTGTGATATGGCAATCAGCATATCGAAAACACTGGCGGATATTTATGGATATGATCATGATGCTTGGATTCCAGATTATTATGGGCTTAACCACTTTGGATGGTTTACAGGAATTTACGATAAAGAACATGATCGCGACATTCTTCCCGATGTACTCAAACGTGCGCAAGAAGAAGGGGTTTGGTTAAAAGAAGGGGATGACAGTTGGAAAGAAACATATGTCAATCTCGGGCGAATGATTTCCTACTTCCCAGACAGTATCCCCAATAATTATCTCGAATATTACTTAATGGGCGATGAGAAAGTTGCGAAAGCAGACAAGACATATACCCGTGCGAATTATGTTATGGATGGACGCAATCAATATATGGATCATTTCTATCAAGCAATTCTTGATGGTGATAGCGATAACTTAAAAACTTATACGATGGAGAACGAAATACATGGTCAATATATTATTGATATCGCCGTGTCACTCCATCAAGATCTTAATAAGCGGTTCAATCTAATTGTTCCGAATCATGGAGCTATTGAGAATCTTCGGGCCGATGCGGTCGTGGAAGTTCCAGCCTATGTTGGTGCTAAAGGTGTTGAAGCGATACGACGCGGGGCCCCAATTTGTGATTTCCACAAAGGGCTTATGGAAGCACAAGTTGCTTCTGAAAAACTGTGGGTAGATGCTTTCTTCGAACAATCATATCTAAAGGCACTGCAAGCCATTACGTTGAACCAAACAGTACCATCAATGCTAGTCGCTAAAAAAGTGTTAGATGCTCTAATCGAAGCAAATCGAGACTACTGGCCTGAATTATCATGATTGTTTCTAAGCTTGAGCACATCTTATTCAAAGCCAAGGACTATCGACCACTTCAAGCGCTACATCAGACAACGACGGTGCTTTTGAATACAGTGATTCCATTATCTATGTTGATGCTATTGGGGCAAGTGGTTGCTGTAATGAGTGGTGGTCGTTGGCAGGAACTACAGATGGTATCACAGCTTGTATTCGAAATAGTGTACAGTTATCTGTCACCACTTACTTTAGTAATCTTTATGTACGTATTGGGTCAAAAGTATACACTCAATCGAATCACAAATTATTTGATGTCACTGATTGCATGGGTGGCTTTTGAATTGCCGTTACGCAATTTTGGAAGCACCTCAATTGAGTATATAAGCTTTGCCTTCATGATTCCTCTATGCGTCGTTCTGATTGATACAAGCGTCGATAAAATAATGGGACATCTAACTTTATCACTCCCGACTTCAATTCCTCAATCTATCAAAGAGAGCGCTTCAAGTTTAGCACGTCAGTGTTTCAAATTAATTGCAGTGTACGCTTTGATATGGGGGGTTATGCAAATCCCCTTTCCGGTCATTGGGTATATTCAAAGTAGCTTTAACCTACTCTTTAGCGTATATCAAAATCCGATCGTGTTTTTGTTATTGATACTAGTGTTACAGCTATTGTGGTATCGAGGGTTGCATGGGGATGCACTTCTTGCAGCTTGGTTTGAACCGGCTATAATTTTTAGCACAATTATCAATATGCATGCTTTGATACAAGGTTTGCCGGTGCAGCATATTATTAACGCTACATTTTATACAAATTTTGCAGCCGCTACAGGCGCTGGGCTAACGGGTGGTATACTTATCAATTATGTATTGCGCCGACCCCGTCGAAACGTACTACCTGAAATGGAACAAAGTTTTGTCCCAGCACTGTTCAACATCAATGAACCGTTAATTTTTGGATTACCTATTGTCGACAATTGTGAATTCAAAGTAGCGTTCATCCTTGCACCACTTTTGGCAAGTGCAGTCGGGTATACTCTCACGGTTCTCGAAATCATGCAAGTTTATACCTATGCAGTTCCATGGTTTATACCGTTTGGTCTCAAGGGCTTGATGGGAACCGGTGGCGATTTGGTGACTGCTTTATGCGAACTATTAATTGCAATTCTAGTTATTGTAATCTATGCGATACCAACAAGACGGTATATGGCGAAAGTGAAGGAGCTTTAATTATGGGAAAAGTAATTTTTAATGCAGATGATTTCGGATACAGTCGAGGTATGAACTATGCAATCATCGATTCGTTCAAATATGGAATTTTGACATCAACAACACTCATGGCAGGGATGCCTGGATTTGACCATGCGGTAAGTTTAGCACACGAAAATCCTGGACTGGGAATTGGTGTTCATCTTACCTTAACGTGTGGCTATCCGCTTTGTGCCAATCATAAAACAATAGTGGATCATACCGGTCAATTCAAGAAACTTTCGTATTTTGAATCTGATCAAGACTATGACCTCAACGAAGTCTATCAAGAATGGGACGCACAAATAAAAAAAATCTACGATGCGGGATTAACACCCACACATCTTGATAGTCACCATCACGTTCACAGCTTTCCAAAGCAACAGGACATTGTTATCGCATTAGCACAGAAGTACAACTTACCTGTGCGGAATAACTTTGCATTACCAGATACAATCGCTCATGTAACATACTTTGAACCGTTATTTGATTTTGTGGGGATTGAGCCAGAGCATCGTCTTCATGTGTATTTAAGTAATTTACTTAAAGCGATACGTGAGCACGAGAGTGTTGAAGTGATGTGTCATCCTGGCTATCTTGATTTCGATTTATTTGAAGGATCAGCATTATTAAAGAATCGTGCGTATGTAACGCAATTTTTAATTCACTCCGACTTTGCAAAAAAATTAAAAATGGATGAAACGATTTCGTGTGTTACCTATGCGGATATCTAAATCTTCGATAAAAAAGAGCCTGATTCAAGTCAGGCTCTAAATATTGATGTCACGTTTTTGGAAATGATACATCCCGAAGCAGAAAGTACCGATTGCGAGCAGACTCCATAAGCCAATGGAAAGGAAATCTACAGTACCCGCGTAAATTTGATCGGGCATGCTCGTATGTAGAATTGAGATGAATTTTAAAGGTTCGAGTGCCTCTACCATTTGTGCCATCATTCCCAAGACATACGGAATAAATACAACCGCCATAGCAACACCCATTGTGGATAAAGATGTCGGAAGCAATAACGATAAGCCAGTACCTAAGACTAAAAATACTTCGGCAAGGATCCAAAAAGAAGCAAAGACGGGGAGTGATTGCATCACTAAATCATTCAGAAAAATACCGGTTGGAAGAAAAATTGCAAAAGTAAGACAACTTACCAAAATCATGACGGTGGTAACAATTGTTAGAACGAGTGTGTTGGCTGCCAGTTTTTGGAGTACAAGTTCCGAGCGTGTGATTGGCTGCGCATACAGAAATTCAATCGTGCCATCACGAACTTCCTTACTAAATGTATTCAACCCCAAAACAATGGCATAGACTGCAATTCCCATCATAATGTACTGCATAATATAACCGTAAAAAACCTCTATCTTACTAAAATCAGGGAAATGATCAAAACCAAGTACTTGTAACATTGAATCCGGGACGCCTTGGATGAGTGCTTGCATCGAAGTATCGGCCATAGTTGGATAAAAGGCCATAAATCCAACAATCATTGCGGATAAGGTAACGATCCAAACAACCATACTTTTCATGTTGAGCTTAAAGTGAAGTTTCATGAGTGTTCTCCTTATAGTATTCAATGAACTGATGTTCGATGGACACATCCTCAATGATTAGGTCTTGTAGGTCACGGTTGTGCAATGTTGTCATTAAGTCATTAAGAGGTAAAGTAAAAATTGCAGCAATACTTGTTGCGTCTTGAGATAAAACTTGGGATGCCAATGCTTCCAAACCTCGAATATCTCCTTTAACCTTGACAAATTTTCCTGATAAAGGAAGTGACTTCAGATCAATTGTCTGGATAATTTTTCCTGACTTGATAAAGATTGCGCGGTCACAGTGTTCCTGAATTTCCCGAAGATTATGACTTGAGATGAGGATTGCCGTGTTTTTAGACGCTGCATGTTTTGTGTATTGAAATAACATTTTTTGAATGAGTGGATCAAGTCCGTTGGTTGGTTCATCCATGATTAGGACTTGAGGCTCAATTACTAAAGCACACACAATCGCAACTTTCTTCTTGTTTCCTAAAGAGAGTTCCTTCATACGCTTGTGGGTATCAACTTGGAAGTCGTCACACAAAGTATCACGTAATGTAATGTTGGTACAGTTATGGGTACGCATGGTGTGGTTTATGACCTCCAGTGCTGTGAATTCAGGATAGAAATTCACTTCGCTAGGGACATATCCAAGCACGTGCTTAATTTCCTTCGATTTAGCGACACAAGACATATTCAGAATTGAGGCATCACCGTGGTCAGCAAAAATGTAGTTTAGTAATACTTTTATGGTTGTTGATTTACCTGCACCATTCGGACCAATAAATCCAACAATTTCTCCAGGATGGACGTCAAAGGATACATTATCAATGGCTTTTGTTGTGTGGTAGGATTTACTAATGTTGTGAATTGAAATCATACAAGAACCTCCTGATAGTTTTATTATAGTCCGTTGAACTCATAATACAATTACTTTCGTGTTATAAAGAACAGATATTTAGGTTGGCGATTATGAAGAAAACGTATACAAAGATAATGTTTGTGTATGGAATTGCAATTATCTAAAATTATTGTGATATTTATGTGAAATTAGATGTGAATTACTGTGAATTGGAATAGTTAGGGTTTATGATAGACGTATACATAAGGGGGAAAACAAAATGGAATATACAAATGAAAAAGATAACAAATTAAAGAGTGTTATTGTCGGTATTTTATATGTCATCTTTGGAATCATCGTTGTGATGAATCCAATGACAACACTTTTATCAATTTCACTAATTATTGGGTGGGGAATGCTTGCTGTTGGAGCAGTCCTAGTATTAAACGGAATTCGCTTACGTGCGTTCCCACAGATTTCAACTATGAATACAATTGAAGGAATCTTGTTATTGCTCTTAGGGGTTATGTTCTTATTTACAGACTTCATTAAGAGTACGCAAATTCTTGCATACCTCATGATGTTCTGGATTATTACAGATGCAGCATTACAATTACAGTTCGCATCAATGATCCGTACCGCATGGGCACGTTATGTTGTTATTATTGTGGATGTCATCGTGATTGTTTATGCCGTTTCAATGTTATTCAATCCATCAGCAGTTGAGAGCTTCATGGTTCTCATGCTTGGATTTGGATTTATTGTTCAAGGTGTGAACCGCGCATTATCATCACTTTAATCGATAAAGATAAAAGGAAGTACGACAGTACTTCCTTTTTTTTTTTTTTTGTTTGCTCATTCAAAGAATTTTTCAAATTTCAATTGTTTCTTATGTGATGCATAGTCATTGTGTTGATAAAAACCATGTGCATTGACGCGGTTTTCTGACGATAGCAAGCGAATACCAACTGTCTGCTGTTCGCGCGCCCATAATTCCGCCGCATTGAGCAGTATCTTTCCAATACCTTGTCCCCGATAATTTTGATCAACGGCAATTGCCATGATATTAGTCATTGCAGGACCAAGCAATGAGTCGTAACGATTCACATGAAGAAAACCGACCACTACATTTTCAAGCACTGCAACCTGTATCTTATGATTTGGGTCCGTTCGTAGTATTCGGAAGTTAGACTGAAGGGTATCAAAATCATAATCATATCCAAGTTCAATTCGCGAGAGATTGTGAATGGTTGCAAGATCTTCCATGGATGCAGGCCGAACGAGTACTGTATTAGTCATTGATAAACCTCCATATTCTATATTAAAATTGTAACTCAATTTGCATCAAATAGCACCCCTAACAAAACTGTATTTTTCTGAAAACATTTCACGCAATACACACATAAAGCGGTTACAATTGAACTTGCAGAATAAACTTGCTAAAATGTATAAGCATTAAATACACAGTTTAATAGAAAAGCGATTTACGCAGAGCTCAAGTAGTTCTTTTTCAGTCATAAAAGGAGAAAAATATGATTAGACAAGCAACGAAGCAAGATGCAGAAGCCATTAAGCTTATTGTCATGCTCGGATGGGAACAAGCGTACAGTGACCTCATTCCCCAAGATGTGCAAGAAAAATTTATGGAACGATTCTATACAATCGAAGCCATCAAAGAGCGCATTGAAACACAAGAATTTGTAGTGGCAACGCAAGATGACTATGTTGTCGGATTCGCAAACTATGATATTCGTGAGGAAGACACCCGTCTGTTATCCCTTTATGTGTTACCGACCCACCAAAAAGATGGTATTGGAACACAACTTATGGATTATGTTGAAAATGATCCCCGCGTTCAACATCGAATCCTTGTGGTAGAACTCGAAAATGGTAATTTTATTGGTGAGACGTTCTATAAACGTAAAGGCTTTGAAGAACTTGAATATTTAGCTGATGATGTCTTTGGATATCCAGTTAAAACAATCATTTTAAAGAAAGCAATCAAATAACAGAAACTAGAGGAAGTTATGAACAAATTGGTTCGGTATGGATGGCTCTGTTTAGGGGCATTTTTGTCTGGATGTGGTATTGCGATTGCAATGAATACAGGTTTGGGTGCGGACCCAATAACAGTATTCTTTGATGGTTTATCCAAAACGTTTGGGATAACAGTTGGCATGGCTAGTAATTTTACAATGATGGGCATGGCACTGATTGCCCTTATCCTTGATCGTAAACAAGTAGGAGTTGGGACCCTTATAACACCATTTTTTGTCCAAGCGGGTATTGATCTTACCATGCCTCATTTTCCTCAGGTTCAAATGTTGCCATGGAATTACGTCATGATGTTTACGGGGTTGGCGGTATGTGCGTTTGGGATTGCGATGGCAATCTATGCAAATGTCGGACAACAAGGGACCGATGCGATGATCTTGTCATTGAGTTATCGTTTGAATCAACCGTATCATCGGATTCGTTGGGGAACAGATTCCAGTCTCCTCGTAATTGGTGTGCTCCTTGGTGGTCAATTTAATCTTGCCACCGTGTTGGCGACTTTAAGTCTTGGAAAAATGATTAGCTTCATTTACTCCAAAGTCTTTGATCAAAATCATACAATTTAAAACGACCTCAGTGGGGTCGTTTTTTGCGTGTGAACATGTTTAACGTTAACACAGAATTATCAATGTTTTTTCTTTGTATTCTTTGACTATACAAGGTTCATTTGATAGAATTATAAACATAAAGGGAGTAGAAGCCTGTCATACAGGTCGCGTTGTCGTCAATACGACTGATAAGTCCGGGAGCGCGTTCAATTCGAGACTTTATCCATGTATTAAGGGCGCGGATAGAGTTTTTTTTATTGCTATCCAAGTTGAAAGAAGGAGGTTGCCCATGGAAGATAAAAAACTATATACGAAATCCTTAGACGAATTGTCTAAAGAGATGGATCTCGTAAACGGTTTGACTGAACAACAAGTCATTGAATCCCGTGAAAAAAACGGAGAGAACAAACTTGTTGAGCAAAAACGTCGTTCACTTGCAATGCGTTTTATAGATCAGTTTAAAGATGTAATGATTATCATCTTACTTGTTGCTGCTGTAATTAGTGGTATTGCAGGTGAAGGTGCTGATGCAATCATTATTATCGCAATTGTTGTGCTAAATGCAATTATTGGTTTGGTACAAGAGGATAAAGCAGAAAAATCATTGAAGGCACTACAAGATATGTCGACACCCCATGCGAAAGTCATTCGCGGTGGACACGAACAAACAATTAGTTCACCAGAATTAGTGGTTGGAGACATACTCGTTCTCGATGCTGGGGACTTAGTTGCAGCTGATGTTCGGGTTATTGAGTCGAACTCACTCCAAGTGCAAGAAGCATCCCTGACTGGAGAAAGTGTTCCAGTTGAAAAAGAAGAAGACATCGTGTTGCCAGAAGATGCAGTCTTAGGAGATCGTAGAAATATGGCGTACTCCTCAGGAACTGTAACTTATGGTCGTGGTCGTGGCGTTGTATCGGCAGTAGGAATGAATACCGAAGTTGGTAAAATTGCGACACTTCTAAATGAAACCAAAAATGATCCAACACCACTCCAAGTTCAACTGAACCAATTAGGTAAAGTCCTTGGTATTGGTGCAGTGATTGCATGTAGTGTTATTTTAGTGGTTGGGGTGATGAATAATCATGACCTTCTCGAAATGTTCCTTACAGCCGTTTCTTTAGCTGTAGCGGTTGTTCCTGAAAGTTTACCAGCTGTTGCGACCGTTGTCTTAGCTTTAGGTGTTAACCGTTTGGTTGAACGTAATGCAATTGTTCGTAACTTGCCATCTGTTGAAACACTGGGATCTGCAACGGTCATCTGTAGTGATAAAACGGGAACGTTGACACAAAATGTTATGACAGTGCAAGAATTCTGGACTGAAAACAGTCAAGAAGAACTTTCACGAGGATTGCTCCTTTGCAATGACTCACGTAAAATTGATGGAAACTGGGTTGGTGATCCAACTGAAACAGCACTTTCTGTTTGGGCAGAAGTTGTTGGCCTAAATGCTACGGAGCTACTTGCAAAACATACACGTTTAAACGAAGTTCCATTTGATTCAGGACGTAAACGTATGAGTACCATTAACGATATTGACGGTGTCAAAACAGTCTTCGTTAAAGGTGGTGTTGATGAAATTTTAAGTGTTGTGAAGTACATGGAAGTTAATGGAGAAATTCTTCCAATTTCTGATGACTACATTGCACGTATTCAAGAAAATAATAAAGCAATGGGTAGCAAAGCACTCCGTGTCCTTGCACTCGCTAAAAAAGTTGTGAACGAAACAGAACTTGAAGCATCCGAAATCGAGTCTGATCTCGTATTTGTAGGGATTGTAGGGATGATTGATCCGCCACGTCCAGAAGTTACAGAAGCGATTGCATTAAGTAAAAAAGCTGGAATTCGTGTTGTTATGATTACCGGAGACCACGCTACAACTGCAGAAGCAATTGGACGAGATATTGGCTTACTAGAAGATGGCCAAATGGTTGTGACAGGTAAAGAAGTTGATGAAATGTCAGATGATGACTTATTCAATCAAGTCCAACACATTGGTGTTTATGCGCGAGTTTCACCAGAACATAAGATGCGTATTATCTCAGCATGGAAACGTCATGGCGATATTGTTGCGATGACCGGAGATGGTGTTAATGATGCACCAGCATTGAAACGTGCTGATATTGGTGCTGCGATGGGTGTTGTTGGAACGGAAGTTGCGAAAAGTGCAGCGGATATGGTCTTAACTGATGATAACTTTGCGACAGTTGTTGTTGCGGTTGAAGAAGGTCGTCGTATTAAAGATAACATTATCAAATCGATCGCATACCTTCTATCCTGTAACATGGGTGAATTAATCTTACTTATGGTTGCAATCTTAATGAACTGGGATTCACCATTATTACCAATTCACTTACTATGGATTAACCTAGTCACAGATAGTCTTCCAGCATTGGCACTTGGTGTTGATGAAGCGGAAGATGATATCATGGATCGTGCACCAGACCGCAGTAACTCAATCATGTCAAAAGAATTGATGTGGCGTGTTGCTTACCAAGGAATTGTTGTTGGTGGCGCTGCATTGTTTGCTTACATGTATGGTGCTGGTTTACTTTGGGAAGCTGGAAATACAGAAATGGGTCGTACTATGGCATTTATAACATTGGGATTCTCTCAATTAATTCATGCATTTAGTGTTCACTCCAAATCTAAATCAGTCTTTACATCATTCTGGAAAAACAAATACCTCATTGGGGCTGTTATCTTGAATGCAGCAATGATGTTGGGTGTTCTCTTCATACCAGCAGTTAATGATGTATTCTCATTAGGTTACTTAGATGCTCACCACTGGCAAGTTGTGTTAACAATTATGTTCGCACCTCTAGCTATTGTAGAAATCATGAAATTGTTAAAATTGAACGGAAATAAATAAGTTAACGAGCAAAGTGTCATAATTAAGGCACTTTGCTTTTTTAATTAACAGATTACACATTAAATTCATACACTATTAATAGAATTGTGATATATAATTGTAGTATAGAACAAATCACCTGGGGGGGTAAAAGATATGAAAAAGACTTTTAGAACATTATTGTCATTTTTTCTTGTCGCAATGATTGCAGTATCATCGATGAATGGTATCGCTGCAGATAATACGCCACAAGAACCAAAAACAGTCAATGTTCGTTTCACAATACCTACAAGTATTGCGAAGAAAAAAACGAACTATACATTCTCAATTCGAGAAAAAGGTAAGCAAGATTGGACGTTCCATGGTCTGTATGAGACAAGTGAAGGTCTACAAATAAACCTTAACGTGTCTGAGAACACAGACTATGAATATGTGCTTAACTATTTTGATAACAGAACTTACTACAAAGTCATTGGCGATACGTTGTCAGTTGATGGTGAAACTGCCATCACGAACACGACACGCGAAAATGGATTAGTGTCATCAGAATTAGTGAAAAACGAAAATGAGTCGTATTGGAACTTAAAACAAGAAAGTCATCCAGTCACGAATAAGTTTGAAGCAAATAGCATGGTGATGCTTTCGGTGGACCCAGAAAATGCGACACCGTACTTAAATGTTTATGATTACGACGGGTCGTTAGTTCCTCTTGAACGCGGTTACCGTTATACCTTCTATAAACCATCATATAAGAACATGCCTGATGGGGTTGATTTCCGATATGAAATAAATGCACCCGGTTACGAACTTGCGACTGGTGCAATTCATTACAATCAAGGAAATGATGGAACCGGTACATTTATTGACACTGTAGGCCATGAAGCTGTATTTTCTGGTCCTTTCGCAACATTTACATTAAAACGAAGCAATGTAAGTGTTGATGTAATTGTCCCTAATTTGTTAAATGACACAGAGGTTGCAACGTCTTCGCTCAAAGATACGACAACAGTTAAATTTGAACAAGACCGCTTCAACATTGATCTAGGTGGTCAAACAGAAGATACAGTTACAATGACGTTTGTTCTCGAGAACTATGTTCCTGTGACAATGATCGTGAATGTCAAATCAGATGGTACCGTTACGGTTATCAACGAAAATGAGTTGTCCACTGCTGTTAAGAATCTCAACATAGTTGACAATAAAATCTCATTCAATCAACTTCGACAAGGCCCAATTACAGAAAATCCTGACGGGTCCGGTGTTGTTGCTTTTGGCAACCTAAAAGAGTATTTTGGAAGTACAGGTAGTGTAATTCCTGGACAGGTTAACTCACATCAATTCCGAATTACAAATCCAAGCAATAACCGTTACCGTATCATCGGTGCAGAACTCTTTGCTAATAACGATGCAGTATTTGCAAATGGTATGTATCGAACAGAATCAAAAATCATCAAATCGTACTATGAGCACTTTAATCCAACTTACGAGCTTAAAGAAGGCAGTGCAGCCTACCTTTTTGATTTTGAAGCCATTAATGGTATCTCACTTTACGATGGAATTTTAAAAGAATATCAACGTACAAAGCCTGAATTGGAACGTCTTGAAGATCTTCCAGCAGATGAACTGTTGAATATCTTTACAATGAATTTTGAATTTGACAGTAGTGTATGGGAAGGAAATCCCAATGCAGACTATGCTGTGCAAGTATCTCCGGGTCAGTTCGCGATTCGTGAACAAGATCCGAAAATGCTGGCATTGGGTCAACATCACCTTTTCAACAATGCCCTATACCTATCGTTTGATCAATCCTTGTATCCATTAAGTTCAGTCGCTTCAGGTATGGCAAGCAGTTTACAATTTAACGAATATCTTGAAGGTACACCTGAAAATCGAGAAATGACCCAAGCAATTTTTAAAAACATTGGCGTCATTGAAAGTGGAACCTATGTTGATTTTGACAATTTCGGATATGTATTGGATGGAAACATGGTTCCTAACGCATATAAGCCAACCTTTAATTCTTTTGATTTTGGTTTTAACCTTCAGTTAGGAATCGTAGGAATCGATGGATATGCCTTCCATGATTCGGATCGTGATGGTTATCAAGATGAGAATGAAACGGTAATGGCAGGCGTAGAGCTTGAGTTACTCTCAAATGGCGTAGTTGTTGCATCGTCGCAAACCTCAGACAGTGGCTATTATGCATTCCCAAATGTGGATCCAGGGAACTATCAAATTCGGGTGAAGATTCCGGAAAATTTCAATATCACAAGCAAAGTGAATGCGTTGTTAGGAAACCGTTTTGATGCTTCAGGATTGTCGGATACAGTTACTGTTGTCGATAACGAAAACTATCACTACCGGGTTGGTTTTGTTTCGCCACTACCTGTCGTGAATGGGACAGTCGAAGCCAAACATGTTCTTGTTGACGAAACGGGAACAATTGTTGAAACGTTGGATGTTGAAACAATAACTGGAAAAGTAGGAAGTGCTTATTCATTAAGTCCAAAAACATATGATGCATATGAGTTTGTCCGTCATGAGGGAGCACCGGCAAATGGATCATTTACCGTCGACAGTCAGAATATGACATTTATTTATCGTAAAAAGGCTGCAACATTGATTGTTAATTACGTTGATGAGAATGGTAAAACAATCGTCCCAACAACAACATTAACTCACAAAATTAATGATACTTACACGGTCTCGATTCTTGATATTGATGGCTATACCTTTAAATCGATTCAAGAGGGGTCAGCTCCTTTAAGTGGAAAATTAGGAGCAGGGGATACGGTAGTAACCTTAGTTTACGCACAAAATACAGGTCCGGTTATTCCCGATGCTGTTGTTCTTGAAGTGAACTATCGTGATGAAAAAGGACATGTTATTGCACCGCAAGTGCAAACAACACATGACTTAAACAGCCCTTACGTTGTAACGCCGATTGCTATTAAGGGATATACATTCAAACGCATTGATGTGACTTCAGAGCCGTTGGAAGGAACACTCACAAAACCGAAAACAGTTGTAACATTGGTTTACGAAAAGAATGAAAGTGATAAAAAACTTCCGAATACAGGAGTGTCTCAATCTCATCTTGGATTTATCTTAGTGGGTGTGGGTCTTGTAATTATCGGTATGAAACGTCGCAAGCGTGAAACTGTCTAGATTTATCAATGATCAGTCGTGAATGGCCATCATTAGGAAAGCGCACCAAACAGGTGTGCTTTTTTTTATCTTACGGATATTTCAGACTTTTGATTTGTGATATTATCGACATAAATTATCCACATACTTCATATATAAAGCCTATATAAATTAGGAAATTTTGTTCAAATCATAATTTGTAGTCTTACTAGAATTCGCATATAGTTTATATATAAAGGAATTGGTGAAAGTATGAACATGCAAAGAAGCAAACATGCCCGTCAATCTGGTTTATTAACAATTGTCTTGGTTTGGGTTGTTCTTCTGACCTATCATTACTCATCGGTATCAGCGAAAACTCCCGATCCGTATAATCAAGCCTTAAACTCAGTTGAAAGAAAACAGAAGATGGATGATGACCCCATTGAATTAGAACGTATCCTGACAATTGCAGGAATTGGTATTGCAATGGTTGGTGTTGGTCAATATCTGATATCGCATGGCAAGTATCGTATTCGTTAAAAAAACATAGCAACGCTATGTTTTTTTATAGGGATGAATAAAAGCTGTCAGTGGTTCCACAATATCTTTAAAAGCAGTGGTATCGATCTCGTGGATGCGTTGCGTGCTGTGATGGAGTTCAGCGTGTGGTGCATGGTCAACGATGTATTTGGATTCACGGAAGGGGACATCAGGATCGAAGATGCTATGCCAAAGAAATGTCGGAGGCAAGAGTGTTGGGTCGATCGATGGGGGTGTGGTTTGAAGTTGCTGTAACCATGTTCCTGTTTGTCGTGCGTTTACATACAGTGCGTATCGCGATTCAACCGTTGATCGATATGGCGGAATCGTTTGAATCATGCGTGCTAATGATGAGGGGTTTAGTGTTGGGTATTGCATGTAATGTTTGTTGGGCTCTAGAAGCCATTGGCGATCACTAATCGTATAGCCATAGAATGCGATAATAAATTCAGGTGCAAAATAACGGTGTAATTGAAAGGCGAGAAATGCGCCTGCAGAACGTCCGAAGAAACTATATTGCGTCAGCGCGTCGGTGTCGATACATAATCGAATCGTGTCCCTTAATGATTTAATAATATCGTCTAAGGTTGCTTCAGGTGCCAAAGGGTAATCAATGGCGATGATATCGTAACCGTGTTGGTGCCAATAGTCGCGAATATCTTGCGGCAAATCGTCGCGATTACCAAACATCAATCCGCCACCGTGAAAATAAAACAGGGTTGCATGTGCATGTGGCGCGCGAAAGTATGTTGTGTGATTGGGTGTCATAATCAAAAACCATCCTTATACACGATATCATAATCCTAATTAAGATGAATGCCCTTAGCCATTTAAGGGAAAAAAACGAAAGATATTGCATGTTATGAGCAATGACAGCATGTTTTTTTAGCTCTAGTGTATAATTAAGACTAAGGACAGGTGATTGTATGATTTATAGAGTCAAAGATGTACTTGATATTCCATCACTTCAAACCGCAACGTTACTTTCGGGTAAAGAGGGGTTATACAATGAAGTGAGTGATGTGATCGTCATGGAAGCACACGATATTGATAACTGGTTAAAGCCAGGTCAACTTGTGTTGAGTAGTTTGTATTCATTGCAAGAAAGTACACGTCAGGAATATACTGATTTTGTGGCGGGCTTACGTAAGCATGGTGCAAGTGGCATTATCGTGAAGATGGGGCGCTTCATTGATGAAATTCCTGCGGGACTCATCGAAGGGTGTTCTGATCAAAATCTTCCGTTAATTCAAATCGATGCAACGGTATCGTATCGTAATATTATCTTGGAAATCATGCAAAACTTGATAAATCAAAAAGCAGATATGCTTGATGTATACCAAAATGTCCACCATGAATTCAAAACGCTCGCAATGAAAGAACCAGAATATGTCGATGTTATCAAAGTCTTAAAGAAAATAATTGGTCGTGATGTCTCGATTTATGACGAAAACAATCATTGTCTTGCATCCACAGAACTTCACCCGATTGACTTTGAAATTACCAATGCTCGCGAGTTGTTTCCTGAAAAATATATGCATTACGACTATTCGCGTGAATTGGTGATGGTGTCCGATACGTTACAGTCACGTCTAATTTGTAAAGTCCCAGGTATGGATGGCCACACAATTTTCTTAGCGATTCGTGAAGCACAAACATTTGTGGAAATGATCGACTATATGGCAATTGAAAATGCAGCAAGTACCCTTCAATTTGAAAGTATCAAACAAGTTGCATTGTCGCGGGAAAAAGAAAGTCATATTAATGACGTTGTGGACCACATCTTAAACGGTAAATACAAAAATACGGAAGAATTGAATGAGAATGCCTTAATTCTCAAGTTATCGCTTGATAAAAAATATCGGGTTGTTACGTGGCAACATTTCCAAGGAAAAGTTGCCAGTGGAAAACGCTCATTCCAGGAACATACCGATTATATGGCATGTACGACGGGATTAATTCATGCAATCAGTTCAATATGGCCAAAGAATGCCTATCGTATCTTCTCGAATCGGATTACGTTGATTGTCGAGGATAATTTTACGACAGATCAATCGTTCAAAGATTATGTTCAAGAAACACTCAAGCCCATCTACGAAAATCATAATAAAGGGGATTTAGTATTACGTGTCGGGATTAGTGATCAAGGGCAACTGAGTGATATTCCTAAACTTGCAGCACAACCGTTGCGCGTCGTGCAACTATCAAACATGATTAAGCAGGATGCCTTTGTGATGCTTTATAAAGATCTAGGAATTTATCGTATTCTGTTGGAACTATCGAAAGAAAATGACTTAAACGATTATATTTCCGACAAGATTCGTATGCTTCAAGAATATGACCCTGAGTATTTTGAAACAGTTCGGGTATTTTTAGATTCAAATCAAAACTATAAACAAACATCAGACATACTCTTTGTTCACCCGAAAACAGTGCGCTATCGGATCGAAAAAATCAAAGAGTTAACCAATCTCGATTTTGATAATCCCGATGAAATGTTGCAAGTGATGATTGGGATACGTATCTCGCAACTCTTAGGTAATTACAATAAAGACTGAACTGTTCATGATTGAACAGTTTTTTCACATTATCCATAATGGACAAAAAAGAGATTTTTTTTATCTTAATACGGAAAAGCAATAGACCAGAACCTAGGATAGAATAAAAATACAGAACAAACACTATGTCTCTGTAGCGTTATGAACTCATAACAAAGGAGGAATTTATGAGACTCAAAGGGAGAAAGTTATGGATGTCTTTAACTCTTGTCTTTGCATTAACTTTAATTTCAATGCAAAGTGTGCTCGCACTTGAAATTAGTGAAATCGGTGCACCTACAGGAATTCAAGCATTCCTAGTATTAATACCACTTATTTTGGTATTGGTGCTACTATTTTTAAAAGTTGATATGGTACTTGCGGGTGCGATATCAGCAGGGGTAGCGATGCTAATTGGTGGAATCACAATTGCCCAAGTGAATAAAGAAGTATTGTCAGCCATTCCCACAATGATGACAATTACAGTTCCAATTATTAACTCTGCTGTAGCGATGGCTGTCTTTACCGCTGGAAGTTATACATCATCATTGGAACTTGTTAACCGTGCTACAAAAGGGAAGGTGGAATATGTTTCCGCATTCTTAGTTATCCTAGTGGCTGCCGCAACCTATATGTCAGGTATTGGTGGTGGTAGTGCCATGGTTATCGCACCGCTTGCTTTCGCAGCTGTTGGTGCAGTTCCAGAACTTATTGCTGCTATGTCCATTGCTGCTGCAGTGTCGTTTACGACATCACCGGCATCGCTTGAATCAAGTATTACATCACAATTAGGTGGCTTTGAAGTTTCGACATATGTTAGCACTATGATGCCTTATTGGTTACTTTTCCTAGGGTTGGCAATTGTCTTAGCTTTCTGGGGTGCGAAACGTCGTAAACTTGGTTTCCGCAAATCAGAAGATGAAACGTATGCCAAAATGACAAACGGTCAACTTTTCAAAAATACGATTCCTGCCATTTATTTACTCTTTGCAGTAATCTTTGGACCGCTTGTAGATAAAGCAACTGGTTTCCCACTATTCTCACCAATAATGTATATGCTTGTAACCGTCATCTTAATCTTTGTCTGTACGGATACAGGGATCAATAAAGCATTTAGCTCTATGATTGATGGATCAAATTATATTCTGACACGTCTATTCCAAGTGGGTATCTTCTTAGGATTTATTAATGTTATTGCAAGTACAGGTACGTTTGCAGTTATCGCTAACGTTGCATCAGCAGCTCCTGCTGCATTGGTGGTTCCGGTTGCGGTGCTCACAGGTATTCTCATTGGTATTCCGGCCGGAGCGTATGTTGGATCCATTCTAACCTTAGTTCTACCAGTTGGTGTAGCGTTAGGATTCTCCCCACTTGCACTTGGTTTTGTAACGATGGGTGTCGGAATGGGAAGTCAAATGAGTTTTGTTAACATAACGATGCAAGCCTTGTCATCAGGATTCCAAATTCCGATTCTTGATGTCGTTAAAGGAAACGTTAAATGGGTATCAATTGCTGCAGGGATACTCATGGTTATTTCATTTATTGCCGTTTAATTTAGAGGAGGACAAGAAACATGGATTTAATTTTTAAACAAGTTCGTATTGATCAAGATGGGGCATTGAAAGATGTTGCTGTTGAGAATGGTAAAATTGTTGCGATTGAAGACACCATTGATACTTCCGCAACACGTGTGATTGATGGTAGAGGGCGCGTACTCGTTCCAGGATTTGTCGAAAGTCACATTCACTTAGATAAAGCATTGATTGCAAATCGCAAACCCAATCTATCAGGTACATTAAAAGAGGCAATCGAAGTGACCGCATCCCTCAAACCAACATTTTCCGCAGAGGATATTTATACACGTGCCAAAACTGCGCTTCAAGAGTTAATCATTCCCAATGGTGTAACGTTTATGCGTACGCATGCAGAATTCGACCCATCGCAAGGATTTACAGGATTCGAAGTAATCATGAAACTCAAAGAAGAGTTTAAAGATTATATTGATATTCAAGTGGTTGCATTCCCGCAAGAAGGTATTTTTAAAGCACCAGGAACAGAGGCCATGATGGTTGAAGCAATGGAACGTGGTGCAGATGTTGTCGGAGCAGTTCCTTACAACGATCGTGATGCAAAAGAGCATATCGATTATGTCTTTGAGCTTGCGAAACGTTTTGATAAACCACTCGATTTACACCAAGACTTTGCGGATGATGCTGACAAAATTTCAATTGAATACCTTGCAAAGAAAACAATTGAAAATGGCTACCAAGGGAAAGTATCTGTGGGTCACTTAACAGCGATCGCGGCTTTACCTCCCGAAGAACTGCAACCAATTCTTGAATTAATGGCTGAAGCAGGGATTAGTGTTATGGCGCTTCCAGCAACTGATTTACACTTAGGTGCTCGTAACGATACTTACAATGTCCGTCGTACTGTGACACCAATGCGTAAACTACGTGATGCAGGTGTCAATGTATGTATCGCAACCAACAATATTCGTAACGCCTTTACCCCTTATGGAACTGGCGATATTGTCCAAACAGCAATGTTAGCAATTCCTGTTGCTCACTTAGGTGGGGCGGCAGATTTACCAACCGTCTTACCCATGATCACAACAAACCCTGCGAAAGCATTGGGTCTTGAGGGTTATGGAATTGCAGTTGGTAACAATGCGGATATGGTCCTACTTGATACAACGTCATATGGCGATGCAATTATTGATTTACCGACTAAATCAGTGGTTGTAAAATCGGGTCGTATCACTGTTGAAACAGAAAAGACTGTTAAATTTGGTCTTCAATAATATCATTAAAAAAGACGTTTTAGATTTCCAAATCTGAACGTCTTTTTGCATCTTAAGATATCCATATTTTCTAAAAAAATCGTCGATTTCGGATAAGAATTGCCTATTTGTTTATCTAGATTGGATAATGACTCGTTGTAGTTGACCGATTAAGATTAAAGTACATAAAGCAGGAAAGGACATGTGCTATGTTAAAAACAATAATTAAAAAGAATGCATATAAAGATTCAGTTGTACTCATGTTGTTGACGAATGAAATTGCCGCACTTGAGGGTGTCAATCGTGTATCAATCATGATGGCCACAGCTGCCAATAAAGATATCTTTGGCCAAGCTGATCTCTTAACAGAAGATGTTGCGAACGCAGCCGCAGATGATATCGCAATTGTTATGGACATCAATGAAACAGAAACTGTGGATGTTGTCATGGAGGCAATTGAAGCATTTCTCAATAAAAGTGATAAAGAGGATGGCGCAACGCAAACGACCGTTGTTCGTAATTGGGACAATGCACTCAAAGCGTTACCAGATGCAAATCTCGCTGTTTTCTCGATTCCAGGGATTTATGCTGCCGACGAAGCGGATACAGCATTAGACAAAGGCCTTAATGTATTTTTGTTTAGTGACAACGTTTCGCTCGAAGATGAAGTGCGATTAAAAGAAAAAGCACATCAATTGGATCTTCTTGTTATGGGTCCAGATTGTGGAACAGGAATTATTGCAGGTGTTCCAATCGCCTTTACAAATAAAGTACAACAAGGAACTATCGGCGTTGTTGGTGCATCAGGAACAGGTATCCAAGAAGTAACAACACTTATCGATAAAGCAGGTGAAGGTATTTCAAGTGCTCTTGGAACCGGGGGGCGTGACCTGAATGAAGCCGTTCAAGGTATTACAATGCTCGATAGCATTCACCACCTTCAAGCGCAAGCTGATACCAAAGTGATTATGGTTGTTTCAAAACCACCTTCAAAAGTCGTTCAGGAAAAAATTGAAAACTACTTACGCACGTTAGACAAACCGGTTGTCGCACTATTCCTAGGAGCGAAACCAACGCATCATGAAAGTAATATTTATCATGCGTATACCTTGGAAGAAGCTGCAAAAGCAGCAGTCGCTTTGTCTGAGGGAAAAAATCCACGTGACTTAGATATGAACCGTCCGGTGGTAGCACCGATCGCAAGCTTAGAAGGATCAGTCATTAAAGGTTACTACTCTGGAGGAACGTTAGCATCGGAAGCAGCAATGCTGATCGAAGAAGCGCTCGAATTGCCGAAAGGTGGTAAAAAACCACACGGGTTTATGTTGAACCATGATGGCTTTGAAGTCATCGACTTGGGGGATGATGAATACACCCAAGGACGTCCGCATCCAATGATTGACCCAAGTAAACGGATTGAATTAATGAAAGAAGCTGCTAAAGATCCCCGAACAGGTGTTGTGTTGTTTGATGTAGTTCTAGGTTATGGATCTCATATTGACATGGCGGGTTCACTTGCACCAACCATTCTTGAATTAATGCAAGAAGCACGTCAAGCGAACCGCGATTTACAGTTTGTTGCAACAATTTGTGGCACACAACGTGATCCGCAAGACCTTGCTGCCCAAACTCAAATTCTTCAAGATATCGGTGTCTTTGTCGCAGAAAGTAATGCCCATGCAGTCTTGACATCATTACAATATCTAGGCTATAACGTTCAATACGCACAATTACCCGTCGAAGATAATGCAATTACCGAAAAGATTGAATTACCTTATTCAGAAGCAATCACCGATCTTATCTCAGCATCACCTAAAATCATTAATGTTGGACTGAAAAGTTTTGCAGATAACCTAGAGGATGCTGGCGCAACAACCATTCAATTTGATTGGAGACCGCTAGCTGGTGGTAATCCAAAAATGATTAAAGCACTAAAATTCTTAAATTCATATCACTTTAACTAAGGAGGCCTCACATGACATTTAAAACAATTGAAGATGCAAACCAGGCAGTTATCGATCGTATTAAAGCAGGAAGTCCTGTCTTAGTCGATGTTGTACCTGCTAAATCAGTAATTAATGAGTTAAACGGAAAAGTACTCTTGCATGCGGGTCCGCCAATTGAGTGGGCAAACATGCCTGACCCAATGCAAGGATCTTGTGTTGGTGCAGTACTCTTTGAGAAATGGGCTGCGACAGAAGCCGAAGCGCGTGAACTATTATCAACAGGGCGGATTGCTTTTATTCCATGTCACCATGTGAATGCCGTCGGTCCAATGGGCGGAATCACTTCCGCAAATATGCCTGTGCTTGTTGTTGAAGATCGCAAACATGAAACAACAGCATACTGCCAAATGAATGAAGGAATTGGTGCAGTCTTACGTTTTGGAGCCTATTCCGAAGAGGTTATCACACGTCTTGAATGGATGCGTGATGTTCTGGGACCAGTTCTTGGGAAAGCGATTCGTGCGATGGAAGATGGTCTCAGTGTGAACCCAATGGTTGCACGTGCGATTGCAATGGGGGATGAATTCCATCAACGTAATATTGCAGCATCCTTAATTTTCCTAAAAGAAGTGACGCCAATTATCGCAACACTTGAGATCACGGAAACAGAACGGGCTCAGGTACTTAAATTTTTAGCTGACACCGATCAATTCTTCTTAAATATCATGATGGCATCCGCGAAAGCTGTTATGGACGGTGCCCGTCAGATTAAAGAAGGCACGATTGTTACTGCAATGTGCCGTAATGGCGAAAACTTTGGGATTCGTATTGCGGGGATGGGAGATGAATGGTTCACTGCTCCTGTAAATACACCCCAAGGTCTTTACTTCACTGGATATTCTGGAGATGACGCAAGTCCCGATATGGGAGATAGTGCCATCACTGAAACATTTGGTGTCGGTGGAATGGCGATGATTGCAGCCCCTGCAGTTACCCGTTTCGTTGGAACTGGTGGTTTTGATGATGCCCTTCGTATTTCCAATGAAATGGATGAGATTGTCATGGATCATAACCCTAACTTTATTATTCCAACTTGGAATTTCAAGGGAACTCACTTAGGCATTGATGCTCGTAAAGTCGTTGCAACAGGAATTACACCGGTAATTAATACAGGAATTGCGAACAAAAAAGCAGGCCTTGGCCAAATTGGTGCGGGAACAGTACACCCACCAATCGAATGCTTTGAAAAAGCAATTGCTGCCTATGCACAAAAACTAGGAATGGAAGGATAGTTATGATTCGCTTAAAGGCACAGTCAGTATCACAATCTGTGGCTACTTGGTTAACACCAATACCACTCAAAATAACGGTACACAGTGTTTTTAAGCATGGTCTTAACCTTCTTGTGAATGAACGCTTAATCTTTATTAGCGAGGCATCCATGCCTCATGGCATCACGCTCATGAAAGGGTCGATGTCAAAACTTGCAACGGTAGATCTTCAAACGATGGTCCTTTATACCCATAACAGTCTTCACTTTCGTAACATGCTTACTCCAATCGTGATTGACTTGCAAGATGTACCAATAGAAACTTACAATCCACAACCGCTTGTACCGGCGCGTGCCACGCTCATACAGCGGTACCATCAAATCGTGCATTACCCATCAATGACCGGATTTGACCAAACAATATACGATACATTACATATACCCAAACTCCAATCGATATCTCCAAACAATTTTGATGATGTTATTACATGGCTCCTTGGTAGAGGGCGTGGTCTAACACCAACTGGGGACGATATTCTCTTAGGTCTATCCATAGTCCTACATACTTTCAATAATCCGTATCGTAACGCATTTGATGCAGCCTTAACATGCCAATTAAGTCCCTCTGCGACAACTGCGGTCTCGTTTGAATATTTAAGCCATGCGTCAGAAGATATGTTCAGTCATAGTCTCCTTAACTTTTTATCAATCATGAACGATGGTGATGACGCTGCGTTTCAACGCGCCCTTCTTAATCTCAAACATTACGGTCATACATCCGGCATTGATACACTTACAGGCATTGCAATTGGACTTGCAATGCTCTTATTTTAGAAGAGGTATTTATTGTGAAACAAAAAATAGTTATAGCATTGGGGGGAAATGCCCTCGGGGATAACCCTCAAGAACAAAAAAATGCAGTTGCAGTTGCAGCGCAAAGTATCGTTGATTTAATCGCGGGTGGTGATGAAGTCATGGTGGTTCACGGGAACGGACCACAAGTAGGAATGATTCATCTTGCGTTTGATGAAGCACATCATGCCAATAATGCCGTACCAGAAATGCCGTTTCCTGAAGCTGCGGCAATGTCTCAAGGATATATCGGCTTCCATCTTCAAAACGCGATCGCTAATGAATTACGACGTCGAGATATTAAGAAAGATGTTGCTACTGTATTAACACAGGTGGTTGTTGATGCGGATGATCAAGCCTTTACAAATCCAACCAAACCAATCGGACCATTCTATACAGAAGCTCAAGCAGCGACATTAGCGGCTGAAAATGGATACACATATGTTGAAGACTCGGGACGGGGTTATCGCCGTGTCGTACCATCACCACAACCCGTAACAGTTGTTGAGCGTGGTGCTATTAAAGCGTTGATGGATGCAGGAACGCTTGTTATTTCGAATGGTGGCGGGGGTATCCCTGTCCTTGATCAAAATCACCAATTTATCGGTGTTGATGCTGTTATTGATAAAGACAACGCTGCGGCTAAGGTTGCAGATGAGATTGATGCAGACATTCTTGTTATTTTAACAGGGGTTGATCAAGTTGCTATTAATTTCGGGACGCCTGAACAAAAGTGGTTAGAATCATTGAGTATAGCTGAAGCCAATCTATATATTGGTGAGGGTCATTTTGCTCCTGGTTCAATGTTGCCCAAAGTTGAGGCATCTGTCCGTTTTGCAGCATCAAAACCATCCCGCAAAGCAATTATTACATCTTTAGAGAATGCCCATCTTGCCGTTTCTGACGGAAAGGGAACCATTATACAATAGATTTATTACGAAGCAACCACACAACGTGGTTGTTTTTTTATGGATAGAACACACTTGTTGCAAAAGTTTCGCAACAAGTATTGACAAATCGACAGAAAGTTTGTAATACTGTTGTTGCGAAACTTTTGCAACAAACTAAAGTGTTGATAAGATAGAGCTCATCTTATCAAACTAAAGGAGTCACTATGAAACGATTACTAGCCCTTCTTGCCACAACATCCCTTATGTTTCTCGCAGGTTGCCAGGCCCAACAAAAACCTGATATCACCGTAACATCATTTATTGGATATGACATTGCCCATGCAATCGTCGGTGATAAAATGGTGGTTGAAAATATCATGCCATGGGGTTCGGAAATGCATAACTTTGAACCCTCAGCACGTAATATTACTGCCATTAAGGATTCAAAACTCTTTATCTTTGTAGGAGAAGATCAAGAGCCGTGGGTTAAAACACTTGGCACACAAGACCACGCCCTAGACTTATCCAAATCTTATGAATTAGCAGCCCATAACCACGCGCATTCTGAGAATCATGAAGACACTGATCATCAGCATGATGAAGCAGCGCATACGCATGAGGAGGAAACAAAGACCCATGAAACTACAGAACATGACCATTCACACGAAAAAGACCATTCACATGAGGGTCATGAACATGATCATGGAAGTCTCCATTATTGGACCGATCCCACTACATATGTCCAACTTATCGAAAGTGTGAAAAAAGAAATTATTAAAGTTGATCCGACCAATGCGACTTATTATGAAACACAAGCATCTGCATATAGTACGCGTATTACGACAATGCATACAGATTTTGACCAATACATGCAAAGCCAAGACCACCCAACCGTTTATTTCTCGGGACACAATGCGATGGATGCCTTTGCGGATCGTTACCATTTAAAGATTGTGTCACTGACACAGGATTACCGCCCGAATGCGGACTTAACGGCACAACAAATTTTATCACTCAAAACATCCTTGAAAGATGCTCAAGCAACAACATTGTTTATTGAGGAATTGGTTGAACCCCGTGTTGCGAAATCAATTCAAGATTCGTTACGCCAAGATAACATAGAAATTGAAATAAAAGAATTGCATGGTTACCACAACATTAGCCACGATCAATTTAAAGCACATGTTACGTATGCGGATTTGATGCACCAAAACATTGAGAATTTAAAACATGCCATCAATCATTGATGTTCAAAACGTGTCATTTGGCTATGGGAAAACATGGGTCCTTAATGATGTAAGTTTTACGATTGAAAAAGGATCTTATGTTTATATTGTCGGTGACAATGGTGCAGGGAAATCAACGTTGGTGAAACTGTTTATGGGACTGTTAGACGTTACGCGCGGAAATATTAACCGAAAATCCAGTGCCCTTTCGTATGTTCCTCAACTTAACACAGAAACTAAAATACCGCTGAGTGTTCACGATGTCATCGCGTTAGGTTTAAAACCGACATCTTGGTTTCTGAGTAAACAGGATAAGCAGCGAATTATTGATGTTGCCAATCAGTTTGGGATAGGTCATTTACTACACCGTAAATTTGGGGATTTGTCAGGCGGACAGAAACAACGTGTTTATCTTTCACGCGCCATGATTTCCAATCCTGAAATTTTGATCCTCGATGAACCCTTGTCTGGATTGGACCAATCGTCACGAGATCAACTCGAAATGATCATTGATGGATTACATCGTGCCGGTACAACGATTCTCAACGTGACACATCACTTGACAGAAAATCCACCGTCACACCGAAAAGTTTTAAGTGTCGGTGAAGGCCAATGTGTCTTTAGAAAGGATACCTATGTTTCATGATCCCTTTTTAGTCAATGCAATGATTGTGGGGCTATTACTAGGAATTAGCGCAGCCCTGATGTCCCCATTTCTTGTCTTCAACAATAAATCAATGATTGCGGATGGACTGTCGCATGTTTCCTTTACAGCAATTATTTTGGGTTACCTCTTTTCCAATCAACCCCTGTTATTTTCAATTCCGTGTGTCATACTTGTCTCATTTCTATTAACGCTTCTTATTGAAAAAACAGCAATAGAAGCCGATGCTTCCATTGCTGCAGTATCAGCCCTAGGGTTGGCGATTGGTTTGATTATTGCGACGGTAATGCCTGGATTTAACCGCTCGATTGAATCACTTTTGGTGGGGAGTATTCTGACTGCAAGTGCTGACGACCTAATTGTTAGTGGTGTCATTGTGATGGCGACGGTTGGTGTTATTTATACATATTACTGGCCACTGATTGCGACTGTATTCGATGCAACTTATGCGAAGTCCCAAGGGATTCATACCTTTCGAATGAATGCCTTGGTGAATGCCATGATGGCGGTATTTATAGTTGTCGGAATTCGAATCGTAGGGACATTGCTCATTTCCTCACTCGTAGTTTTCCCCGCACTCATTGCATCGCGACTTGCACATGACGCCAAACGAACACTTACCGTAAGTGTACTGGCCTCAATCATTGCTATAATTACAGGTATGATTGTATCTTTTAGAATCGGGTGGCCAACAGGACCAACAATTATTGTTGTCTTCGCGCTACTATTCTTAATCGCAATGCTCTACAGTAAATACAAGGATTATGATATAGCAACAAACACCTCGAGACTCTAATATTTAGCCTGTCAAAGAGGCTTAATTTGAGAAGATAAATATGATATAGTTAGAGAAACACATTTTGAGGTGAATTATGAAAAAAACGAAAGTCCCACATGGGTATCAATCAACATTAGGTATATACGAAACACAAACAGCGATTGGATTTATCAAGCGTTGGTTCGAAGAAGCATTAACGGGTTCATTAAAATTAAAGCGTGTATCAGCACCCTTATTTGTTGCGAATAATTCTGGTTTAAATGACGATTTGAGTGGTGTTGAACGTGCCGTTCGTTTTGATATTCCAGCAATCTCAGGAACTGAAGGAGAGGTCGTCCACTCGTTGGCAAAATGGAAACGCAAAGCATTACATGACTATGATTTCCACGAAGGAAATGGCTTGTATACAGATATGAATGCAATTCGTCGTGATGAAGTCCTTGATAATTTACATTCAATTTATGTCGATCAATGGGACTGGGAACGTGTTATCAACAGCTCCCAACGTACCGAGGCTTATTTGCGAGAAACAGTTCAAGGTTTGGTGAATGCAATCGTTGAAACATCAAGTCGCATTCGAACCAAGTTTCCAGATGTTGATGTGATTATTTCACCTGAGGTGACCTTCATTACGAGTCAGGAGCTTGAAGATCTCTATCCTAACTTGAGTTCGAAGGAACGTGAAAATGCATTTGTTAAAGACCACCCTACAACCTTCATTATGCAAATTGGCGGTAAACTCAAAAGTGGTCAACCGCATGATATGCGTGCTCCAGATTATGATGATTGGAGTATGAATGGCGACTTAATGTTCTGGCATGAGCCACTCCAAATGGCCATGGAATTATCAAGCATGGGAATCCGAGTTGATCGCGACGCAATGTTAGAACAACTGGAACTTGCCAATGCAATGCATCGTTTAGATTTTGATTTTCATAAAGGTGTTGTGGACGGAACATTACCACTCACAATCGGTGGTGGATTGGGTCAATCAAGAATGTGTATGTTACTTCTTGGGAAAGCTCATATCGGTGAAGTGCAAGTGTCTTTATGGGATGATGAAACATACGAAACCTGCAAAGGAAATATCGAATTACTATAATCACAAAACACGATGGCATTGCGCATCGTGTTTTTCTATATCCTGAAATATGGGATTGTTGTAAATGCGAAAGTTTCTCATTTACATTTCACGTTGGTTTGTTATAAAGATACGGAAGGGAGTCAGATTATGACCAAACGAATCCGTTATCTCGTAATGATGACATTATTGATTGGGATGTTTTCTATAAGAGGTAATCCCATAGATGTCAAAGCGGAAGGAGCCTACACATCCTACTGCGAAGCAAACAGTGATGATGCAAAATGCCAAGATTTCGCATCCTTAAAAAACACCAAAGTAAGCCTTGCTGAAATCACTGCAAAAATTGATGATTATGCGATGTCTCTAAATGAATACCATTTACTCGTTGGGGACCTTAACAAAAATATTGAACAAACGGCTACTGAAATATCAAACTTAGAAGGTAAAATTACATCGCTACAAGCAAATATTGCACAGCAAGAACAAGAAATAGCGAATAAGAAACAAGACATGCAGCACTATATGCGTGCGAGTCATGCAACGATGCGTATCAACGGCTATATTGATTTTATCGTGAATGCCAAGGATTTTTCGGATATATTTCGCCGGGTTGAAGCGGTCAAAGTCATTCGCAAATCAAACGAAAATACGATCAATGAATATCGTGAACTGGTGACGCAATTAAATAACGATAAAACAGAAATTGAGCAAACGGCCGCATCATTAAAAACAACACAAGACACTTACAACAAAGAACTCAGTGATGCAATCAATGTTCAAGACAATATCAACGCCATTATGAGTGTGCTCCAACAAGAGAAAGCACATCTTATGATTGAAGAAGAAATGGCCATCCAAAAAGTTGCGATTGCAGAGTCAAACTTCTCAGCAATCGCTCCCCCAAGTAATCCAGGAAGCTTAGGCTATCCGTTAGCATCTAATTACTGGGTATCAGCGGGAACCTGGTCCTATCCATGGGGTGGTACGCATTTAGGCGTTGATCTTGCACCCACAAATGGAACAGTCGGAATGCCGTTGCTTGCACCGCAAAATGGAATGGTAGTAGCGTATCAAGGCGGATGTCCGACGTGGGGAGGATATGGCAGTGGCTGTAATGGTGGCTACGGTAACTATATGAATTTAATCGTGACAGACGGGACAACGGTTTATGGAATCCTCTATGCTCATCTTCATCAAAATGGTGCTGTTGCATCAGTTGGGGATGTCGTCACCATGGGACAAACTGTCGCAATCCTTGGGTCGTCTGGAAGTTCGACAGGACCTCATGTACATGCAGAAGTCTACAATCTCGGTACAGGAACGGTTCAGTCTGCGTATCAACAATGGAACGGTAGTAACACATTTGGAACACAAAGTGCATCAAGTGGTGGTATCAACGCAATTTGTGACGTTAAGGGACCGCCTTGCCGGGAAAACCCTGCAACAATTTGGGGCTACCAATATGGAAATCGCTATTAAAAACGAAACAAGTATTTGTATATTTCAAGCACGAACATTCCCCTGATATTTGTGAGAAATTATTGAACTTGTACAAAATTTGCATTTATTCAAACAATGTTAGCACAATGTTAACATTGTTTGTTTGTAATGAAGACGATAGTCTCAAATACAACAGATATGTTCTATAAAGTATAGTTATACGGGGGGAATACAGTATGAAAAAATTATTAGTAGTATTAGCGATGGGGATGCTCTTGATTACAGGATGTACATCCACAGGGAAAGAAACAGTATATGAATGCAAAGGTGCTGATATGCTCGGACTCCCAGCAAAAGTTACACAAACAATCACGACCAATGGTGATAAAGTCAGTACACAAAAAATTGTGACTGTTTTAGATATTAAAGCTCTTTCTGATATTGCAGGTTTATCAACTGAAGAAACAAGCAAGTTAATGCTTGATCAAGTTAAAGCGGTTCATAAAGACCTTGAAAAAATTGCAGGGCTTGAAGTAGCAATTGAAACGACAGATACATCCTTAACCGAAATCAATATTATTGACTATGCTAAGGCTGATTTGAAAAAACTTCAAGAACTTCAACTCATTGAAGGGCAAGGCGATAAGGAAGCTAAGTTTGTAAGTTGGGAAGCAACTAAAAAAACGCTTGAATCAAACGGCTTTACATGTTCAGAAGGTAAATAAAATAAAGGCTTACGAAAGTAAGCTTTTTTTTCTAGGAGGAGACACGAATGAAAAAATGTATTGTCTTTGCAACGTTAGCACTCGTATTGTTGAGTGGTTGTACGAAAGAACCAGAAGTAAAACCTCAAGAGGTTGCAACGCAACAGGAGAAGGTACCAGAAGAGAAAATTGAACCCGTCGAAATTATAGAAAACTATGTTTGTAAGATCGAAGTGCCTGTAGATGAGATTCAAAGCCAAGTTACAACTGAATATGAAGTTAAGGGCGGTTTTGTAACGAAACAAAAGACCACATTATCAATGGATGTTTCCCCATTCCAAGGGGATTCAGACATCCCTGTAGAAGATGTGATTGCAGGAATGAATTTGGAAGAGATTTATGATGATAGTGAGTACCCAGGAATCACAACTACAGCTTTCTTTGAAGGGACGATTTTTACATACGTGATGTCAGCTGATTTTGAAATTGCGAGCGCAGATGATTTAGTGAAAATTGGACTGTTTAATGAAGGTGCTACTGATTTCGATCGAAAACAATCTTGGATTGCGACACTCATGTCCGTAAAACAAGAAGGAGCGACGTGTGAAGCGGTTCAGTAGAAACTATAAAATATTCGCAATTGTTAATCTATTTACGATTCTAATATTTTTACTTATCAATGCAATCCTTGACAATCGGGGTGTAGCTTTACGAAGCACCTATGCGAAACTTCATATTGGATTCATGTTTTTTCCATTAATGATACTCATCGGATGGACCATTTTCAGTTTGGTTAATACAAGCCAAAAACTTCCCAAAATGATCCGTTTGTTGGTTAAGGGAGTGGGTGTATTCGTTGTTATTGGATTTATGAGTGCATTTAGTTTATATTGTCTCTATTCCATTGAGGATCCAGAAACAATTGACGGCGACCTCTATGTTACAGATTACTATTCAATGTATGATCGAGTTCGAGTTCCACGCTTTTATACCAAAGTTATCAATACGTATCTCAAAGAAAAGGATTATTCCTATTACTATTGGCCTGAACAACAAGAACCTGTCGAGCGGGGTCAAGAACCTCTGCAATCACGGCAAAGCAAGCACTAAGTTGCACAGAAGGATACCATGAAAACGTTATACGATACAATCAAAGAGAATCTAGAATTGCATGCATCCAAATCTAAAAGGCATTTCGATGAATTGCATGGATATTGGGATACATATCCCCAGTATCGTGTTATTAAGCGGGAGCTTTGCGTTAATTACATCGATGAAGCAGGTAAGTATGTCAAGGACGCCATTATAACTCGGCCACGCGATTTCCCAGAGAATAGGAACTTTGATAATTTAGTAACACTTGTATGGCTAACGGGACTCAAAGACATACCGAAACAACTTGCTGATATTCGCGTTGAACCGCTTATTCATAATATGCCGAATATTGTGAATGAATTATGCAGTAACAAGATTCGTGTACTATCTGGAGAGTTGCGATTGACGGATGACATGGTCGACCAAATGTATATGGACATTGCATCTGCATTTGATATTGATACGAGCAAGTAACATGGTTTTACATGTTATTATCCAATGGAAAGCTTCTAAATGGGAATGCTTGATCGCTTGATTTTAAGACCCAGTAAAACTTTCTCTAAATAGTTGCAATTTATCATTGAGTTCGTAATTGGGCTATGGTATCATATGAGAGCAAATGGACCATTAGCTCAGTTGGGAGAGCGCATCCTTGACGTGGATGAGGTCAGCGGTTCGAGCCCGTTATGGTCCACCATTAATTGAATAACTATCAAAGATCAGTGATAAATGCACTGATTTTTTTTTATTTTTACTCTTAGTTCTTGCAATCTACAATTAAACGAAGTTCGATTAAAAACGATAAATGTGGTATAAATTGTGTATAACAGGAGACAACAATGGCCGTAGAACTAAACTCAGGATTCCTTATTTATGCTTTAATCTATTTGATTGTGTATTTTAAATTACTAAGGACAAAGCAATTCAAAGAAATATTTTGGCTGTCCTCTTTTCTAATTTACATATTTATAGTCGTGGATGTTACGCTATTACCACTCCCGCTATCTTTGCAAAGTATAAAAAATAATTTTTATATTAGAAGTGGAAATCCAATTTGGAATTCAGTTAATCTCATACCGACCTTAACATTAGAAAATATCTTGTCACGAAATTTCTATTTAAACATGGTGATGTTTGCCCCTTTTGGCTTCCTCATCAATGTGCTTTTTATAAAGGAAAATCGATACTTCAAAACACTGTACTATTCGTTTGTATTTACTGTTTTAATCGAAACGTTACAATTTTTACTTATCTATTTTACAGGGTCATTCCGAATAGTCGATGTAGATGATATCATTGCAAATACAATTGGTGGGATGATAGGTTTGTTAGTGTATCAGTTAGCCACATTTTGTGTTAAGAAAATCTCTAAAACTCAAAGCTAAATATTCAAACGAGTTGAATATTTAGCTTTTTCAATTCATGATTAAGATCGATTGCTGTATGTCTATGTGAGTGTGAAAACCATTTGCTAGTCTAAGGAAAAACGCTGTGCTTTTTTATAATAAAATTGCTTTGTTTATTGATTTCGACTAATCCACTTTCGAAGACAAGCTATTCATATTCCGAACGCCATGAACTTGCCGCTCAAATCATGATATCGACTCAAGTCGTTATGCTAACATCTTTGTATATTTTGTAGTATCTATGACACGAGGTGTGTTATAATACTAGTGCAACGCCACACCGGTGATAAGATGGGAGAAAAAAATGGATCAAATTTCGAATTATCTTATTTGGTTACTTATTTCGATTGCATTTTTTGGTGGAATAAAAGGGGTAAAGTCATACTATTCAAAAGATGAGAAGTAGAAGTTAGTAACCATCTTCAAGGAGTCAAATTATTTTGAATAATAGTGAATATGAGAAGAGATACGATAATGTATCTCTTTTTTGCTGTTTACACTGAAACGACTTCAAATTGTTTAGAAAATGGGGCATGCAAGCAGAACTAACAGAATATGCTGAAATTGATCTTGGAAAATGTTGTTTAGTACAGATTACCCTCCATCTGTAACAGTAATGATGGAAAACGCACACAGCTCCAATACAATAAATACGTATCGTATACATAATGCGTGTAAGTTTACACACAATTGGTGGATTGCCGAATAGCAAACTATTTTCTTAGAGTGTGTTGTATTGTTTCATCGATGATTTACCTTGGGGGTTGTGCTGGGTGGTTTTCTGAAATTAGATATCAATTGTTATGTCTCTAAGGTCTGAAATGCTCACAGTTTGGAAGCCAATGGTTGTTTAGAAAAGAATAGAGGGAAAGAAAAGGGGATAAAAATGAAGAAGAAAATTTTAAGTGTATTCACGGTCATCGTGGTTTTAGTTGCAACTCAATTTGTTGCCGTAACGAATGCTGAGGTGTTGTGGACAGGGACACCTGGGCTGGATGCTACAATGGATTTACAAATTTTTGGGATCGGTGGAGTACGTCCAGATCAAACTACTGGAAAAGCAACCTTCCGGGCACTGATAGGTCGTGGTGTAACTCAAGATGAACGTTATGAAAAAACACCTATTAAAGATGCAACGATTACAGTTTATGATTCGATTGGGAGCAAAGTAATCGCAGATTACGAAAATGAAACACCCATTGCAGTTTACAACACAACTGATCCTTGCCAGTTTGATGAAAATGGAAGTCCAGAGTACCAACAATACCGTAATGCGGAAGTTGAAATTGAGGGCTTTGTTGGTAGGGATCGAGATTTATTCTTTGTTTCAAGCAAAGAAGGATATGAATCTCGCGCATCCGAAGGTTTTATTTTTCCTGTAAATACATACACAGTAACTTTTGAATCAAATGGCGGAACGCTCATTGATTCAAAAGTATAATTTATTAATTGATAGTCATGCAGATGAACCTATGGTACCTCAAAAAGAAGGGTATGAGTTTGACGGTTGGTATCGTGATGACTCTTTCGAGAAAACATCACGGTGGGACTTTGAATTTGATACGATACAGGGGAATACAACACTTTATGGGAAGTGGCGCGTCGTTGAGGTGCCGATTCAAATGTTTACCGTAACGTACCAAGATGGTAGCGACAATGAGTCGTACTTTGTAAATCAAATTTATGATGTTGCGGAAGGCACAACGACACCGGCCTATCTGGGAATACCAGAACGAGAGGGTTATGCCTTTGTCGGGTGGTCACCAGAAGTTGCGAATGTTGTAACTCAAAACGTTGACTATAGAGCACAGTGGGTTAGTAAATCAGTGCCGATTCAAACGTTTACGGTTACGTATCTAGATGGGAGCAACAACGAATCATTTTTTGTAAATCAAATGTATGACGTTGCGGAAGGAACGATGACGCCGCACTATGTGGGAACACCAAAGCGAGAAGGCTATACTTTCGCGGGATGGTCACCTCAAGTCGCGGATGTTGTAACTCAGGATGTTGAGTATATCGCACAATGGCAAAAAGAGCCGGTGAAGCCAGTAGAAGAAAATCGTGAAGAATCATCTGTGGAATCCTTGCCGTTGACGGGAACACCTCACAATAGCGCAGGTGTCTTGACGATGTCTTCAGGAGCTGTACTGTATTTAATTAGTGTTCTTAAGCGCAAACGTAATGATATGATTTGATCGTTATATGAGCATTTCATTTCAGCTTTAAAATTATGTCTGAGTATAAAAAAGAGATTGGTAGCCGTATAAATGGCAAGCCAATCTCTTTTGGTCTAGATTTGGACCGGTGGTTTATTGATTATTAATGGTTTCGTAAGAAGCAATAGCGATAGCGACATCGAGAACGCACGATCCTACACTCTCATAAAGTGTTATTTCATGATCGTTTTCGCGTGCGATGATGTTTCCTGCAAGGACATCACCAACAGATCCGACTACTTTGTCTTTACTTACAAGCCCTTTTTCAACGGGGATGATTATATCTCCCGCTGCAGCCCATAACCCATCAACGTGTTCAGTGATTATGCGACTTGCTTTAACAACGACCTCATCTTCAATTTCTTGCATGTAAGGTGTAAACGACCCGATTGCATTGACATGCGCCCCTTCACGTAGCACGTTTGCACTGAATACTGGTGTATGAGATGTTGTACATGTACAGATGATATCTGATGCTGCGACGCAAGCATCGGCACTTTCTGCAGCGATAATTTGGTAGGGTCTGTTCTGAACAGTACGAATGCGCTCAATGAAGGCATTGATATATTCTTCCTTAATGTCATAAACATAGACTGCTTCAAGTTCACGAACTTCTTGAATAGCAAGGACTTGCGTAAATGCTTGTAATCCAGAGCCAATGATTCCCAATGTTCGAGCATCTTTACGTGCCATAACATCAGTTGCAACACCAGCACTTCCTCCCGTTTTAATGGCTGTAAGATAGTTTGCTTCCAACAATGCTTCCAATTCCCCCGTTTGATTCGAGTAAAGACTGATTGTAGAAATAACACTGGGTAGCCCCTTCGTCAAATTCTTTGGAAAGACTGAAGAAAACTTAGAACCAAAGTAAGGCTTTGTTTTGCTAATTGCGGTTAACCATTGTGCGCTGTTTTCAACATCGATGATTGGCATAACAATTCGATCACCTGTATAGATAAGCCCTTGGACGTTCTCAAGATATGCTTGGCGGAAAATATCCAATGCCATTGGCATGGTTACAACTTCTTTGATTTGTGCTTCTGTAATATACTTCATACTAATGCTCCTTTGTATCGTTTTCTAATGCATCCATTTGTGCATTACGTTCCATATATTCGTCCCATTTCTTACCATCATGCTTAAAGAAGGCGATGAAGATGATGACAATAATAACCATGGTTAATATTCCGGTGGATAAACTAATGGTTTGGATTGGTCCTAAACCACCAATAAAAATTAGAACGAGTCCCAAAGCACCAAGGGCAATAGCCCAGAAAATGCGGTTGGTACGACCCGGTTCTTCATTTGCGGGAAGATCGTTTGTTGATACGATTGCGAGTGTATAGGCAGCACTGTTGATAACTGTGACGGTCGATACAGCCATAACTGCAAGCATTACGACAAGAACAACGGTTGCGAGTGGCATCGTCTTGATAATTGCGATAATAGCATCCGTGATGCCTTGTGTTTGGAATATTTCAATCACATTCACGAGTCCAGTTTCATAGGCATTCATACCATAGTAACCAAGAATAATGAAATGTAACCAGCAACCGACACACGATGCACCTGTGGCTCCAAGAACGAGTTGTTTAATGGTTCGTCCACGGGAAATACGCGCTAGGAAAATACCTGTATTTAAAGCATATGCTGACCACCATGCAAAGAAGAAAATGGTCCATGATTGTGGGAAAGTTCCTGCAGAGTGGGGTTCAGTTGTCATCATCATTCTAAAATAGTCACTGACAAAGGTTCCCATGCTGTCTGTGAAGTTATTAAGCATGTATGACTTTGGTCCAATTAAAAACACAAACGCGAGTAATCCAATGACCATCGCAAGTTTAATGTTACTAATTAGTTTCATTGATTTTTGTAGACCACCATAAACTCCGAAAACAAAGAATATCGTAAAGAAAATAAGTATGCCAGCATCAATCCATAAGGTATATTGAATGTTGAAAAGATCAACGATAATGGCACTAATTAATGGTGTTGATAAACCAATGGCTGCCGAGACTGCCCCGATAATTCCCATCATGTAGACAATATCAATAATTTTTCCAAGCAGTCCTTTTGCATTTTTCTCTCCAATAACTGATGCACAAGCAGTACTTGGGCGGTTTGTGTTCTCACGTTTTACGAAGAAGAAAAATCCGAAAACGACAGCAACCGTTGCGTATAATCCGTATGCGGAAGGTCCCCAGTGGAAGAAACTATAGGTTGATGCATAAGTCATTGCTTCGCGGGAAAGGGGAACAATGTCGAAAGGAGGCGCAGTGGCATATTGGAACCATTCGCTAAATCCCCAATAGATAGCGACGCCTGATGTTCCAGCAGCAAAGAGCATTCCTAACCAAACAGGGGTGCTGAATTCTGGTTTTTCGTTACCGAGCTTCTTGTTACCATAGTGACTAAAGGCAAGGTAAACCATAATAAATGTGTTGGCTAAAAAGAACCATTGGAGTGCCCACCCAAAGTTTCCAGTAATGACGCCAAAAATTCCGTTAAAAGCATTCTCCGATGCTTTTGGGAATAGTGCAACTAATGCACAAAATATGATGACAATAGATAAGGGTATGAAAAACAGACCTTTATCGATACTTGCCTTTTTCTTGGATTGTGTATCCATATCTTCCTCCTTGATAGTTTTCTCTCAAACTAATCACATGACCATTATATAATCAAGTGATTAGAAAACACGGAAATATTTGAAAAATAGTGAAATATATCACATGTTTTGACAAAAATGGGCGTATTTTGACGTCATTTGTTCGGAATCGATAAGATTTCACACTGTTTTTGTGTTTGTGTTGATGCAACTGCTATAATAAAACAAAGAAAGAGGCTGGCCTATGAATCCGAGAATTAAAGTGAGCAAACAAAAATACCGCACAATGCGATACTTCATTGATGCCACAAAAGAAATTGCTGAGGTTGAAGGTATTGATAAATTAACCATCCGCAATATTGCAGACCGCGCAGGGTATAATAGCGCAACAATCTATAACTATTTTGAAAACCTTGATAGTTTGGTCGCGCTCGCAATGATTGATAGTGTGACTGATTATCTCTACGGATTTGATCAAATCCTTAACAGTGACTATGATCCGATTATGGCGTTATTACTATCATGGCGTGTTTATGCTGAATGTTCATTCCCCAATCCAGAAGTTTACGAGTATGTATTTGCTTCGAAGCATTCGGATTACGTTTTATCCAAACTTGAACTTTATTTTGATACGTTTCCCATTGATACACGCCACGTCAACACAATCGTGACCAATCACGATATGCTGACCCGTAATCGACTGTTGTATGCACCTTGCTTTGAGTTAGGATATTTTCACGCTAAAAAAGAGGATTACATAATTGACTTCTGCTACATCCTACACGGCGGCTTTTCAAAACGTATCTTTACTAAGAATCAAAGCACTGAGGAAGCAGTTGTGCTCTTCCTGCAATATTTGATCGAGTTTTTGACGCATCATACTGAACGTGATGACATCCAGTGTCCATCCCTTGAAGCGGTATTAGCAATCGAATACTAATGGTTCTTATTCATTACAACCCAACACGAAGATTGGGCAAACATGATTTTTAGCTATTTCAAGTAAACCAAAGACTGTTGAAAAATTTCGACAGTCTTTTCTATTTACAAGGCAAAAGGTCTCGCTTTAGCAAATTACAGTAAGTGTTGGATATGTACCATTCGACGTTATTGCTTTAACAAAATAAGGAAATATTAATTTTTGGTACAATTATTCATTCTTCTGTAACAGTGAGGAGCGTCCTTTAGACCCTAAATTCTATAATTGAGTTAGATACATAAAATAGATGGAAAGGGAATTTTTATGAAGAACAAGAATAGAAACATGTTAGTAACACTGTTCGTATCGCTATTTCTAATATTTGGGTTGATTCCAATTCATGCAAGTGAAACGGATGTGATTACGACGGTCGATCGTTTAACACAGGCGATTACTGAGGCTGAAGATGGTGCAGTCTTAATCTTAGACAAAGCGTTTGTGTCAAATGATATTCAAATTGATGTTGCTGGAAAGCACTTAACGATTGAGGGAAATGACGTTGTTTGGTCAACTGGAGGCATGACATTTAGTGGTAGTGGTACAATTACGGTCCAAAATTTGGAAATAGACGGGACAGCAATTGAAAGTCGACTGATTACAAATAAAATGGAAACCGGTACGTTAACGCTTAAAGGCATAACTTTACACAACGCAACGTATGGTGCTCTTGATGTTGATACGAAGCGTGATGCTCAAACAGAAATTATCGATACCGCAATATCGAATAATACTGCGGGGAGTGGTGCTGCAATGTATTTGGGAACACAATCCAATGTCTTAATTCAGTTTTCGACAATCGAAAACAATAAAGGAACAGCAGGTGGGTATGAAGCAGGAGCTATTGCATCCAAAGGATACAGTGCAAACCTTGATATTCAGAATACTGTTTTCCGTAATAATATCAATAGAGCACCCTTTACGGGAATCTTTGGTGGCGGTGGTGGTGCCATGTCAATGCATTATCTCACAGGAAATGTTTCAATAGATCAATCCTACTTTGTGGGCAATGAGACTAACGGAAAGGATATTGCACCGGCAAAGACATTTGATGGCGGTGCTATTTATGTTTTTGATGGTCGCGATGGAGCCACATTTACCATTAGCAATTCTACCTTTGCAAATAATGTTGCGTATGATGATGGTGGTGCAATCATGTTCCAAGGAACAGGAAATCCGGGGCTTACAACATCGATTTCCAACAGTACTTTTTATGAAAATAAGGCCTATGGACAAGACGGTGCTGGATACAGTGGGGGTGCCATTCAATATTTTAAAAATGGTGGATCGTCGCGAATGATTAATGACATTCAAGGGTCGACGTTTATCGGGAATCAAAGCGGTAATGAAGCTTCGACGATGGAACAACGCGGGGGCGCTATCGGATTGAGTGGCGCCGGTTTATTCGCGACTGCATCCGTATCGCGAAACAATAGTCTGTTTTTGGGGAACCGTGTTTATGATGGCAACGGAACCTTGAATCATTTAAGTAACTATAAAGATATTTCAAACTCACAAACAACACAAGAAGGAACTGAGAATATTATTAATGTTGATAAAGGTGTTGAACCAACCGCCATCTTTGAAGAGATTCTAGGTATTGGTGGTGGAAACTTAGTATCCAATCACACGAATATTACAGCAGGTGTTGAACGGATAGCAGTTCCTACCGTACCTTATAAACCAGAAAGTATGGCAGATAATACCTACAGGGGTTCAAGCGCCTTATTACAATTGGATCAGCGTCAATTTGAACGCAATCAATCACAGGGTGCTGTACAAGCGTCATGGATTCGATATGATGCGAACGGGGGATACTATGATCTCGCCCTACGTGATACATATGATGGAAATACTTATTACGAAGTGGGACCAGATTCCAAAATCGAGACGTACTATAGTCTCGGATTTATCCAGGAACTTGGAACATTACTGAGTGGTGCGTCCATAAATCTGACACGCGAAGGGTATGCGTTTACTGGATGGTCAACTAATGCGAAGGCCACGGAATCCGATCCGCGCTATGCACAACTTGAAGCCGTAACTTACCCATCCGAAAACCTGGTGCTTTATGCGGTTTGGGATGAAATTATTCCCGTTCAAATGCATACAATCACATATACTGATGGGGTTAGTGATGCTGTGATTTTTGAAGATGAGCATCACACAGTGGATGCGGGGACCGATACTCCAGCTTTTACCGGTTCATTGGATCGTGAAGGCTATACATTTGTTGGGTGGTCACCAATACTAAGTGAAACGGTAACGAAGGATCAAATTTATACCGCGCAGTGGGAAAAAAATACCTATACGATAACGTATGAATCAAATGGCGGAACTGTGGTAAGTTCTGAGACGGTACCTTATCTGGAACGCTTCACACAACCAGTAGATCCCCAATTGGAAGGCTATACGTTTGTTGGGTGGTTCAGCGATAAGGAACTTACGCAAAATTATGATTTTAATAAGCGTGTGGTTGCGGACGTGAACGTATATGCCCAATGGCTTGTTAATGAAGAACCAATTACGAGGTACACGATACGGTACGAAGATGGCACAGAAAATGAAGCAGTATTCAATACGCAATCATACACTGTAGCGTCTGGTAGTTCAACGCCATTATTTGTCGGAACACCGACACGTGAAGGTTACACATTTATGGGATGGAACCCCGAGCTTCAGACCACTGTGAGTCGCAATATGACCTATCAGGCACAATGGCAAATGAATGATGGTACTCCCAACCCAATCGATCCAATCACACCAGTAGAACCTCCTCAACCAGAAGATTCAAACAATTCAAAGGATGAACTACCCACAACGGGTATCGCAACCAATTTGAGTGGTGTCATTCTTCTGAGTGCAGGAATTGTTGTTACTGGAATCTATAGCTATCTACGATTTAGACATGAGCACACTGAATAGGGACAAATCAGATACATAGATACTTAAAAGTTACAATGCACAAGACGTGCTCTCTTTTATCTCTTAAGTTTATAATAAAAATAAAAGGAGGGCTCTTATGTCAACAATGGTATTTGTTAATTTTCCTGTAACTCAATTGGACCGTGCGATTCAATTCTACACAGCACTTGGATTCAAACAGAATCTTGAATTTTCAAATGATCAGTCTGCAGCCATGATGTGGGATGATAATTTCTGGATTATGCTCCTCACGCATGGATTCTACAAGACCTTTATTGGAAAGCGAACGATTGCTGATACCCAAGCGCAAAGTGGTGCACTCATTGCCTTTAGCCTGGAAAGTGCGGATGCGGTTAAGCAATTTGGTGCACGTGCAGAAGCACATGGTGGCACAGTCTATCACGTAGATATGGGCATCCCTGAATCAGTCATGTTTGGATTAGAAGTTCAAGATCCAGATGGCAATATGTTGGAACCATCATGGATGGCAATGGAAGGGTAATATCCTTCTCTTAATCTTAGTAAAAACACACCTCACATTGGAACGGTATCGTTCACTGTGTAGGTGTGTTTTTATTTAGGGAGTATCCACAAATTATAGGTCTTCTCTACATTTCATAGTACTTGTTATGAAAACGTTTACAGTGTTTGAGACTGGGTGTACCATAACTATAAACAATAGGAGGTAGTTATGAAAAAACTAACTAAGAAGTTTTCATTGATTATGTTTATTGTACTGATGGGAATGGGAAGCTTAATTCCGGTTCACGCACAAACCCGTGGGGTGGGTCCAGAAATGAACTACGAAGAACCAATTATGATGGCTTATTATCGTACGTGGCGTGATGCTGCAATGCCTCATGATTCCAATTCCAATCTACCAGATGCTAATGTCATTAAAATGACGGACCTTCCGAAAGAGATTGATATTGTATCGGTCTTCCACTATGTTAATCCAGGAACTGATCAGGACTTATTTTGGGAAACATTAAAGAATGACTATGTACCAACACTACACGAACGGGGACAACGTGTTGTGCGTACGCTTGATTATAAAGAACTACTCAAAATTAAGACCAACACAGGCAAAGATAGTACGACGTTAACTGACGATGATTATCATGCATTTGCTCAGACGTTAATCGATACCTATATGACACCATGGAATCTTGATGGATTGGATGTTGATATGGAAACAAACTTAAACAGTGAAGAAGTGGCTATTATATCCAATGTCTTTATCCAACTTTCAAATATTCTTCAAATCAAAGAAGGTAGTGATAAACTCTTAATTTATGATACAAACAAAGATAACCACGAGCTATTTCGGGAAATAGCACCACATATTTCGTATTTATTCATTCAAGCGTATGGCCGTAATCCACAAAGTCTTGATCGAACATGGGAAACTTACCAATCAGACATTAGTTCGACACGGGTTTTATTTGGGATTTCGTTCTATGAAGAACAAGACAATACAAACTGGAATGATGCTTTAGGTCAGTTCAGTGAGGAAAAATATCTTGCAAGTCGCGCATATCAGTATGCAAAATGGCAACCTAAAGATGGTGAAAAAGGGGGCATGTTTGTCTACGCAGTTGACCGTGATGGCAAAGACTACAAAGAAAATACAATCAGCGAAACAGATTTCGCATGGACAAAACGGATGATGCAAACACTCGAAGAAAGCCGTCTTGAAAAAATTGAAGACATTACAATCGAGTTTAAAAATTCTCGCAATGAACTGCTAATGTCAAAGTCTCTAAAAGCGGCATATAATTCAGAAATATCCATCGAAATTCCGAATCTTGCAGGGTATGTCTATAATGGGGATTTGTCAGCCTTGAAATACACTGTGAAACAAGGACCACAAACGGTTGTCGTGACATTATCACAAGTGCTAGATGTAACGTTTGAAGTAAATGGTGGAACCGCAATTTCGAATCAAACAATTGTTGAAGATGGGCTCGTGGCACGACCAACTGAACCAACGCGCGCCGGCTACACATTTGATGGCTGGTATGTAGATGAAGCATTCACATCACGATTCGATTTCGATACAACAATAAATAAAAATATGACGCTCTACGCAAAGTGGCATAAACAGGCTTTATCTTACACCTTGTCATTTGAGACGGGAGAAGGCTCCAAAGTTTCGCCACAGACAGTCTTTGAAAATACAACTGCAACGATACCATCAGCACCAACCCGTGAAGGCTATACATTTGATGGCTGGTATACAACTGATCAATTCACAACAAAGTTCGATTTTAACTTGCCACTAAATGCTGATACGACAGTTTATGCAAAATGGCAAATAATAAGTCCTACTAAACCAACAGAAGTGTTGCCGGCAACAGGGACTGCAAATACATTGATGAACGTTGCTCTCACGATGAGTGTGCTGGGAGGATCCTTCATAGCACTTAACGCCTATGTAAAACGCAAATCAAATACAAACTAAAAAATGAAAAAGTGATACATGGGGGATGTATCACTTTTTGATGTAAGGGTTATGGGGATAACACTCACGATAAGCTCATAATATCTCGTGGCTCGTGAAATGTTTTGGTAGTGTAGATATGGGGTACATTTCAGTGAAATTGAGGTTTTCAGATTTACAGGGGTGATCATCTGACGTGTTAATAAGCTGAGTGTTGAAACAGTGTGTAAGCAAAGTTCCAACTTTAAGTGTGCCACTTATTGAGATATTATTAGAAATTATAAGTGTCGAAGCAAGCGAATACATGAAATGTTTGGGGCATCTAAATGTAATGAAAACGAATTGCTTGCTTCAACAAAACTATCATACTCGTTTGATGAAATTCCGTGGCTGATTTGTCATGAACCCAACGCATTTTGTCATGAAATAAAGATGTTATTAATATATAAAGTATATATGTAATTAATTTAAGATTTATGAATGAGACCTTCATAATACAACCTTGAATGGTGGCTTTACGGGTTGTGTATCGTTAACGAAATGTGAAAGCGTCGTAAAAATGTTGTGTTATCGATGGTGAGTTTATGCAAGGGGCATAAAAAAGTGGTAAGATAAAAAGACAAGGAGGGTAATCATGAAAAAATTTGGATTTGTCGTTTTGGGTGCTGTTGCCGGTGTCGCAATCTATGAGACACTACGTCAAGCAGGATACCTCGATGAAATAACAGGTGCTGTGAAACGAACCGCAGGTGAATATCTTGATGATCCAATGATGCAAGTAGATGGTTGGGTCGATACTGGAAAAGGAAATATAAAAAATGCAGTCCATAAAGCAGATGATACCATCTCAAACTTTGTAGAGGATGTAAAAGATAAAGCACAAACCGTTCAGGAAACTGTCGAAGATGCTGTCGAACAACCTCAGGACATATCTGAATAAAAAAAAGTGTTAATTGCGCTATCGTGGCAATTAGCACTTTTTTTTGAAGACATATGTGTCAAAAATGCAGGATAATCTTGAATATTTGAAAACTTTAGAAAATCTTAAGAATTGCACCAACGGTTTCCTAAGAATTCTTTGACATAATAGCAGTCGAAAGGGGAATGGTATGGATACACTATTTTTAGTTCTATGTTTAGCACTGACGGTGTTTGGTGCAATTGTACATTCTGATCAATAAAAACTATAATAATTATAATGGAGGCAGCAGTAATGACACATACAATATTGGTGGTTGAGGATGATTTGGGAATCCGCGAAGCAATCGCGATTAATTTAGAAAAACAAGGTTATACAGTCCTTCAAGCATGCAATGGAAAAGAAGCACTCGACGTCGTTAATAACAGCACGATTCATCTCGCGATTGTTGATATCATGATGCCGGAAATGGACGGTAGTACCTTTACAATGCATGTAAGAATGAAATACAATTTTCCAATCATGTTCTTGAGTGCGAAGTCGGAAGAAGTTGATAAAGTTCAAGGGTTAAACTTGGGTGCCGATGATTACATGACAAAACCATTCAGTAGTATTGAATTACTTGCGAGAGTACGATCTCATTTGCGTCGCTATGAACAGACGTTGGACTTGCATGCACAATTGAGTCAGAAAACGAATCCGAAGTTTTATCAAGTGGGGGGATTGGTACTCATGCCTGAATTGAAACATGTTGAGGTGGATGGCGAGTCGGTTCATTTAACGCCGAAAGAATATCAAATTCTAGAGCACTTAATAAAACACCCAGGTCATGTTTTTTCAAGTGATGCTTTGTATGAAGCGGTATGGCAGGAAACGGCAATTTCAAGTGAAACCATTATGGTCCATATTCGTAAAATCCGCGAAAAAATTGAAATTGATCCCAAGAACCCGCGTTACCTCAAGGTGGTTTGGGGCGTAGGCTATAAAATAGAAAAAGATACCGAGTAAACATATGAAAAAGAAACTATTATTTACGACATTACTATTACTTTTAATTGGTGCATTGAGCTATGGCTCCAATGCACTCATGCAGCCGAATGCGATTATTCGTCCGGTTAGTTCGCAGGAAATGATGAGTCATTATCCGCATTCAATGACTATCGTTGCAGCGAATTATTCACACAACAATGATAAGCAAACCGTAGTTCTTGAGAATCTTGAGAGTGACGTCAGCGATCCCAACTATAAACGCTTGGTTTATAAGAATATGGAGGAAATCTCCAAACAATTTGTGAATGACCCCGCAATCCGATTTTGGCTAGTAGACAAAAACACACAAGAAGTGGTTGCAGGTTCGGATGCGGCCGATTTTGCGAAAAGAGATGATAAGGATTTGTTTCAGTGGTCACAGACTATCAATGTGCCTGAAGATTTTCAACCCTTTATGGATACGAATCGATTTCCTTACGAACGTCTGGGAATCGGGTATTCAGACAATCCTGAGTTTAAGGGCTCATATTCACTAAGTGATAAATACGACTATGTATTCGCACTTTCAGCAAACCAAAAAGAACTTCGAAATTCTGAAGTCATTAATACAATTACATCCGACTATTATTCACGACAAAATACAACCGCCACATTACTCATGTTTGGCGCGATAGTTCTGGCAGTTTTTATCGTAATCTATCCGATCAGAATTGCGGCAGAGGTTCCACCATTTAAAAATATTTGGAACTTAAAAGGTGAACTTGCCGTCATTTTGCTGGCACTTCTGGTTTCATATGGAACGAGTCTAACCTTTACATTGGCGTCAGTTTACACGTATCAAATTGATGCTGTTATGATGACGCTCTCGGTGGGACAATCGATCACCTACGGTTTCGTCGCATCTCACATGTATCTATGGTGGGCGATTATCTTTGGTGTCTACGTACTTGCGCTTTTCTACGTGAAACGTGTTCTAACATTTGGTATTTTTAGAACGTTCAAGGAAAAAACCTATACAGGACGTTTTATGGCACGGGTAAAACGGAATTCTACGACCTTCTTGACATCACCCTTAACGACAAAGTTTAAGAACCGTATCATCGTGTTAATTGCCATCAATACATTTATCATTATTGTGCTGATTGGTTTAGGCACATTTGGAGTCATACTTGCACTAGTCTATGGTGTTGTGTTGAGCTACTTCAGTATCCGCTTGTTGACGGGGGTTAAGACGGATTATTTGGCGTTACAAGCTCAAGCTGCTCATATTGCTCAAGGCGATTTTGATACCGTTGAACCGATGAAAACTACACTATTTAAACCAATACTTGATGAGCTTTCAACAATCAATAAAGGCTTTGATCATGCCGTTAAAGAAGCCATGCAATCACAACTTACAAAGACAGAGTTAATTACAAATGTGTCCCATGATCTTAAAACGCCCCTTACGGGAATTCGAAATTATAGTGAGTTATTGCAAGATCAAACATTGGATGATGCGACACGCTTAGAATATACGGTTCGCTTAAATAGTTATACTGAGCGACTTACAAAACTCATTGAAGATCTTTTTGATATCAGTAAGGCGAGCTCTGGAGAAATTAGACTTGATGCACAAGAACTCGATATTGTATCGTTGGTGGAACAAGCGTTGATTGAACACAAGGATGCACTGGAAAGCCGCGATATTCAAGTTGTGACCGAGATTGCAGAACAACCACTAATGGTTAATCTGGATGCAGATAAGACGTTCCGAATCTTTGATAATATTATTCAAAATGTTGTTAAGTATGGGATGGAACATACGCGATTCTATGTCGATGTATCCGTGCGGGATTCAAATGTCCGTGTATCGATGAAGAATATATCGGCATCACCACTCAACTTAAAGCCAGATGAAGTTGTGGCGCGGTTTGTTCGTGGTGATAAGTCACGAACCGAAACGGGAAGTGGGCTTGGACTCGCGATCGCACAAAGCTTTACTCAAATTCAAACAGGGCAATTTACCATTGGGATTGACGGTGACTTATTCAAAGTTATCATCGAATTTCCTTGTATTCATTAAAAACCACCGTAAGGTGGTTTTCTTTTGTTATCTTGACGAGCTGGCTATTTGTGACTAAACTGAAAGTAATTGGAGGACGTACTCATGATTGAAAAAAAATACTTTGGGTTGGATCAAGTTGCGGATGAAATTCGCTATTTGGAAGCTAAGGAGGGGTATATCCTCAAAACGTTTGATGGAGAGCGTTATACGTTTGAAGCGACTGATGAAGGTCCTTTTACCTATGCAGTTCACTTCTCCGTGGAACCTGCATCACTACAAAACTTTACCGATGTTGGCTTCACAGTGTGTTGTGAATACTTGGGGAGTCAAGGAGGTTATTACTATTTCTTGACACGCCCTCAAACAATAACCCAACCGGTTCCCCACAATTATGATGACCGCAAAGATGCCATTCAACTCAAAGTAAATCGTGTCGACCGATTTGTAGGTGTTGTGTTGATTGCAGTAATCTTTTTGTATGCCTATTTCTTTATGAAAAATATGAATGGCTTATACCTAATTGTCCTGATTCCGACACTGGGATTAACGGCATATGTCTATACCGTACGTCAACGGTATCTTCGATTCATAAAAAACAACTAGATATTTTACTAAAAATTTACTATAGTGGTATCAGGAGGCATGATTTATGGCTACATTAAAAGATATCGCGAAGTTAGCGAAGGTAAGTACATCAACCGTTTCACGTATTTTGAATGATGATCCAACGCTAAATGTAAAAGAAGAAACCCGAGAGGCAGTTTTATTGGCTGCACAATCTCTAGAATATAATACAAAGTCAAACATGATTAATAATTCGATTGCTATTATTCAATGGATATCGAGTGAAGAGGAAGAAGAAGATCCTTACTATTATGCATTGCGCAAGAGTGTGGAAAGTTTTTGGATAAAAGAACGATATCGGGTACATCGGTTTTATAAAGATAATATGGAAGATGTTTATACCCAACAATTTGATGGCTTAATCTGTCTTGGGAAGTTCTCGATGGAACAGGTCGAGTCATTATCTCAAGCGAATTCAAACCTCATTTTTGTGGATTCAAATCCCGATGAAGCACGCTTCACATCCGTGGTTCAAGATCTTGAAATGGCGTCAGAACTAGCTTTAGAACACTTATGGTCTCTTGGTCACACAGCAATTGGATATATCGGTGGGAAAGAATTTATGGGTCCAGAACAAGCGCCATATCAAGATAAACGAGAAAAACATTATATCGAAATGATGGATTTAAAAGGCCCATCCAATTATAAAGAACACATTCATTTTGGAACATTTAATGCGCGTACAGGGTATGACGCAATTATTGATGCAGCTAAAGCCAATCGGTTAGCGACTGCATATTTTTGCGCATCCGATACAATTGCAATGGGTGCCATTCGCGCATTAGGAGAACTTAAGAAATTAGATGCTGTGTCTATAGTGGGATGTAACGATATTGCAACATCACGCTATTTGAATCCGCCACTTACAACCGTTCGACTCAATACAAAATTGATGGGAGACATTGCATCGTCACTGCTTCTAATCCAAATAAACACTGGACATAATACACCCAGTAAAACCCAAATTGTTCCGAAACTCATTAAACGTGAATCCGCGAAATTGGTAAACGTTTAGTAAACTTCGTTGACAAAAGCGCTTACATTTCATATTATGAACGTACACAAGCAATATACTTTTGTCAAAGGGAGGACAATAGAATGAAGCAATTGAAAAAAGTACTCGTCATATTATTTGCGTCTGTACTGCTCGTAGCATGTGGTGCAAACAATGCCAAGACCGATGGGTCTTCTGGTTCTGGAAAAACATATAATGTTGGTGTTGCGATTTATCGATTTGATGACAACTTCATGACACTCTACCGTCAAGAGCTTGAAAAATACTTTGGTGAACTGGGTGCTAAAGATGGTAATACCTATAAGTTAGACATCCAAGATGGTAAACAAGACCAATCTACACAAACAGAGCAAATCAATAATTTTATTGCTCAAGGAAAAGATGTCATTATTGCTAACTTAGTTGATCCTACGGCTGCAGCATCTGTTATTAATTCAGCGAAAGCTAAGGAAATACCTGTTGTCTTAATTAACCGTGAACCTACCCCTCAAGATTTAGAAATCTGGCCAGGTAAAACAACCTATGTTGGGGCTGACGCAACGCAATCCGGAACCATCCAAGGTGAAATGATTGCAGGTCTTCCAAACAAGGGAGATATCAACGGTGATGGCAAAATCTCATATATTACATTAATGGGTGACCCTGCAAACGTTGATGCCCAACAACGGACTGAATATTCAATCAAAGGCTATGAAGCTAAGGGCGGCGCAGTCAACTTACTGGCCCAACCTTACCAAGCAAACTGGGACTCTGCTAAAGGACAAGAATTCACAGCGAGTGCGTTGGAGCAATTCGGTAAAGATCTTGAAGTTATCTTCGCAAACAACGATGGAATGGCAGTTGGTGCGGTGACTGCAATTAATGCTGCTGGACGTAAAGTTGGTGAAGACATCTATATTGTTGGTGTTGATGCAATTCCTGATGCACTTGAACTTCTCAAAAATGCACAATTGACTGGAACAGTACTCAATGACCACTTTAACCAATCACATACAGCTGCAGACGTTGCGGTTGAATTAATGCAAGGAAAAGATGTGGAAGCATACTACTGGCATGATTATGTTGGTGTAACGAAACCTGAAGATGCAGAATTGAAACGTGTAGACGCACGTAAAGAAACAATCGCAGAAATTAAAGTACGTTACGCGGAGCGCGGATAGAAACATTAAAGTGTGCTTCGGCACACTTTTTTAATAGGTAGGTAAATTATGGAAACAAACATACTTGAAATATCAAACTTAACAAAAGAATTTCCAGGTGTTAAGGCATTAGATAATGTTCAACTGGCACTCAAACCCGGAACCGTTCATGCACTGATGGGAGAAAACGGCGCAGGTAAATCAACGTTGATGAAATGTCTCTTTGGCATTTACCATCGCGATGCCGGGACAGTTATTTATAATGGACAAGCTGTTGACTTTAAAAATGCTAAAGAGGCTATGGATGCAGGCTTAGCAATGATCCATCAAGAACTTCAACCCATTCGGAAAATGACAATCGCGGAAAATATATTTCTTGGGAAATATCCACTGAATCGCTTTGGTTTAGTCGATCATAAGAAAATTAATGCATGGACCAAAGATTTACTCGAAGAGGTTGGTTTAGACAAAAAACCAACCGCACTTCTGGAAACATTAACGGTTTCGCAAATGCAATCGGTTGAGATTGCGAAAGCGATATCGCACAATGCCAAAATTGTCATTATGGATGAGCCCACATCGTCATTAACAACGTCTGAAGTTGAAATGCTCTTTAGTATTATTGACCGCCTCAAGCAAAAGAATATTGCGGTCATCTATATCTCTCATAAGATGGACGAAATCTTACGAATTTCAGATGAAATTACCATCATGCGAGATGGCCAATACGTGAATACATGGCCCAGTTCAGAAATGAGTGTTCAATCCATTATCAAAAATATGGTTGGTCGGGAGCTAACAAGCATGTTCCCTGAAAAAACTAACGTCCCTCATGAAAATGTTATTCTTCGCGTTGAAAACCTCACATCTACAGATCCTCTATCATTTAAAGAATGCTTCTTTGAACTCCAACAGGGTGAAGTTCTCGGAGTCGGAGGACTGGTTGGAGCACAGCGGACTGAGCTAATGGAAGCAATTTTCGGAATCCGTCCTATCGAACAGGGGTTAATAAAAATCAACGGGTCACAAACGATTATCAAACATCCCAACGATGCCATCGCCAATAAAATTGCGCTGGTAACCGAAGATCGTCGTAGTACTGGAATCTTTGGTGTCTTATCTGTTGAAGATAACATCGCGATTACATCTATTAATGACCATATTAAATACGGACTGATTAATGATAAAAGTGTGGATACGATGGTTACGGACTCAATAGAAAAACTCCGAATCAAAACCGCATCGAAACGCACGAAAATAGAAAACCTTTCCGGTGGAAATCAACAGAAAGTTATTCTTGCCCGATGGTTGGCAAATAATCCAGATATCTTGATTCTTGATGAACCAACGCGAGGCATTGATGTTGGTGCTAAATTTGAAATCTATCAAATTATCAACGATCTAGCGAACCAAGGTAAAAGCATCATTATGATTACATCTGAAATGGCGGAGTTACTCAATGTATCCGATCGAATTATGGTTATGTGCGAAGGGCGTATATCCGGATTCCTTGATAGCAAAGATGCTACACAAGAATCGGTGATGACACTCGCAACCAAATTTATGCAGGGAGAATAGTATGACAACTAAATTATTTAAAAAAGATAAAAAAATAGATATACAAAAAATACTAACAGACTACTCAATGTTTATCGTGGTAGCTGTAATGATTATTTTTACAGGTACTACTCAAAGCAACTTCTTTACCATTGGAAATGCATCAAACATTCTCGCTAACACATCAGTACGTTTTATCATTGCGCTTGGAATCTCAGGAACATTGATTATCCGTGGTACTGATTTATCGGCAGGACGGATTGTTGGTTTCTCCGCGATTTTAGCCGGAACGTTAGTACAACAACCTGATTTTGTTGGGAAGTTCTTTCCAAATCTACCGGATTTACCAATCTTTGTGCCACTCTTAATCGTTATTGCAGCATGTGCACTGTTAGGGCTTATGAATGGGATTATCATTGCTTACTTCCATGTTCCACCATTCTTGGCAACATTGGGAACTCAAATTATGATTTATGGATTCAATATGCTCTATAGTGGGAACCAACCAATTGGAACATTTAAAGACGCGTACATTCAGGTTGGTCAAGGGAAGCTCTTTGGAACCATTCCATACTTGGTAATTATTGCAGCTATAGTTGGGGTCGTTATGTGGGTTCTTTATAACAAAACCCGTTACGGGAAAAATATGTACGCAATTGGTGGAAACGAACAAGCTGCAGAAGTTTCAGGTGTTAACGTACCCCGCACTAAGATTAAAATTTTTGTACTCGCAGGTGCCCTTTACGGACTTGCAGGTTACTTGCTATCTGCAAAAACAGGATCAGTAGGGCCTTCATCAGGTACTAGTTATGAACTTGAAGCAATTGCTTCTGCGACCATTGGTGGCGTTTCAACAACAGGGGGTCAAGGTACGGTTCCTGGAATCTTACTTGGGGTCTTTGTCTTTGAACTATTGAAAGTGTGTTTAGCATATTTAGGGGTTAAACCTGATATGACAAACGTCATCCAAGGGATTGTGATTGTGATTGCTGTAGCGTTAGATATTCGTAAATCAATGCGTAAAAAATAGGTATATAGAGGCTTTTTAGGAGGGGCATTATGGAATTATTAGAAAATAAATTTGAGTCGGTTTTTGGGAAAGAGTATGATTACGCATTTTTTGCTCCAGGTCGAATTAACTTGATTGGTGAACATATTGATTACAGTGGTGGTAATGTGTTTCCATGTGCGATTACAAACGGCACTTACGCTTTGGTACGTGTTCGAGATGATCATGTATTTCGATTTGCGTCACTCAATGTTTCGGATACAGAAATCCTTGAAATCGACGCCTCAGACTTAGCATTTAACGACAATCACGGATGGGTAAACTACGCCAAAGGTATCATTGCGACCATTGCACAAAGAGGCCTTCCAGTCGATACTGGATTTGAAGTACTTTACTATGGTGATATTCCCAATGGTGCAGGATTGTCCAGTAGTGCATCGCTTGGTATTGTGACTGCAGAGTTTATTCGTAAGATTAACCATCTGACATTAAGTGACCTTGATCTTGTAGTTGTGACCAAAGATTCTGAAAATCAGTATATTGGCGTTAATACGGGAATTATGGATCAATTTACGGTTATGTTTGGTCAAAAGGATACGGCGTTGCGGCTAAATACCGAAACCCTTGATTATGAACGTGTCCCAGTACAATTAGAGGGGCACAAAATTGTAATCATGAACACTAATAAACAACGTGCGCTTGCCGATTCAAAATATAATGAACGCTTGGAAGAGTGTGCACGTGCCTTAACAATCATTCAGAATCACTATAACGTCAGTGAACTATGCCAACTCAATCGCGAACAGTTAGAAGCAATCGTTGATTCCTTTAAGGATGATATGGTGGCGTATCGTCGTGCACGTCATGCAATCAGTGAAAATGATCGTGTGAGCCGTGCCGTTCGAAAGCTGCGTCATGGTGAACTCATGGCATTCGGAAAACTTCTCAACGCAAGTCACAAAAGTCTTAAAGATGATTACGAAGTGACCGGAAAAGAACTTGATACCATTGTGGAAGCAGCATGGAATGAAGCATCGTGCATTGGAGCTCGTGTAACGGGAGCTGGGTTTGGTGGCTGTGCGATAGCAATTGTCGCTACCGATGCCATTCCGACATTTATCAAAAACGTTGGAAACAAATACAAAGAAGCGATTGGTTATGAAGCAAACTTTTATGTCGCAGAAATCGGTGACGGTTCACATGAAATTGAACGTTGAAGTATCGCATGAAGCGTTTACCGATGTAATTTCATTATCCAACGGTATCCTTGATGTTCGCGTGTTATCGTATGGTGCAACGTTAATTCATTTTGGATTTGTGAATGAACAAAACTGTGTTGTGCGATACCAAGACCTTGGTTTGTATGAATCCAATCCGGTATACCTCGGAAGTGTTGTCGGGCCAACGGCTGGACGCATCAAAGACGGCCATTTATGTGTAGGTAGGAAAGCATATGAACTTTCCATCAACAATACACCAAATCATCTTCATGGTGGTTTTCAATCACATGCCTTTCAAACATTTTCGTATACGATACTCGAGGATGGCATTCGTTTTGAGTTGGAGGATACGCCTCATGATGGCTACACATTAACCGTCAAGACAACCGTAACCTATCAACTTAAGGATGCACAGCTAATCGTGACGATATCTGCCTATCCAAGCGAACCGTTCCCAATCAACATTACGACACACAATTACTTTAATTTAGATGGAAACAATTCCCTCGCCAACCATGCTTTAAAAGTTGAAGCCAATGAGATTTATACGGTTGATGCGAGTTTAGCGAATGATGGCAAGACGCTGCCTGTTGCCCACACCGCATTTGATTTTAGAGCTTGGAAATCAATCGAACACGCATTGACACAGCAGCATCCAGAATTTGAAAAAACACGCTTTATTGATCATGACTATCGTCTTGATGGAAAGCTCTATCTAAAAACGCAAACGCGTATGTTGGTGTGTGAAACATCACTGCCAGTATTACGGCTTTATTTTGCGAACTATTTTGATGAAACCTTTAAACAGGAATATGGTAAGGATGCACGCAATTACAGTGCCCTTGCAATTGAACCGCAGTACCCTGCGAATGCGATCAACTTTGGACAAGGCGACATTTTCTCCACGGACACTCCGTATTCCTCATGGTCGTCTTATACGTTGTATCGCCTTTAAAAGTCACTTTGTGACTTTTTTTTATTTGGTAAATAAAAGAGACCATGCTATAATATCGATAGATGATATCGTTGGTCGATATTGGAGGTGTACATGACAGAAACAATGATCTACGTTCTTATGGCACTGCAAGATCGTGATATGTTTGGGAAAGAAATTGTAGACTGGGTAGCAGAGAAAACGAATCGTCGTGTCGTCTTGGGACCCGGAACACTGTATACAATTCTCGCGAAGTTTGAGAGTGATGGCTTTATTTATGAAACGAACCGCGAAGGACGTGCTCGTACGTATACCATGTCAACCAAGGGTACCGACGCTCTCCATAATGCGATTGATAATTACAAGCAAATAATACTTGATGCTCAAGAGGTACTCAAAGAAAAATAAAAAGGAGGGTTGAAATGCTTGAATTTCGAAATGTAAGTGCATCGGCATACTTAGCGTATGAGGCATACTTGAATGAGATGGTTACGAAAGGATATCATCTCAAAAGTTTCAATCCGTTTTATCAACGATTTGAAAAAAATAAGGACGCTAATATTCGATATGAAATCATTCCCAAAGCCCACCGAAGGTATAAGGGATTTCTCGAAAATAATCGTGAGTTTAAAGCATTCGTTGAATCATTCGATCGAAAATTTATTGCTTGGTTTGGTCCTTTTGCTATTTTTGAAACATCAATGTCAAATATTTCAACGATGGACATTTCGTCGGATTTAGATCTTGAACCACTACAAAGACATATTCGACAAATGAAACGAAGTGGAGGGCTACAGCTAGGGGCCGTAATACTCTTTTTGCTCCAAATTGCTATCGCTACAGATCTTAATCTTCTGACCAGCTCATTAAAAGTCGGTTCGTTATTTTTGTTTTCCTATACATCGGTTGCATCTTTTAAAACCTTAAAAGACGCCCGGAATGATCTTAAATGTCTTCAGAATCGACAATTTGCTAAGGCTGTTCCTGGTTATCGCTATGAAGGAATTACTTCAATCCTTTCCATTGTGCTTTTGGTAGGGCTTATGTTCACAGGAATGTATGGCTTCATCAATCAATGGGGACTGGTACTTGGTTTATGGTTATTAGTTGGAACGCATACTTTAGATGCAGTTTATCGTATTAAATACTCAACCCAGCAAACAACCTCAAAGCCTGCCAAATATCTTGCTGTCAGTTGTATTAGTTTAATCCTTACACTAGGAATCCTGGTTGGTATTCAACCCGGTAAGAATAAAGACGTTCATTTACATCCAAACTACTACGAAACGGAATCGGTCTATGCTACGTTTGATGAATCGGTATTTGCGTCAAAATATACGGTACGGGAAGTACGACCGCAAGCTATGAGTCCAACTAGTTATGACGCAGCGACAATTATAGTTATGCGGTTGTATGCGCCGATGGTGCGACCCTTGTTGAATTATGAAATGATGCGCTATGCAACGACTTACGATTTCGAAGTTATTCAAGTATCATCGGATGTCTATGTGCTTCATAACAACGTAATGCCAAATCAAGAAATGATGAAACTGTTAGCACTAGAGGGAATCTCTATGGAGGAAAGTTATGATTGAATTCAGACGTATCAAATTGTCCCAGTATAAGCATTATGAAGTCTATCTTAATGAGAAAGTTCAAGAAGGGTATCATTTAAAACGCTTCACGTTGTTCTTCCAACAGTTTGAACGTAGTGACGATAAGACCCTTCGGTACGAATTAATTCCGATGCCATCACGAAATTCTAAAGGTTGGGGAAATAATGAATATGCATTTCGTGAATTTATGAAAACGTTTGGCAGAACTATCGTCGGATGGATTGAACCCATTGCGATTCTCAAAACGCATGAACCAGCATTTGAAGAGGCAAGTAATATTCAAGAGTTAGAGCTTGAACCGATTAAAAAACGCTTAAAGCGGAATGCGTTTCTATATTTAATGCTAATTGGAATGTGGTTGTTTACGATGTATACGTCGACCCAATCAAAGCAAATGACGATTACAAGTCAGGGAAGTCTTGCAACATTTCTACTCTATCCGTATTTGATTTTGACGTATTCGATCTATACATATTCTTATTTTAAGGAGTATCAAAATTTGAAGCATGGTCGATACTCTAATTTCAAAACAAGTAAAAAATATACGAACTTGCTCAATTTAATTACATCACTCATCATCTTATTCCTAATTATTGGTTGGGGTGGTATGTTTGGGAAGATAATCAGCATTAAGGGATTCTTATGGGTGGTCATCATTTCTCTGGTTATTGTAGGGGTTGTAAAGATTATTAAACATACAAAAATTCATAAATACCTGAAATATCTAGCTGTTGCGATCTCTGTATATTTGATATTCGTAGTTTCGTTTAACGTGTTGATTTTAAGTACATTGACGTCACTTGGAAGTCCCCGTGAAACCAATCCAGAGCATTCTGAAAATATAGGAAGTTGGTTCGAGGAATCTGTCATTGCCTCCGAGTATCGTGTCTACGATATTTCAGAAAAACCGAGTCCAGATAGCAGGTCATATAGAGCAGTGGTCCTTCACCTGAAAACACCATGGATGCGTCCGATTTTTGACTACCAAGCGAATCGTTATGCGGAAAACTTCAACTATAATCTGAAGAAAGTCGATGATACGCACTATCTTCTAGAGAGTGGTGAGAATCCGACACCAGAAATTCAAACACTCATCCATAAAAAACTCAGTCATTAATCTTTGGCTTTTCGAATACAATCATACTCCGTCGTATAAACGGGGTATTTTTTTGTTGGCAAGTATACCACTAAAAACGGCATAAAAAAGAGAGGTCGATGTGATAGGATAAATATACAAGTGAGGTATATTATGACAGAAAAAGAAAAAATGATTCAAGGCATGCTTTATGATGCAGGAGATCCAGAATTACAACGTGAAAATGCCTATGCTCGTGATATTGTTGTTCAAGCATCACAGATTTCAGATAACAAGACTCGAAGCGAACTGTATAAAAAGATAATAAAAACAAAAGGGTACGCAAGTTTTGGCGTGGGACTCAAATTAGACTATGGCTACAATGTAAGCGTGGGTGAGAACTTCTACTGTAATTACGATTGCGTGATGTTAGATGTCTGTCCGATTACGTTTGGCGATAATTGTATGCTCGGGCCTGCAGTTCAAATTTACACGGCAACCCATCCACTTGATGCGACCGAACGTAATAGTGGACTTGAATTAGGGAAACCAATTACGTTTGGTGATAATGTTTGGATTGGTGGTGCTGCGGTTATTTATCCTGGGGTTACGCTGGGGAATAATGTTGTGGTTGCTGGTGGCAGTGTTGTGACCAAGTCATTTCCGGACAATGTTCTTATTGGTGGCAATCCAGCGAAAGTGCTAAAAGAAGACATTTAAGCATATAAGTTGAGAAGGAAAATCATAAAATATATAATAACATGGTAAGGAGGTAGGTTATACTATGGAAAGAATTTTAGGACTACATCATGTTTCTTCAGTCGTTAAAAACGCACAAGAAAATGTTGATTTTTATGCAGGAATGCTCGGAATGCGTTTAGTTAAAAAGACACTAAACTATGACGATATTGAAGAGTACCATTTCTATTATGGAAATCATGATGGCAGTACAGGCTTATCCACCTATTTCCCAATTTCAGATTCTAAAGAAGGCGATATTGGAGATGGTCAGGTTGGATACGTTACTTATGCAGTGAATACAGGAGCACTCGACTTCTGGAAAGAAAGACTTGATCACTTTGATATTTTTAATTATTCATATGAAAGATTTGGTGAGCGTTACTTAGCATTCTCAGATCGTCATGGATTGGATATCGAGTTGGTAGAAACACCGTTAGGGCCAAATAGTCAATGGGCATTCAATGGTGTACAACCAAAAACAGCAATTAAAGGTTTGTATAATGCAGCACTCTTCTCAGAAAGACCGACACAAACGCTTGCGTTGTTTACCGATCTATTTGGATATACGATTGTGGCGGAAGATGATGAGTATTACCGACTCCGAATCCACGAAGGATTGGGTGGGTTGATTGATATCCGTAAACATACAACAACAATCGGCACCAAAGGACACGGAACGGTTCATCATATTGCATTCGCAATTGAACGCGGAACGGAAGAAGCATGGCGTGAAAAACTACTCGGTGCTGGATACTTCCCGACAGAGGTTAAAAATCGTAAATATTTTAATGCGATTTACTTCCGTGAGCGTGGCGGCATTCTCATTGAATTATCAACCGTTACACCAGGTGTAAGTGTTGATGAGCCTGTCGAAACACTCGGTGAAGCGTTTATCATTCCAGAACACTTTGAGGCACAACGTCTGATCATCGAAAGCAAATTTATGCCTGTATTCGTTAAAGAAATTGATACGTTAGAAACTTATGGTTATCGAAACCGTTACGAGTACGATATGATTACCAAACGAAATGAAATCCGTGAGTCTATTAATGCGATCAAAGCATTTGAAAAAGAACGACCATTGACAGATGATGAACAAGCGCAACTAAAAGCACTTCGTAAAGCATTTATCAAAGTACGTTAAGATTTAGAAAGAGGACAATAATGATAGTACATGCAAAACATGATGGTTCTACTGATCGCGTTATCTTTATGCTCCATGGAACTGGTGGTAATGAGAACGATTTGGCAAACCTCGCACGATATATTGATGAAACAGCAACACTGATTGGTATCCGTGGTGCTGTAGAAGAACAAGGAATGCTTCGTTATTTTAAACGTTATGCAGATGGAAGCTTTGATTTAAAAGACCTTGCAAAACAAACAACAGCACTTCATGAAGGAATGTTCCAACTCTTGGAGTATTATAAACTTCAGGATGCGGTAGTGTCCGTTATTGGTTATTCGAATGGGTCGAATATTGCGATCAATCTCTTCAAGGAGTTTGAGACAGATTTTACCAGTGCAATGCTCTTTCACCCCTCATCCGTAAGACCGGGAGTGCCATTCAAACAACAACCGGCTCTAAATGTTTATACAACGGGTGGTAAAATTGATCCATTCATCGCATTTGATAAATTTGAAGAAGCGGTTAAAGAGTTTGAAGATGCAGGAATTCCTGTAACAACAAATGTTCAACCAGGCGGACATCAACTCGTCGATGCGGAAGTTATTGAAGCCAAAAAATTCTATGAAGGTATCATTCAATAAATCTATCAAAAATAGAAACAGTTTCATGTTTCTATTTTCCTAAATTCAAATCTCAACCGCACCACCAAGGTGCGGTTGTTTTTGTATAATAAAAGGAGCCCACCCGACTAAAAGGAGCTCCCATATGAAGTATAAGCAATTAAATAAAAAAATAAAAGACC
>NZ_WTSY02000007.1 GCF_009828775.2 Erysipelothrix aquatica | reverse complement strand
ACCACATTGAAGTTGATTTGGATGGATTTAAAGTGAGTCTTGAAGCACAACGTGAACTCGCACGTTCAAGTCGAACAAAATCTGAGTCAATGGGATCTCAACAGGAAGACATCATGAATTTCAAAGAGTCCAGCGAATTCTTGTATGAAGATCTTGAAACACAGGCAAAAGTGATTGGATTGTTTGTGGATGGTAAACAAGTGACGTCCTTTGAAGGAAAAGGACAGGTTATCTTCGATAAGACAGTATTCTATGCTGAAAGTGGGGGTCAAGTTGCTGATACTGGAGTGCTCACTTCAGGCACAGTCCAGGGTCGTGTCTTAGACGTTAAACGCGCTAATGGTGGGCAGAACCTTCATTTTGTAAATGTAGAAGGAACGCTTGAAGTTGGGCAGGTTCTAACCTTAAAGGTTGACCGAGAACGACGCATCTTAATTCGTAAAAATCACTCCGCAGTTCACCTATTACAAGCTGCGTTGCGTGACATTGTTGGAGATCACGTTACACAAGCGGGATCTTATGTTGATGATCAATACTTCCGTTTTGATTTTACACATTTTGACAAACTCACAGATATGCAGCATAAACAAATCGAAGACCAACTCAATGCATGGATTGCTGCATCCCTTCCAATCATTACAGAAGAGAAACCACTTGAAGAAGCGAAAGCAATGGGAGCGATGGCGCTCTTCTCAGAAAACTATGGCGATGTCGTTCGTGTTGTTTCGATGGGCGATGTTTCAATTGAACTATGTGGAGGAACGCATGCAACAGGAACTGGAGAAATCGGTCTGTTCAAGCTTATTTCCGAAGAAAGTGTTGGTTCAGGGGTTCGTCGTATAACAGGTAAAACAAGTAAAGGTGCATTGGAGGCATATCAAGCTTATGAACAAGAAGTATCTGATTTGCGTGATACTTTACATCTAACACCGCAAAAAACACTGAAAATGAGAATTGATGAGATGGTTGAAGAAATGAAAGACCTTGAAGAAAAGTACGCAGCAATGATTTCAGAAATTATTGCAGTTCAAGCCCAAAACCACATTGTGAGTGCACTGACAAACGAAGCTGGACTATCATTCTCGTGGATTGAATTAGAAGATCAAGATGTTGACTTCGTGAAAGATATGGTTGAACGTGTTCGAAACAGTGTTGATATTGTTGTTGCCGTAAACAAGAAAGAATCATCACTCGTATTTGTTGCTGGAGCAAGCGAAAATGCAATTAAAGCAGGGTTCAAGGCTGGTGATTTAGCAAAACTTGCAGCTGTCACAACTGGCGGAAACGGTGGCGGTCGTCCAAACTTCGCACAAGCTGGTGGTAAAGATTTAAGCAAACTCAGTGATGCGAGAGGCGAAATCTACAATAAAGTAGGGATTATCCTTTAATTTTTCACAGTGATACGATAAAATAGAAACAAAGGATGTGATACAAATGTCTAAAGATAATGTAGCAGAAACAATGGCTTATAATTCTGAAGTAGTTCGTCAAGCAAGAATTAAAGAAATTGTTAAAGAAGTAAAAGAGGCTCTTGACGACCGCGGCTACCAAGCCGTCAGTCAGATATCCGGTTATTTAATCTCAAATGATCCCGCTTATATTTCTTCACACAAAAACGCACGAAATACGATTCAAGAGGTTGAACGTTATGAAATCATTGAAGAACTAGTGCGTTTCTATCTCGAGGAGAAATAATGCTCGGAAAAGCATTAGGATTAGATTTTGGTTCTAAAACATGTGGGGTTGCAATGTCGGATGCGTTAGGAATGTACGCGCACCCAGTTGCAACACTCTATTATAAAGAGTCTATAGACGAACTTAAGGCTCCGCTAGAGGAACTAATTACAAAAGAACGCATTAAAAATATTGCCCTTGGTTACCCCAAAATGATGAACAATGATGTTGGGGACCGTGCGCAATTATCAGAAGATTTTAAAAACACATTAGAAACTTGGTTTAATGTTAAGGTTACGCTTGTGGACGAACGTCTCACGAGTGTTGCGGCAAACCGCGTCCTAATTGACCAAGACATGTCTCGTAAAAAAAGAAAACAAGTAGTCGACCAGTTGGCTGCAGTACAAATTCTGCAGTCATACCTTGATAGACAACGATTCCTGGAGGGAAAATAAAATGAATACAGATGAAAAAACAATCATCGTCATCAATGATGACGGAACAGAACAAGCAATGGATATCCTTTTCACATTCGAAGATGATACATTTAAAAAATCATATGTCCTATACATTAACCCTGAAGATGAGTCAGGTGAGGTATTTGTGTCTAGCTATACACCCGAGGGTGAATTAGAAAGCATTACTGACGAAAAAGAATGGGAAATGATTGAAGAAGTATTCAATGCATTTATCATTAAACATGAAGAAGGACATGACCATGACCATGACCACGATCATGACCACGATCATGACCACGACCACGATCACGATCATCATCACGATCATGACCATGACCATGATCATAGTCATGAACACTAGGTCAAAAACAGCAATTAAAGTAATAGCAGCCGTTGTAAGTTTACTTGTAGCGGCTGGTGTTATGTTCGCTGTTCTCTACAACATAAATACTAAACCTGTGGCATCATCCACTGACCCAATATTATTCCAAATAAAAGAAGGAGAATTTCAGAAAGAAGTTCTTAGTAATTTAGAAGAGCAAGGAATCATCAAATCATCATTCTTTGCAAATATTCAAGCGAAGGTGTCCGGTTATGGCGATACATTCCAAGGAAACTTTGAACTTGATAAAGCATGGAGTACTAAAGAAATTCTCGAATACCTAAGCGACGAAACCAATGCTGCCCCTGACGAAGTAAATATCATGCTCGTTGAAGGTAGTTGGGCGAAAGATATGGCTAAGAAAATTTCACAACATACTACAGCATCTCAAGAAAAATTACTTGAATTATGGAATGATAAAGAATACATTGCGCGTTTAATGGAATACTATGAGGTGCTACCTGTAGAATTATTAAACAATAAAGATGCGCGTGTTTTATTAGAAGGATATTTGTATCCAAATACTTATACATTTAATATCGAAGCGAGTGAAAAAGAAATCACAGAGTTACTTGTTGCAAATGCAGATCTTCAGTATCAAAAATATAAAGACCGCATCGAAAAAACAGGGCTCACACCATATCAACTCACAACGCTTGCATCGATTGTTGAATACGAAGCAAGTACTGAAGAAGATATGCGAATGGTCGCGGGTGTCTTCATGAACCGTTTGAAACAAGATATTAAATTGGAATCAAGTGTTACCGTTTGTTATGCGCTCTACGATTTTAAAAATTGGGAAGATTGCGAATCAGAACAACCAGACTCACCTTACAACACGTACTTGAATCAAGGGTTGCCACCTGGGCCAATTCTAAATCCATCAATCAAAGCTATTGAAGCAACATTAGATTATGCTGAACATGATTATATCTTCTTTATCGCAGATGTTCATGGAGATGGAAAAGTACATTACCAAAAAACATATGAAGAACATGAAGTCGTTCGCAAGGAACTACTTGGATATTAGGAGGAAATATGGACCCAATTGTCATCGGAATTGCCGGAGGAAGTGCTTCTGGAAAGTCTAGTATCGCAAAGAAATTAAAGGAATGTTATAAAGAAACGAATAGTGTCGCAATCATCCGTATGGACGATTATTATAATGACCAAACTGATGTTCCAATGGAACAACGCTTGAATACTAATTATGATCATCCGTTCGCATTTGATATGGAGTTGCTTGTTAGTGATATTCAAAAACTTAAGAATCGAGAAGCCATAAAAAAACCAGTGTACGATTTTATGAACCATACACGCAGTCAATTTTATGAGGACTTGATGCCAAGTGATGTTATTGTTGTTGAAGGTCTTATGACCCTGGACAATGATAGCTTACGTGAAATGTTGGACATTAAAGTGTTTGTCGATACAGAAGCAGATGTTCGTTTCATTAGACGATTGAAACGTGATGTAAATCAACGTGGTCGTGAAATGGATCACGTCATCGAGCAGTATGTAAGTACAGTTCGTGTGATGCATGATCAATTTGTCGAACCATCAAAACGCCATGCAGATATTATTATTCCTGAGGGAGCTCATAATACTGTGGCTATTGATTTGTTAACAACCAAAATAAGTAGTATCATAAATAGTAGTGTGTTATAATTCAAAAACAAGGAGTGATAATATGACAGAAAGAATTCCAGTAACTCAGGAAGGTCTTGATGAGCTGAATCGCGAACTTCGTCATTTAATTGAAGTAGAACGACCAGAAGTAATTGAAGACTTAAAAGCTGCACGTGCACAAGGTGACTTGTCCGAGAATGCTGACTATGATGCAGCTCGTGACCGTCAGGCACGCGTTGAAGCACGCGTACGCGAGCTTGAAGCAACCATTTCGAAAGTCGAAATTATTGATACATCAAGTAAGAAAAAACATAAAACAGTAAGCTTAGGAGCGACTGTAACAATTTTGGATATGGGTATTGACGAAGAAGAGACATTTAATATCGTTGGATCTGTTGAAGCCGATCCAGAAAATGGTAAAATTTCCAACGTTTCACCACTTGCACAAGCAATGCTTGAGGCAGTTGAAGGGGATGTTGTTGAAGTTAATGTTGAAGAACCTTACCAAGTTAAAATTTTAAAAATTAAATAATTAGGATATGTTGCAATACGTACGCACTTAGAAATAGGTGATAGTATGCAACGTATTCTTTTTTTTATTGTTTTAGGTGCAATTGTGGGAACGGGTATTTGGAATGTTTTAGATATAAAGCGAATGCAATCAGTAAGTCATGAAGAGATACAGGTAACTGTGATTTATAATGAAAAAGCTTTTCCTATTAAAATGGAACCTTATGCGACAATGCGCGAATTGCTAACTAAGGTAGAACTAGGGAATGATGTCGACCTCCAAAAGCTAAATCCGGAAAGAATCCTGAGTCATCGAGATGTCATTTCTATACCAGTCAAACAGCAACATACCTTAGTTTCAATTAATCATGCAAATGCATTAGAACTCGAAGCATTACCAGGGGTTGGTCCCAAAATGGCGTTAGATATTATTGACTATCGTGATCAATTTGGTCTTTTTCAAACCTTAGAATCGTTAAAATCAGTAAAGGGAATGGGGCCTAAGAAATTCGAGAAACTTCTTCCTTTTATCGGTTTATAACCTACTCACTAGTCGTATTATGCATCTTTGAGGGAGAAAGAACACTACAAATAATGTTAGTGATGCTTATTGTGATACCGATGTATCGAATCTACTCACATCGGTCATTGCTTTTCATAGCAATAGTTGGATTCTTTTTTCTATCTCGAAATTCACGAACTGTGATATCGCACGTTGCGGGTTATGTTGAACGTATTCAGCCTCACTCAATCACCATTTATGATAACTATCAAGGGTATCGTGTTCTCGGATCCTACGATATCAGTCTTGGCGATATAGTTGAAGTTCAGGGGGATTTTGAATCGATACCGATAACCTCGGAACGCGTAGTTTATAATGTTAATCATGCCAAATTGTCGAAAACAGAAACTTCGGGCGGCATACGATCGTGGATATGGAATCGTGTTAAGAACTCTCCCGTATTGCAGCAAATACTCTACGGTGTCAATAGTGATGGTCATGATTGGCGTGTTCTTGTTTCGGTGTATGTATCTGGCTTTTTACTGCTTTTTTACACATTTTTCCGTAGATGGATTGGGTCGTATCGTGCAGTGCAAATAAATCGATTTTTAAGTTGTGCCATCGCTTTCCTTTTTGGTTTTCGCTTAGCTACAGCGCGATTGGCATTGAAATCATTCTTACCTATTCATGCTCAAATTATTTTAATCTTGACACTGTTTCCAAATAGTCTGTTAACTCCGACATTTATTATGTGTTATGGGGTAGATCTGATTCATGGGATAGGCAGGCATTGGGAACGACTTTTGCCGAAGCTAGTGCGCTTCATATTCTATCAGGCTCTATTTTATCGTAACAATGTGATTGAACACTTATGTTATCGATGGATTCGTTATGTTTATGGGCTTGTTTATGCTTGTGCCATTCTTGCACTTTTCTGTCCGGGAATTGAAAATATTGCACTTTCACTCATGAATGCAATTGAGGCAATCTTAAATAGTGCGTTTACGAATCGTTTTAGTATTGTTGGTGAGTTGCATGGAATGCTTGCAATTGGTTTGATCCTTTCGTATCGAAAAATGAGTCATAAGCAATTCGGTTATACGCTGCTGCTTGTTTCTATATTCATTGTATATAATCCATTCTACCGCGTTACGTTCATCGATGTGGGGCAAGGGGATGCCACTTTAGTCCAGTATCCTTTCAATAGTTACACGACGCTAATTGATACCGGAAAAGAGTCAGCAAAATACAAATTGCTTAAAGCACTAACGCGTCAGGGAGTCGTTGAAATTAACCAACTTGTTATAACGCATCCGGATACTGATCATAATGGAAATCAAGTATTCATAGAACAGAGGTTCCATCTCAAAGCAATAACGAACAAATTAGAGTCAGTGGTCTTAGCTGATACTGTCTTGGACAATCAATCATTTCTGGAAGATAACGAAAACTCTCGAATTTTGGTTCTACCGTACAATGTGCTAGTTACAGGTGACGCATATCAATTGCAAGAAGAGATTATGGCAAGAAATCATCTGATTGGCTGTTTGAGTGTATTAAAACTGGGTCATCATGGGTCAAAGACCTCTACATCGGATATACTGCTAGATACAACACAGCCGAAATACGTTGTTATCAGTTCAAAAAAATCAACATATGGTCATCCACATCAGCAAGTATTAAGAAAGCTACATAATCGGCGTATCCCTTACTTGCATACAGAAACACATGGAGATATAACAATCTATATCAATTCTATTTTTCATGTAGTACTTACAAAGAAACATACATTTGATATAATAGAACCGGTGATAAAATGTTAGATGTAATCTACGGTACTGACCGATTTCAAATTCAGGAACATATAAAACGTATTGAAAATGAACATCGTGGGCAGCACGGTGATTTTGATCTTGTTAAAATTGATATGGCATCAAAAGAATTTCACATCGACCAGCTTGAAGAAGCGGTCATGACGTTCTCGCTCTTTGGTGGTAACAAACTCGTTGTTTTTTCATATCGAGATAAAGAACAGAAAAAAGCTCCAGAAACAGTGCTAATGCAACTTTTGGAACGATCCTCTCTAGAAGTCAGAATCCTCATAATTTTCGATAAAAAACCACTTGCTAAAACAAAAATTAAAAAATTTTTAGATAAGCATGCACAGAACCATGTTCTTGACACTGTCGATGTTGGACTTGTCAATCAACGTATCCGCGATGCGATTAAATCTCAAAATATTCAAATTCAAGAAGCGGCAATTCAACTGCTCGTGCAACGTGTTGAGAATGACCTTGTACAACTTGAATCAGAGCTCGCTAAGCTTAGTGTATTGGGACGTCCTATCACAAAAGAGGATGTCAATATTTTAGTTTCTCGTCCCTTTGAAAGTGAAATGTTTAAATTATCGAATGCTATCTTAGATCGCAATGTTACTGAGGCATTCGCGCTCTATCAAGATTTTCTCGAATTAAAAATGGATCCACTATCACTCATTGGCCTTGTTGCATTCAGTCTTCGACGCATTTATCAAGTGAGCGCACTCTATGAAGCCCATTTAATGGCAAACACCATCAGTGAGATTTTAGAAATATCTTCAAAACAAGCAGCTTTTTTAGTTAGAAATCAAATCCGCGATTCGCAAAGTGTTCTGATGTTGCTTAATATGCTTGCGGAAATTGACCAAAACGTTAAATCAGGGAAAATTGACCAATACATAGCATTCGAACTATTCTTGTTACAAATTAAAAAATAGACAAACAAAAAAGCCGAGATAACGGCTTTTGTGTGTCTATAAATACTATAAGTTAGATAGTATTGATGAGTTTTGCAAGTGTCGATTTTTGACGGCTTACGTAGTTTGGATGATGGATATTACTTGTAATTGATTTATCAAGTAATTCGTTTGCACGGTTGAAATATGCAACCGCGTCGTCTTTGCGTCCTTCTTCAACAGCAACACGAAGATTTGACATTGTAGTACGTAATGACGACTTTTGACGTTTGTTAGCTGCTGTCGCTTTACGTGTCGTCAACACTCGTTTCTTTTGACTTTCAATTTGTGGCATAAACACACCTCCTATGTGGATTAATCATAGCATTTTTCGAAACATAGAAAGTGATAATCCATTGAAAGATATAACTTTTAACTTAGTCACAAAGCATGCTATAATAGCCCTAGGATGTGATAAAATGCGAGTAATATTTATGGGGACGACCCCTTTTTCATGTGTAGTGCTTCAACAACTACTTGATGACAACTACGATGTTGTCGCTGTTGTGACACAACCCGATCGCCCATTTGGACGAAAACGTGAGCTAAAAGCCTCACCAATCAAAGAATTAGCAATCGCAAATAACATTGATGTTTTACAACCTGAACGTATACGAAGTGATTTTCAAGCTGTATTAGATTATGAACCAGATTTAATCATAACCTGTGCTTATGGCCAAATTGTACCAAAGGTAATTCTGGATTATCCGAAATATAAATGTCTGAATGTTCATGCATCATTACTGCCAAAATACCGTGGTGGTGCACCGATACATTGGTCGATTATTCGAGGGGAAGAAGAGACTGGTGTAACACTTATGCTTATGGATGTTGGAATGGATAGTGGTGATATGTTAACATCGCGTGCTGTTCCAATTGAAGCAGATGATACAATGGGCCATGTTGAGGCAAAACTGATGGAAGTATCGAAAGATTTAATTCACATTGACTTAAAACGTTACCTTGATGGAGAGCTTAAGTTTATCCCTCAAGATGCGGACCGTGTAACATTGGCGTACACGATTCAACGAGATGATGAATTTGTCAGTTTCAACAGACCGGTTCAGGACGTTTATAACCATATAAGAGGACTCATTCCATGGCCTGTTGGTTACGGCGTATTCGAAGGGAATACTGTTAAATTTCACGACGTTAGTGTCGAATACAACGCACCGCATGCTGACCCAGGAACCATTCTTGAGGTAAGTGATCGTGGTGTTCGTATTGCCTGCATTGATGGAAGTGTCGTTATTCATAAAATTCAACCGGCAGGGAAACCTGCAATTTCAGCAAAAGATTTTGCGAATGGCATTGGCCGTACATGGAAAGGTAGAACATTTGAATGAACGAAAAATACGAAATCAAAAGAACTCAACTCTTAACACTTATTGCTCTTACGACAGCAGTAATTACTACAACTACAATGATTGTTAAAATTCCAGTACCGCTTTACGGCTACATGAACTTGGGAGATGCAATGATTATGTTATCCGCAATATTACTACCAGTTCGCGGTGCTTTATTTGCGGCAGGAGTTGGATCTGCAATTGCAGATATCTTTTTAGGATATCCCCAATATGCGTTGTTCACATTATTCATTAAGGCGTTTGAAGTTGTAATAATCTTACTACTCAAACGATTCCTATCCACTAAGAAATACGCAGTACCATTTTTTGCTGCTGGATTAGCCATGGCATTATCATATGGAATTGTCGATGCAGTTATTTATCAAAGCCTCGAAGCAGGCATAGCTTCACTAACAATGAACATTCCCCAGGGGCTGATTTCAGCTGGCTTGGCGACGGTTCTGTATCCAAAGTTTAGTAAACTAATTGGGCATATAAGGAGTCTCGATTCATGAATCAAAAAAACATAAGAAACTTCTCAATTATTGCGCATATCGACCATGGGAAATCAACTCTGGCGGACCGTATTTTAGAGAAAACACAAACTGTTGCAACACGCGACATGCAAGAACAATTACTTGACCAACTCGATTTAGAGCGTGAGCGTGGAATAACAATTAAATTAAACTCAGTTCAACTGAGCTATACAGCCAATGATGGGGAAGAGTATATCTTCCATCTCATTGATACACCGGGTCACGTCGACTTTACCTATGAAGTTTCCCGATCACTTGCTGCGTGTGAGGGAGCAATTCTTGTTGTTGATGCAACCCAGGGTATTCAAGCTCAAACATTAGCTAACGCTTACCTTGCAATTGAAAATGATCTAGAAATTATGGTCGTTATCAATAAAGTTGATTTGCCATCTGCAGATCCAGAGCGTGTTAAAAAAGAAATTGAAGATGTCTTAGGCATTGATGCAAGTGATGCGCCATTAATCTCAGCGAAGACAGGCTTAAACATTGATCAAGTGTTGGAAGCAATTGTTGCTAAAATTCCAGCACCGCGCGGTGATCTGAATGCGCCGCTCAAGGCTTTAGTTTTTGATTCAATTTATGATACATATCGTGGCGTTATTGCGTATGTTCGAATTGAAGAAGGAAGCGTAAAAGTAGGCGATGAAATACGCTTTATGCAAACAGGCGCTGTCTTTGAAGTTACTGAATTGGGTATTCGAACGCCAAAAGAAGTGAAGAAGAAAGAACTTGTAACTGGTGAAGTAGGATGGATCGGAGCATCCATCAAATCGATTAAAGATGTTCAAGTTGGAGATACGATAACACTTGATGATAATCCTGCTGCCGAAGCACTTCCAGGATACCGTAAGTTAAACCCAATGGTTTATTGTGGTTTGTATCCAATCGATAGTAAACGTTATACAGATATGCGTGAAGCACTTGAAAAAATGGCTCTTAACGATTCATCGTTAGTTTTTGAACCGGAGACATCACAAGCGTTAGGATTTGGATTCCGATGTGGTTTCCTTGGTCTTTTGCATATGGATGTAATTCAAGAGCGTTTAGAGCGCGAATATCAATTTGATTTAATTGCTACGGCACCATCGGTAGAATTCCATGTCTACTTAACAAATGGGGATATGATGAAAATCGAAAACCCATCTAAAATGCCAATCTCAAACGTAATTGAACGTGTTGAGGAACCATATGTTAAAGCTGAGATAATTGTACCGTCTGAATATGTAGGTTCCGTCATGGAATTATGCCAAAACAAACGCGGAATTTATGTCGATATGCAAGCACTCGATGCGACACGTATGAATATTATCTATCATATGCCACTTGTTGAAATTGTGTTCGATTTCTTTGATCGTCTTAAATCTTCAACACGCGGATATGCATCTTTCGACTATGTATTCATTGGATATCAAGAATCAAAACTTGTGAAAATGGACATCTTACTCAACGGAGAGATTGTGGATGCTTTATCAACAATTGTACACCGTGATTTTGCCCATAATCGTGGTAAAGTAATTACAGAAAAACTGAAACAATTAATTCCAAGACAACAATTTGAAGTGCCCATTCAAGCAGCAATTAATCAAAAAATTATTGCCCGATCAACCATAAAAGCAGTTCGTAAAAACGTTATTGCAAAATGTTATGGTGGGGACATCACCCGTAAGAAGAAACTTCTTGAGAAACAAAAAGAAGGAAAGAAACGCATGAAGCAAGTCGGAAGTGTTGAAATTCCACAAGAAGCCTTTATGTCTGTTCTCTCGATGGATGATGAATAAAGTTCTTAAAGACATACAAAGGATGCGTGAGCACTTTGGTTGGGATCAAACAGATACGATTCCGTTTATGGTCGATTGCATACTTGAGGAAGGCCAAGAACTCAAAGATAGTCTTCAAGAATCGGAGGCTGCATTTGAAAAAGAACTTGCAGATGTCCTTATGTATGCATTATCAATCTGCATCGATAAGCAACTTGATGTCGAAACAATAATCAATGATAAAATCAAAGAGGTGATGCAACGTGAGTACTAAAGCATTGTATGTACATATTCCGTTCTGTGATCATATTTGCGGATATTGTGATTTTACGCGGTTTAAATATGGTCGTAAAATCTCCGATAACTTTATGATTCGCTTGATTCAACAAATCAATGCGCTACCTAATGGTTTAGAAACAATCTATGTTGGTGGTGGAACGCCGACATCGTTAGAGAATGATCAACTGGAAGCACTGCTTCAAGCATTGAAGCCTCATCTAGCAGAAAACTATGAGTGGACTTTTGAAGGAAACCCCGAAAACTTAACGCTAGAAAATGTACAGATGTTGCATGACTATGGTGTAAACAGGATGAGTCTTGGGGTCCAAACTACTAATGATACCTTGTTAGAAGCGATTGGCCGACATCATAAATTTTATGATGTCGAAAAAGGTTTAAATCTCTTACGTCAGGTTGGAATTCAAAATGTTTCATTGGATTTGATGTATGGACTACCTGGGCAAACGATTGAGAGTTTTAAAGAATCAATGAAGGACGTAATTGCCTTGAATCCCGACCACGTTTCAATCTATGCCTTGACAGTTGAACCAAATTCACTATTCGGGCGTCGTGGTGTCAAACAGGTACCGATTGAACTTGAAACGGAGATGTTTCTTTTGTGTATGGAAATCATGAAAGAAGCAGGGTTTGAACAGTATGAGATTTCAAACTTTGCGAAACCGGGCGCTCGTAGCCGTCACAACCAAGTGTATTGGCGTTATGAGGATTTTTACGCACTGGGTCCAGGATCAAGTATGAAAGTGGATGGTTATCGCCGTACATGGTCTGCTCGTCTCGCCAAGTATCTACAAAAAGATGCTTATAAAGAAGAAATTGTCCTTACACGTGAAGACGAATATTTTGAGTTTATGATGATGGGATTACGAATGCGTGATGGCGTTACATTCGCTCGATTTGAATCGCGTTTTGGCATCTCGATGTTTGATATTTTTAAAGACGCGATAGATCAAGGTGTATCTGAAGCGTTACTCACTGTTGAAGATGATCGAATTGTTACGACAGATAATGGATTCATCATGCTTGACGATGTGCTGTTGCCATTCATGGATATTCTGAACGACTAACCACAGTTCATTTCAAAATCAGTAAAAAAAAGTAGATTTGTCTTAGACAGATCTACTTTTTTCATATTTAGATAATGACAGGGTTATCTTAAATCCTTAAGATAGTAATCAATGATTACTTGGGTTCCAAAATTATCATACCCATTTCGCGAAAGAATTTCATAGATTTCTGTAATTCCTTCGGTAATAGGGAGTCGTAAATCACCTTTCTCAGACATCACAAGTTTAAGGTCTTTCAAAAAGTGTTTTACATAAAATCCAGGTTCGAAATCCTTTACAATCATTTTCGGACCGTTATTTGCACCTTGCCAAGAGTCTGCTGATCCGCCCGTAATAACTTGTAACATAGCATCAAGGTTTAACCCTTTGATTTCGGCATATCGCAGTGATTCCGCTGCACCGCCAATGGCTCCTGCGATAGCAACTTGATTTGCGAGTTTGGCATGTTGCCCACTACCCGCAGGCCCCATATAGGTGATTGTTTTACCCATGATTTCAAGTAACGGTTTAATTGTATTAAACACATCTTGATCAGCACCAACCATAATTGATAGCGTTGCATTGATTGCTCCTAAATCTCCGCCGGTAACTGGAGCATCCACAACTTTAAATCCTCGAGTTGCACCTTCTTCATACAATGCTTTTGCAAGTGAAGGGGAAGATGTGGTCATATCGACAAGAATAGATTGTGGGTTAGCGTGATTCATCACTTCGTGAATCACAGCGTCGACATCGGTTGGATATCCAACGATTGAAAAAATTACATCGGCACCGCGAACAACCGCTTCAATCGTTTCATGTGCTGTCACTTCGGGTTCTAAACGTTTAGCCTTTTCAAAAGTTCTATTGTAAACATGAACATCGTGTCCTGCTTTCGCAAGGTGCTTCGCCATGGGAGCGCCCATAACACCAGTTCCAATCCAAGCAATTTTCATAACAATTACCTCCTGTTAATATTATAGCATTGATTTATGGTACCATTACAACATAGAATAAAGATAAAGACATCGAAAGGGATAACTATGAAAAAAGTGAGATTGAAAGATTTAGCTCAAATGGCAGGGGTATCGGAAACAACGGTATCACTTGTTTTAAACGGTAGACCATCACGAATCTCGCAAGCAAAACGTGATGAAATTGAAGCACTTGCTGCGTTGCACCATTACCGTGCAAACCACCTAGCACGTTCTTTATCGACTCAGACCACTCACACTATTGGTTTGATTGTTCCGGATATTGAGAACCCGTTCTTTGCGACCGTGGCCAAAGTCATTACTAATACTTTATCAAAAGAAGGATACATGGTTCTGATTGCGAATAGTGACGAATCTTTAGAGGCTGATAAACGGCTTATCAAAGAGTTGTTGGATCGTCAGGTTGATGGGCTTATCTTGTGCGTCTCGAATGAGAGTAATGCTTCTCAAGCTTTCTATGAAAAAGTTATTCAAAAAATTGATGTGCCCTATGTATTGTTGGACCGGGGTTATCAAAATGTAGATGAGAACCAAGTTCTCTTTGATAGTTATTATGGAAGTTATATTGCTACCCAATATCTAATTGAAAAAGGTCATACTGGAATTGCATGTATTACCGGTAAGTTGGATACATTCGTCGGAAGACGACGTTTCGAAGGTTATACGGCGGCAATGGCGGATGCAAATCTTCACGTTGATGAAACGATGATTTTTGAAGGGGATTTTCGATATAAAAGTGCGCAACTTCACATCCCGCAAATAATTGCTAACGAGGCGATTACGGCCGTTTTTGCGTCCAATGATATTATGGCGTACGCACTTGTTTCCGAGCTCTTGAAACAACAGGATCGTAGTATCGAAGTTGTAGGTTATGATAATCTTGAACTTTCAAATATGTTTGGTTATGTGATTGCTTCTGTCGCTCAGGATGTTGAAGCATTGGGGTCGCATGCCGTAAATATTTTATTTGAAGGAATTAAAAATAATAAAAAGCTTCCGAACGTAGTTCTCAAGCCGTATTTGCATAAAGTCTAAAAGAACCACAGGTTCTTTTTTTATGAAATCAATTGACAGCGTTTACATTTCGATGTATTATGATGGCGTAAGAAAGGTAAAGCGCTTTATCATGAAATATAAAATTGTTGGCAACAGTTTAACACCCCAGATTTATCAAGCATTACATACAGATGCAAATTTTATGGATTACGATGCTAAAGATATTGAAATTGCTTTAGCACATGATTTGTATGATGTTGTTGTCTACGATGAATATGACGAAGCAATCGGTTGTGCCCGTGTCATTGGCGACAATCGCATTGTCTTTTTCCTCAAAGATGTTATTGTCCGAAAGGATTATCAACGAAACGGTGTCGGTAAAATACTTGTGGATTATGCACTCGAGTATATCAGTACCGTTGCTTGTGATAATGCTTATATCGGCTTAATGTCAACTCGAGGGATGGAAAGCTTTTACAAGAAGTTTGGGTTTATTGAACGACCCAATGATGGTTTAGGAAGTGGAATGGTGATGTATTATGAGCAAAAGTAAAGTATTTGTGTTAGGCAGTATCAACACAGACTTAATGATCTCCGCAGATCGTTTACCACATCAAGGCGAAACAATGAACGGCCATGGTTTCGTACAAACACTTGGTGGCAAAGGTGGAAATCAAGCAGTTGCTGTATCCCGATTGGGAACATCGACACATCTAATTGGTAATGTGGGTAATGATAGTTTTGGAAATCATGCGATTTCGGAAATGAATCGATATGGTGTCCACGTTGCGGGAATTCATGTGAATGATGAGGTACCTACAGGAACTGCAGTTATTATCCGTGTAGATAATGATAACCGAATTATTCTTGATGCTGGTGCGAATGAGGTCGTGACATCATCTCAAATTGATAAATATGTAAAAGGTGGCACTGACGATTACTTCTTAGCACAGTTTGAAGTTCCGTTGGAACAAGTTTCTTATGGCTTGGAAGTCTCTAAGAAACAAGGCATGAGAACCATTGTTAATCCAGCGCCTGCAGTCGCGGTTGCTGACGCAATTTATCAAAATATTGATTATTTAGTTTTGAACCAAACTGAAACTGAAATATTGGCGGGAATTTTCCCAAACAATGTTCGTGATGTTGAGCAAGCAGCGGCAATCTTCTTTGAAAAAGGAGTACATGCAGTTGTCGTCACGATGGGTTCAGAAGGAAGTGTCTATTGTGATCAAAAAAAGACGGTCGAAGCCGCACCGTTCAAAGTTGATGTCGTAGATACAACCGGTGCAGGTGATGCTTTCATCGGTACGATGCTCTATGGTTTGACACAAAATATTGAAATTGAAAAGACGCTCAAACTTGCAAGTGCTGCAGGAGCGCTTGCGTGTACGAAGGTTGGAGCACAAGCTTCAATGCCTCGTTTAAGTGATCTGGAAGCTTTTATGAAAGCGCAAGAGGAGGAATAGTGCTATGAATAAACGTAAAGTTATAATTGATACTGATCCTGGGATTGACGATGCAGTTGCCATCGCAATTGCCTTGTTTGATGAGACGTTGGATGTATCATTAATTACAACAGTAGCTGGTAATGTTTCAATTGAAAAAACAACGAACAACCTTTTGAAACTTTTAAGTTTTTATAAAAAACCAATCCCTGTTGCAATTGGTGCAGGCCGTCCATTGCTTCGTGAACCGCGAGACGCAAGTGGTGTTCATGGTGCCAGTGGAATGGATGGATATGATTTCCCAGAACCACAACAGGATCTTGTTTTAGATAAATCGGCAGTTGAAGCAATGTATGAAACTTTGATGGCTAATGACAAGACGGTGTTACTCCCAATCGGTCCACTTACAAATATTGCAATGTTGATTCGTGAATACCCACAAGTCATCGATCGCATTGACGAAATTGTCTTGATGGGCGGATCAATGGGTCGTGGAAACTTCGGAGTGTATTCAGAATTTAATATCGCAGTTGATCCTGAAGCCGCAAAAATCGTATTTGAAAGTGGCATCAAATTAACAATGGTCGGATTGGATGTGGGCTTGAAAGCACTTGTCTATCCAGAAGATTCTGAAATCATTAAAGATATGAACCAAATTGGTCACATGTTCTACAGTCTTTTCAAACAGTATCGTGGTGGATCATTTGGAACAGGGTTAAAAATGTATGATGCATGTGCAGTCGCATACTTATTGAAACCAGAATTATTCGAAACAGTCACAACGCATGTTGCGATTGAGACAGTAGGGGAAATGACAGCGGGTGCAACACTCGTAGACCTTCGTGGTTATCTAGGAAAAGAAGCAAACGCGACTGTAACATCAGACGTAGATGCTGACGCATTCAAAACATGGTTTATGGATGCAATTCGTAAATGTAACATAGAACAATAGGAGAAAGACTATGAATACTACATTAATGTTTATTGTAGGAGCATTAGCAGTTGTTGCTGTTGTATATATGCTTCTCAAGAAAATGGATATTAAAATTACACTATTTGCTGTTGGAATTATCTTGATGGTGATTGCTATCTTGAATGGTAACGCAATCATTAAAGAACCTGTTAACGTACTGGTGGATCCGATACTATCAATTATTGATCAGTTCAAGAAACAACTTTCAGGGGCTGGACTTGTAATCTTGTTACTCGGGGGCTATACAGCTTACATGAGTAAAATTGGAGCAAATGAAGTTACAGTCAATACACTGACAAAACCATTATCAATTGTTAAATCACCATACGTATTGGTTCCAGTCGTATTCTTATTAGGAAACTTGTTATCACTTGTTATCCCAAGTGCATCAAACTTAGCAATTATTTTACTCGCTACACTGTATCCAGTACTTCGCCGTTCTGGAATGTCAACACTCACAGCTGCAGCAGTTATTGCTACAACCGCAACAGTTATGCCAACGCCATTAGGAGCAGACAACGTTGCAATTGCTGCTGAATTGGGTATGCCAGTTGCTGAATATGTCTTTAACTACCATGCAATCATTTCTGTACCAACAATTCTTGTAATGGCTTTGGTACATGCATTATGGCAAAAATACTGTGACAAAAAAGTTACGGAATCTGCAGATATGGATTTGGAACTTGAAGATGTGAAAGAAATTACAGGTGGAGCACTATACAAAACAGTCTACACATTACTTCCTTTACTTCCAATTGTAATTTTATTAGGTGTCTTTGGTTATAATGCAATGGCTGGGGCTTCACTGAACCTATCCGTTGAAGTTGTAACAATCATGAGTTTCATGATTGCGGTATTCTGTGAAATTGTACGTCACCGTAATGGACAAGAAGTACTTAAAACAACTGAGTCATTCTTCTCAGGTATGGGGAATGCCATGGGAATTGTGGTATTACTTGTTGCTGCATCAACATTTGTTGATGGATTAAAAGCGATTGGACTTATCACTGAGCTTCAAACTATCATGTCAACAACGACTGCTTCAGGATTTGTCTTACCATTAATTCTTGTAGTGTTTACAGCGCTAATCGTCTTGTTAAGTGGTAGTGGAACTGCATTGTTCTATGCCATGGTGCCATTGATGGTTCCGCTTGCTGTTGCCGCAGGAATTAGTCCATATGCAGTTACAGTACCAATGGGCCTTGCGGGTAACTTACTCCGTGCAGTGTCACCAGTTTCAGCTGTCATTGTTATCGTTGCTGGAACGGTCAAACAAGATCCATTCGAAATTGTAAAACGTACATCAGTCCCAATGATTGTTGGTGTTGTCTTTATGTTCGTTTTATCAATGATTATCTTCCTATAAACATTCCAAAACTCCAAGACGTCATCCTTGGAGTTTTTTTATTCTGTTTCGTTTATAATATGAGAAAGGGGATTACGTATGAATAAAACGATAGAAGTGTTTTGGGAAAGTTTTCTTAAAGAAACTAAATTGGAGAATGTTCACCTCCATGATGCGTGGGCTTTTGGCGATACTGCTTTACTCGCTGACGAACTGGCACTTTTGACTGTGAAAGGGATTAAAACAGCAACGGCGAGTGCTTACATTGAGTATGTGTTGGCCAATGAACCTTTGCCACATCCATCGGAGCAAGCACTAGAAATCATACTTGATGGACACGAGAATCCCGTTGCTGTTATCCAAGTTACGAAAGTATACGTCGTTCCTTTTGCTGATGTCACGGCTGAACATGCTTATAAAGAAGGGGAAGCGGACCGAAGTTTAAAAAGTTGGCGGAAAATCCATCGGCAGTATTGGCAACGCACGTTCAAAGATCGTGGCCTTGTCATTGAAATTGATGAAATGGATGTTGTCTGTGAAGAGTTTGAAGTGATTTGGTATCCACAATAGACCTGAGTAGTCATTTGCTGCTGTTTGTGACCCTGTCCAAAGTCAAATATATTGAAGCAAGTCTTTGAAACTCGTATACTTGAACATAGATTAGAGGTAGCAGTATGTACGAATTTCCAGATTTACCAGCACTAACACAAAGCCTTAGAATTAGTCGTTTTGAAGACGAGCAAGTTGATGTCACTATGGACGCTTCGCAATTAAAAGAACTTTTCGAATCGGCAGAAGTATTTACGGCCATTCCCAAATGGGAGGCTACGCATATTTATCAACTCAAAAGCAACGATATTCCCGTGACAAACCAACTTTACTTTATAGTGCGTGATCCGCGCCTTCATGATGACGATTTCGGGTACATAATGTATAAAGATGAAGACTTGTATGAAATGGTTTATTATCGTGTTGATGCACAACACCTTCGCCTCATACTTAATGAATTACCACTTTAAACTGCCAAAGGCAGTTTTTTTTTGTAACAAAATAGGACGGTATACCCTTGATTCTGTGCTATGCTTAATAGAGAAGATGAGGAGGATTCTTGTATGGGGAAAAAGGATTCTAAGAAATACTTTGCAGTGCTTATTGCCATTGTGCTATTTGGCGAAATAATAGCGTACTTAGTCCCATCTAATTTATACGTTTTTGTGACAGTACTCACCCTTTCGTTTGCACTATTTATTATTGCGGCGAACATTGCCAATACCAAACAATCACGAATTGGCGTTGGTTTACTCATTGCTGCTTCGATATTTGATTTTATGAACATTGTATCGGGAAACATGTATGTAAGCAGTCATGCGATTATGGGGACGCCAGACGTAACGCGTGCATCTTCATTTTTACTGATATTTATTGCGATTGCTATACTTAAAGCAGTTGGCGTTGTGTTGCTTGCAGCACTGGTATTGCAAGATTGATTGTGTAAATTGATTGGAGAAAAATATGAAGAATAAAAAAGCAATTGTTATAGGTGGTCTAGTTTTTTTAGCTGTTCTTGGAGTAATTGTTGGAGGGCTTTATTTAAAAGAAAAAGCTGAACCGCTCAACATCGTTTTCAATGACAATATTGTGCTTGAATTTGATGCTAACAATTCAAACGCCCAATTTGGTGATTTTAAAAATGCGATAATTAATACAAAGCAGTCCCATTATGATCGCATTATTTCGGTTGAGGGAATTGACGTGACAGCTGTTACAGAATATCGTGTTACAAAAGAATCAGAACAAATTATTGATGCCAATCAAGATTTAATGATGCGCACGTTCGATAACACTTTATACATTACTCAAAGAGATGAGTTTCCTGAAAAAATTGCAGAATATGATGTCACCAATTTCTATGGACGTCATTTTCGCCTAAACGACAAAGGCGTCCTTTTTGACCGTTATTCTCATGAAAGTTATGAGATGATAAATGCGAGGTTTTCAAAAAATAGTGACAAAGAATTGCCACTTATCGGAACGCTAGTCGCTGAGAAGAATGGTGAACGTCAAACCTATATATTCAGTTATAATGTTAGGGATTCGCAACCACCAATCATCACAGGGCCTTCATTCATTAAATTGGAACCGGGTGAGTCCCTAGACCTTGTATCATATTTCACTGCAAAGGATCCAATAGAAGGTGATAAGCGTATTGCATTCAAAATCATCGATTCAGATTCCGAGACAGGTATCACACACTATCTCGCCGAAACGCGTGACCTAAATAATAATTCAGCAACACATACTTTTACGGTTGAACAGGCACCTGCTAAAGCAAATGATGGTGTGAAACATGAAAACCTGGTCCTGCATGATCAAATTATTATACCTGCGGCGGGACCGTTAGGTGTTGGACGCATCATCGATTTGGAAGCGTCCAATTTAGATCCTGCGGATGTGAGTATCGCCTATGAGACGCGAAATAACGAAGTTACGTTGTTTTCTAAAGATCCTGCTTTGAATGTTGATACGCTGCGATACGACTCCTATACGGATTGTACCAATAGGGTATTGAAAGTAAACAAATCCATCGAATCGGCACATTATAATTATCTGTGTGGTCAATTAAGTAATGGCGATGGGGGTGCGACCGTTTTGAATGGCGCTGGAGGTGTTCATGCGTTTATCAAAGCACCCAATACAGATACAATTGTTATAAACGTAAAAGGCGTGAAGCATGCCTATGACATCACATACTACCGCTATCACGCGGGATCTTTTAATGACATTGAAGCACTTGAAAATCAATAGTCAAATACGGAATAAAGAAAGTAGGGATTCGTTATGTCGCATACACTTTTAAATATTATGATAACAATTTATGGTTTAATCTTGGCCATACTTGTAGGTTTTGCAATCGGATTAAAGCGACGTGACAATAAATACAAATCAGACGATAAGGTACAAACCAAAGGAACAGTTGTCAAGTATTCAATAAATGACTCACGGGCTCCTGTCGTTGAATATACCGTCGATGGTGTTCCGTATCGTAAAGCATTAAAATATTCTTACGTAAAATCGGTTAGTACACCATTTCATCGCGTTAAAACAGAAGCAGAAACGGATCTACTTGATACAGTCTTGCGATTACGCGGAAACTCGATGGTATCGCTTAATACAGTGATGCGTGATCATTTTCCGCTTGGTTCAACGTTGAATGTTTACTATGATGAATCACATCCCAAAATCGCGTATGTGGAGCGATATGCTCGCTCGTATGTTCCATTGATTGTAACAATTGCTGCGGTTATTTCTGCAATTGCGATGTTGATAACATACTTAGTGTTTGTTTAAGCCAATAAAAGAGAAATTATTTGGATATAATGTTGTTGTAATGGAAGATATATGATATTATAAATAAGCTTTGTGACTGGGTTTCACGTCTCCTCGACGGAATACGCGGTTTCAAAGGGCTTAGAAGCATAGGAGGACAAATACATGTTATCAAAAGCAAGAAAACAAGAAATCATGAAAGAATTCGCTCGTGATGAAAAAGATACAGGTTCAGTAGAAGTACAAGTAGCCGTATTAACAGAAGAAATCAATACTCTTACAGTTCATATGAAAGAACATAAGAAAGATTACCACTCAAACCGTGGACTTCTTAAAAAAGTTGGACGTCGTCGTAACTTATTAACATACTTACGTAACGAGGACATCAACCGTTACCGTGAATTAATCACACGTTTAGGATTAAGAAAATAATCGAAAGGAGCGCAACGCTCCTTTTTTAATAGGCATTACAGCAATAGTATGATAAAATTGATAAAGATAAATATGAGGTGAACTATGGACAAGAGAGTATTCGAATTAGATTTCGATGGTAAACGATTAATCGTTGAAACCGGCGAACTTGCAAAACAAGCAGGTGGATCCGTATTAGTAAGATATGAAGATACAGTGGTGCTCTCAGCAGCAACTGCAAGTAAAAAAGCAAAGGATATTGACTTCTTCCCACTAACAGTGACTTATGAAGAAAAATTATATTCTGTTGGTAAAATCCCAGGAGGTTTTTTACGTCGAGAAGGAAGACCCAGTGAGCATGCAACACTGACATCACGTCTTATCGACCGTACAATTCGTCCTCTTTTTGCGGAAGGGTTTAGAAATGAAGTACAAGTTGTAAATACTGTACTTTCAGTAAACAAAGATAATGCGCCAGACATGGCAGCAATGTTCGGAGCATCTCTTGCATTATGTGTGTCCGATATTCCATTCGAAGGACCCATTGCCGGTGTTACCGTTGGGATGATTGATGGTGAATTCATTGTAAATCCAAGTCTTGAACAACAAGAACAATCACGCATGCATTTAGTTGTTGCCGGCACTAAAGATGCTATCAATATGGTTGAGGCTGGAGCACAAGAAGTTTCTGAAGAAGAATTCCTAGATGCTATGATGTTTGGTCACGAATGGATCAAAAAATTATGCGATTATCAAATTGAAATTGCGCAAGCAGTTGCTAAAGAAAAAATGGAAGTTTCCTTGTACGAAGTGCCTGAAGCAATTCAAGAAGAAGTTGAAGCACTTGTAGGAGCATCTTTACGTAAAGCTGTTGCTATCGAGAAAAAACTTGAACGTTATGGTGCAATTGATGACTTGGAAGAACAAGCACAATCACACTTCGAAGCTAAAGAATACGAAGACGAAAAAACAAAAACGAAGACATTGAAGCATGTTAAAGAATATACACATGCGATTGTTGCGGGTGAAGTTCGTCGTTTAATCTCTGTTGAGAAAATTCGTCCTGATGGGCGTGGTGTTGCGGAAGTTCGCCCATTGAATGTCCAAATGGATATTCTTCCACGTGTTCACGGAAGTGGTTTATTTACACGTGGGGAAACACAAGTCCTTTCTGTTGCTACTTTAGGTGCAATGGGAGACACTCAAATTATTGATGACCTTTCCGATGTTGAAGAAAAACGCTTCATGCATCACTATAATTTCCCTCCATACTCAGTTGGAGAGACCGGACGCATGGGTGCTCCAGGGCGTCGTGAAATTGGTCACGGTGCGCTTGGTGAACGCGCATTGTCATACGTCTTACCAACAATCGAAGAATTCCCATATACAATTCGTTTAGTTGCTGAAGTCTTAGAATCCAATGGATCATCATCACAAGCAAGTATCTGTGCTGGATCTGTTGCATTAATGGCAGCGGGTGTTCCAATCAAAGCAGCAGTGAGTGGTATTGCGATGGGTCTTGTTCAATTGGGTGATGATTACACCATCCTTACAGATATCCAAGGAATGGAAGACCATTTCGGAGATATGGACTTTAAAGTAGCGGGTACTAAAAATGGGATCACTGCACTTCAAATGGATATTAAAATTAAAGGATTGAGCCGTGAAATTCTACAAGAAGCGCTTGCTCAAGCAAAAATTGGTCGTGCTGAAATGATGGATGCGATGGATGCTGTTATTTCTGAACCACGTCCTGAAGTTGGTACGTATGCACTCAAGATTGCGCAACTACAAATTGCTCCAGACAAGATTCGTGATGTCATTGGTGCTGGTGGAAAAATTATTAACCAAATCATTGAAGATGCCGATAATGTCAAAATTGATATCGAAGATGATGGACGTGTCGTTATTTACCATAGTGATATGGCAGCTATCAATAAAGCCAAATCAATTATCGAAAACATTGTGCGCGAAGCTAAAGTCGGTGAAATTTACGACGCTAAGGTTGTCCGTATTGAAAAATTCGGTGCCTTCGTACAGTTGTTTGAAGGAACTGACGCATTGCTTCATGTCTCAAAAATTGCGCACGAGCGTGTAGAAAATGTTGAAGATGTGTTAAAACTCGGTGATATTATCCAAGTTAAAGTTACTGAAATTGACGATCGTGGACGTGTCAATGCATCACGTAAAGCATTGTTACCAAAACCAGAAGTCAAAAAACCAGAATCAACAGAAACACCAGAAACGAAATCATAAAAATAGAAAGATGCATCTTGGATGCATCTTTTTTTTATAAAACTTTGTGATTTGAAAAGAGCGAAATGATTATTGTCATGGATCGATTTATACATATCAACAGTTTCCTTATCCTAATTAACAAATCGCTTATAAATATAAATACCCTACTCAAAAGTGCAAATATTCGCAGTGCTATTTTCCTTAGACTGATGATGTAAGCGGTAACACGCTGAGGAGGGAAAGTAGTGAAGAAAATAAGTGGTCTTTTCTTAAGTTTATTGATTGCTATGAGTCTTATTAGTCCAAATATGACAATCGCAATCTCTGCAACAACAGAAGAACTTACTGATATTCCAACAGTCGATCAGACGGGATATGAAGTATTAGGTTCTGTTGAAAGTGTTTCTGTCACAGATAACAAGGTAACATTGACACACAGTGATGGTAATAAAACAAGAATTTCCGTTATTGATGAAAATCTCTTTAGATACTATGTCGACATCAATGACTCAGATTTTCAAGAATATCCAACTCCTAACAAAAAGGAACACCGTGCTAATATTGTTGTCAACGATGATGACACAGTTGCAGCCAACAACGGTGTAGAAATTACTGTTGAGGATGGCGATGTTCTTAAAATTAAAACATCCAAAATAACGATAGAAGTTGAAAAATCAAGTTCAAAAATGACTGTACGCCGCACAAACGGTTCGATTGTCATGCAGGAAGCTGCACCGATTATGTACAAAAACAATCAAACAATTCAGTCCTTAGTTGAACAAAGTGACGAATACTTCTACGGTGGAGGAACACAAAACGGTCGTTTCTCGCACAAAGGGGAAATTGTTAAAGCTATCAACAGCAATAACTGGGTTGATGGTGGTGTAGCAAGTCCGAATCCTTTCTATTGGACAACGAAAGGATATGGAATTGTCCGTAACACCTTTAAACCAGGGGAATATGATTTTGGAAAAACATTACCAGGAGTTGTCTCTGCAACGCATAATGAATCACGATTTGATGCTTACATTATGGTTGATGACAACCCACAGGGAATTCTAAATTCATATACAAACTTAACCGGAAAACCGGCACAACAACCGGATTATGCGTTCTATCTTGCACATTTAAACTGTTATAACCGTGATGTTTGGAAACCAGCATCAGGTACAAATGGTAAGAAGATTGACGGTCAATACTATACAGAACGTCAAGCACAAACTGGTGAAATTCAGCCAGGTGAAGTTCAAGAGTCGTTAATGGAGAAAGATGGTAATAAAACATTTACCGCTCAACGTCAGATTGAACTCCATGAAGAATATGATTTACCAATAGGGGCATTTTATCCAAATGATGGGTATGGATGTGGTTATGGTCAGTCAGATTCATTTGATGGTGATATTGCTGAACTGAAAGCATTCACAGATTTCGCAAATAGTAAAGGTCTTGAAGTTGGTCTTTGGACCCAAGCAAACTTATGGCCTGGTGATAAAGAAAATCCTAAAAAAGGTGAACGTGATATCCAACGTGAAGTTCAAGATGCTGGCGTACGTGCTGTAAAGACAGACGTTGCTTGGGTCGGTGCGGGATATTCGATGGCATTGGATGGCGTACAACATGCTTACAATGCGATTACTGAACTTTCAGGGTCAAAAGCAAACATTATCAGTCTTGATGGTTGGGCTGGAACCCAACGTTATGCTGGTATTTGGTCAGGAGACCAATCTGGTGGTAATTGGGAGTATATTCGTTTCCATATTCCTACATACATTGGAACTGGTTTATCGGGAATGCCAAATATTGGAAGTGATTTAGATGGAATCTTTGGTGGTAAAAATCCAATTATTCAAACGCGTGACTTCCAGTGGAAAGCATTTACACCATATATGTTGGATATGGATGGATGGGGTGCTTCTCAAAAGAATCCATGGGAGTTTGGTGAAGACACAACTTCGATTAACCGTGCTTATCTTAAATTAAAAGCAGAAATGATGCCGTATATCTCAACGATATCGCATGAAGCATCCCAAACAGGAATGCCGCTTGTTCGCGCAATGATGCTTGAGTATCCAGATGCACATACTTACACAAAAGCAACACAGTATCAATACATGTGGGGAAGTTCTTTCCTTGTAGCTCCGATTTATCAAGATACAGCTTCAGACGCACAAGGAAATGACATCCGTAATGACATCTATCTTCCAGATTCAGAACAAATTTGGATTGATTATTTTACAGGTGATCAATACCGAGGTGGCTCAGTTTTAAATAACTTTGATGCACCAATCTGGAAAACACCAGTATTTGTCAAAAATGGATCAATTGTTCCAATGTATGCAGAAAACAATAACCCACGTCCGGTCAGTGAATCAAATCCAAAAGGATTGGACAAATCACACCGAATCGTTGAGTTCTATCCAAACGGTGATACAACGTTTAGTCTTTATGAAGACGATGGAATTACCTTAGATGGTGCATCGACGAATACCGTCATTTCATCATCCGTTAGTGGCGATCAAGCAATTTTATCAATTGGTAAAGCTACGGGAACTTATCCTAATATGGTCACAGACCGTGATACTGAAATGATCGTGAACGTATCTCAAGCACCTCAAGGTGTTCGCGGAAATGTAGCTGGAAATGACGTGACTTTTACAAAAGTAACGTCAAAAGAAGCTTATGATGCTGCGACGGGTAATGTTTACTTCTATGATGAAGCTCCGGTTTCAATTGTTAGTGAGTATGCTACCGAAGGTACAACTTTTGATACAAACAAACTTACAACACGTCCCAAAGTATTTATCAAATCAACAGACAAAATTAATGTTCAAGATCATGAATTCACAGTTACAGTAGATGGTTTTGCAAATGACCAGGACGTCTCACCAAATACTGAATCACCAGATCTCGCAGTTCCAACAAATCTCACATCACCAGCGCAAACATCATCAACAATTACATTAGATTGGGATGATGTTAATGATGCGAAAACATACGATGTAGAAATTGATGGTACTGTATTCTCAAATATTAAAACATCTACATTCACACACAACGAACTCAATTATGACACTGAGTATAGTTACCGAGTTCGTGCGGTTAATGAAACCGGGCATTCGAAGTGGACAGCGCCAATTACAGTTAAAACAGCCCTCGATCCATACCGAAATGTTCCCAAAAATATGACTGCGACATGGACTGGTGGCGGTGGTTATGCTGGTACTGTTGCACAAGATGCCGTAGATGGTGATGAAGCGACACAATTCCACTCCGCAACCGGAGGGGATGCTTACACCAATACCTTCACAATTGACATGCAAAAGAGTTATCAAATTGAAAAACTTGAATATGTCCCAAGACCAGACTTTGGTAACGGTACAATACGCAAGTTTGAAGTTGACTATAGTCTTGATGGCGAAACATGGAAATCAGGTGCTAAAGTTGGGGTTGATACACCAGCATGGAGCTATTCCACAGGCGAAACGATGAAGACACTTACGTTCGATCAGCCGTTACGTGCACGCTACTTACGAATCAGTGTTAAAGATTCAGTCGGTGGTTTCTTCACTGCACATGAATTGCGCCCATATGCTGTCGAAGGATCACCATCACAAATTGTTGGTGACTGGAACAACAGTGGCACGCTAGATGAAGAAGATCTCATTTTCTTTGAAAACTATGCCGGTCTTAAATTTGGAGATGCTGACTTTGAAGGTTACGTTGATGCAGCAGATATAAACTACGATAATAAAATTGATGCGTACGATATTTCATTTGTTGCACGACAACTTAACGGCGGTGTCACACCTCAAAAGAACAAAGTCCAAGGGCAAGTTCTCATTGTGCCATCCGTAACTGAAGCGGAAGCTGGAGACGTTGTGACATATACTGTTTATGGAATGGGTATGGAAAATGTTTATGCCTTAGACCTTGCAATTCCATACAACGATACAGAATACAAATTCGAATCGAACAGTACATCTGTCTTAACTCAATTTATGAAGAGCTTTAGTAAAGATCGTTTGCACACTGATAAATCACGTGTAAACTATCTCATCTTTACTAATGTTGGGCCCACCGAAACCCTAAATGGAACCGGTGTGATTGGTAGCTTCAAGATGACTCAGAAATTTGCGGGTCCAACAGCAATTACACCACAAAGTGCTCAATTTGTTGGTGATAACTTAAGTACGATTAACGCACTTAATGAAGTTGAAGAGCCTGTATTACCAAGTACTGAAACGAAGCTAACGCTTAACGAAATCGAAGGTATGACCTTCACCAATGACTTGATGCCAACAGATGATGGTACCAATGGTGCGAAATTATGGCAACAAGGAAACTATGCATCACTCTTATTTGATGGCAAAGTCGGGGAATTGGCTGAGTTCAAATGGAAACCATCAGATGGTGATTTACCAGACTATGTCAAACTCCCAACTACAATGACCTTTAAGTTGAAAGAATCACACCCAATTTCAAAAGTTCGCGTTCATAACCGTCCTTCTGGATCAAATGGAAGTGTTACATCAATTAAAGCAACAGCTTATAGTGGCGATACAGTGATTGACTTAGGTACGATTAGCACCTTTAAATCCATCTTTGAATGGAATGTTCCAGAAGGTCAGGCTATTGATCGCATCGAAATTACACCACTTACAGCATCAGGATCAGCAACTGGAACAACAACAGGAACGGTTGAAAATAGAATGCTATCGCTATATGAAATAGACTTTATTTCAAACATCGGAGCAGCTGTATCATCCATTGAATTTGATGCTGCAACGCCAGACCACATCGGTCTTGAGAGCCTAACACGTATCCAAGCGAATGTAGGACCAAAGAATGCGATTAACCCATTCTACGAAATAACCAGTTCTGACCCAAGTGTCGCAACGATTACCAAAATTGTGACTGAAAAAGGCTATGAGTATTATATTACTGGTAAAAAAGCTGGAAATGTTGTACTGACAGCAACATCACTTGCTGACGCATCCATCACAGTTGACCATAATTTAACTGTGAGTGATCGATTTGATACAACAATGCTTGAAGCAGTTCTAGCAAAAACAGATGGCTTACATCAACGTCTCTATACTGAAGCATCGTATACAGCAGTTATGGATGCACGTACAGTAGCTCAAGCTGTTCTTGATAATCCACAAACAATCTCTCAAATTGAAGATGCAACCATTAAATTAAATCTTGCATTCTCAAAACTCCAATTAAAAGGATCAAATACTGATCAAGTCGATAGTATCCATCCAATTGATACGCGAAATGCTGAAATTGTCGATTTCACAAACCAAGCCGATACTGACTATGTCACAAATATTCTCGATAATGATCCAGAAACAATTTGGCATACGAGTTATGGAACCGATGCAAAATTACCAATTTCAGTAACACTTGATCTCAAACATATCTATAATTTAGAACAACTTAATTTCTTGCCTAATACGCGAAATCGTAATGGGGACATTGTTCGCTACCGTATTGAAACAAGTCTCGATGGAGTAACCTTTGAACCGGTCGTTGAAGATACATTACCATACGACGTAAGTGGACTCATCGGTCGTTCAAACTATCAAGTTTCAAAATTTGATAAGATTCCAGCACGTTATGTAAAATTCATTGCCCTTGAATCCTTAGGAACAAGTTCAACGGTAGCACAAATGAATAAATTCGCATCCATGGCTGAGATGAAACTCTTCGGTGAATTGATGGATACAGAGATTGCAATTGAATCCATCGTACTAACTGCAGACAAGACTGAATTGAACATCAATGACACCCAAGTTATCAACGCTGCATTAACACCAGCTGATGCGACAGAAGCATTCACATGGACATCAAGTGATGAGACAATCGCAAGTGTCGTAGATGGCGTCATAACAGCTCACAAACCTGGTGTTGTTACAGTTCAGGCACATTCTACTAAGGGAGTCGCATCCAATGCACTTTCCATATCTGTTAAAGCGATCAATATCGACAGTCTGAAGACACTTGCACAACAAGTAACAACCAAACTCTCAGATACGGAATATGTTGAACAGTTACATGAAGCACTCTATGAACAAGTGAATGGAGCACTTAATGCTGCGACGACATTAATTCAGGCATTTGAATCTGATCCTCAATCAGTTACAGCAAATGACATCCAAACACACTACAACACGCTTCAAAAAGCATTCAATGATTTAGCACATAATGGAAGTGTCGTTCAACTTGAAACATTAGCTACGATGGATCTTGCAGAGTATGATTCAAGTACTACATCTGCATTCATTAAACTCCAAGAAAAAGCAGTTGAAATGCTAGATGATATTCTTGCAAACTTGGATACTGTCGCTGAATTTGTAGCAAAAATGGAAACAGCACAAGCAAGCATGGTTCGATTAGATCGCCAGGCACTTGACACGCTTGTCAACACAGTCGCCGCACTTGATACAGCGCGTTATACACCACTAAGTGTATCTGCCCTTAATACAGCGCTTGAGTCGGCACAAAATGCCCTATCAACAGCAACAACCCAACAAACTCTCAATGAAGCACTTACAGCACTTGAAACGGCTTATAATGGACTTGTTGTAAAAGCAAATCCAACACAACGACAAACGCTTCAAGATTTCATTGACGTCGTTGCGAAATTAAATGCAAAAGACTATAAAGCAACAACATTTGAAACGATTACGACAGCTGCATCAACATTCACGGATGCACTTGCTCAAGAAAACCTATCAGACCTCGATGCGAAATCATACCTAGAAATGATTCCATCACTCATGGACCTGATCCATAATCCAGATGGTGAAATAACACCAAATACACTCAATAAAGATGCATTGAACAAACTCCTAGAATCAATTGATGCATTATCACCTGAGTCGTATACAGAATCCAGTTGGAATACAATGTTAGCTGCAAAAGCGCAAGCGGAAGCAATTGCAAACAATCCATTAAGTACACAAATAGCATTGGATGAAGCAGTCGCACACTTACAAAGTACCGTAAACCAATTAGTTAAAGTAAATGGTGGCGTAATTGAAGGCTTTAAAGGACTGCCTGATGTGATTCGAGTTGGGGAAGCATTTACACTTTACCCAGAATTTGATGATCTGAAGGGTGGTGAAGGATGGATTTTTGATGCTGAATTCTTTGCAGCAACATTCAATTCACCTGCAACATTCATTCCTCTAAAAACAGGAACAACAACAATTTCATTCACATCATCAGATGGAACTGTACAGCGTGTTACGGTAACCATTAAAGAGGCTGTGAAGAAAGAAGAAGAGAAAGAGACAAACACTAATACAGAAAATCCTACAAAACTTCCGGAAACAGGTATGGCAACACAAGTACCATATTTTGGAATACTGATTGTTCTTGCAGGTGCAGTAACTTTACTATTCTCAAAAAAACGTAAAGCTTAATACGTGACTCATCGTTAAGATACCAACGAAGAAAAACCACCCGTATTCCTTAATGGGTGGTTTTTTCTGTGTAAAAATTAGGATCACTGAATGTGCTGCTATTTAGTGTTTGTGTTAATTTTTTGGTAGATAGATTCAATGGCATCTGCATGCGATCCGTGTTCAATGATAAGGTCTTTGTCACTGTAACGTGGAATAATGTGCACATGATAATGAAAGACAGTTTGTCCTGAAAGAGGACCGGCATTGCTGATGATATTAAAATCATTGACGTTAAGAGCCACTTGAAGCTTCTTAGCGACGTGTTGTGCTGTTGCTTGAACATGTGCCAGGGTTTCGATATCAGCGCTCATAAACGAGTCTGTGGCTGTTTTAGGGATAACGAGAGTGTGTCCTGGCGTTGCTTGGGTTATATCGAGGAACGCAAGCGTAAATTCATCTTCATAAATAATGTATGCAGGAATCTCCCGATCGATAATTTTTTGGAATAGTGTCATAAATTTCTCCTTTTGATTAGTATAGCACAGTCAAATTTTAGTGTTAAAAAAACACACCCTAAGGTGTGTTGATATGGAAAATTAAGCGAGGTATCCAGGATATGATTTAGTAACTGCATCCAAGATATCTTTATCATAAACTTTGAAGTTATTATCGCTAAAGACTTTAGCACGGTATGTTTTTGTAAGTGCTTGATCTTTCTTCCATTGGTTTAAAAGATCATCTTTAAATTTGTTTGCATCGGTTTCGACGATTTCAACAATATAAGCAGTACCGTTTGTTTCATCTTTCAATACACCACTCAAGCCAGGACCTTGTTGTTGGTTCATGAACTGTGAAACAGGTGATGGGAACTGTGTTCCTTTAAGATTGTAGATAGCTGATTTTCCAGTATATTGGGAATTTGCTACTGTAACATCTTTAGCAACATCTTCCATTTTTTCACCTGCTTGAATACGTGTTAACGCTTCATTTGCTTGGTCAACTGTTTGTATTTGAACAATGTTTGCTTTACGTGGTTGATACTCTTTTACAAGTGTATCAAAATCTGCTTCGATAGTCTGTTTGACTAAGAATTCCATTTTCAGTGTTGGATAAACGACTTTATCAAGGTAATCTTGTTCTGAACCCATGTTTAATTGTTCTAACAAGAGTGGGAACTGATCGCCAAGGATTGATTTTGCTTCAGCGAGTTGTGCTTGAGCTGCTTCTTCAATTGAAGGGTCGTTAATGTCTTTGGTTACAGATTGCTCTGCGTTTTGAATAACAGTAGCACCGTTGTCTTGACGTTTCATCACTTCAAACAACTGTGTTTCTGTGACCGTTTGGTTACCAACTGTAAAAATTGTTTCATTTGATGCAGGCTTGACGCGCGCATCAGAACATCCTGCAAGAACAAGAAGAGCGACTAATAATGCTGTAATTTTTTTCATATTATTGTCCTTCCTCGATACCCATTAATGTGAGTAATTCTTTCTTGACGGCGTCATCAGTGAATTTAATATCTAAGTCTTTAGCTTTATCCCAAATTGCATTGTAAACAATTTGTTTGTTTGAAGCTGTAAGTGATGCGATATATTTTGCTTTTTCTTCATCATTACTTACAAAGTCTTCTGGATTTGTTGAATCAACTTTAATTAAGTGCATTCCATATTGTGAAGCGGTCCATTCTGATGTTTGTCCTGCTTCAGTTGCAAGTGCAGCTGCTAAAAATTCTGGTACTAATTGTGAGGATTTATCTGTAAATCCAATGCTACCACCACGTTGTGCGGATGCAGTATCATCGGATAGGGCCATCGCTACTTCGTTAAATGGTTTTCCTTCAGCAAGTTGTGCGTTAACTTTATCAATCTTCGCTTGTTCCTCGGCTGTTGGATTTTTTGAATCGGTCATTTTGATCAAGATGTGGCTAACCATGCGTGGTGAGCTTGCTTCAACATAAGGATCTAAATATGTTTCTTTATTCGCATTCACGTAATCTAAGATAATTTGATCACGTTTTGCCATGTCTTCATAAACAATGTTTAACTCATCAAGCCCTGTATAGCCTAATGAAATGACATAGCTTTCAAGTTGTTGCATTCCTGCTTGACCTTGTTGTTGCGCAGTTCCAGCTTTTGCTGTTTCTGCAATTTCTTTTGATTTCTTAGCAATTTCTGGTGTCGTTTCAATTGAAGATAAAACGGAACGTTCGAAAAGTGCATATGTTTGAGTCAAACCATATCGCTCTTTAAGATCTTTGTTATAGTCTTCGGCAAAATAATTAACGCCAGCGATTTCGGAGACGACTTGTTTCCCCTCGACTGTCTTACCGCGTAAAACAGTACCTATTTGCTGTTTTGCATAGAAGCCAATTCCGGCAACTAGTACTAAACAGATAACGACGACAAACCAATATTTTTTTAAATTGTCAATCATTATAATCCTCCTTTTAACTTTCTCATTATAGGTTATTTACAACCCCATTGCAATAAAACACGGCAATGTAATGAGTGTCTCACAAGTGAATGAACTTCGTGTGAAAAAGCATGTATTTTTTAATTAATTATTAACAAGAGAATTGCGTTGGCACGTTTAAGAATTGAACCACTGTGATATAATGATAAAAGTATAAAGAAGCGAGGAATTATCATGGCACAATTACGTATTGAAAACCTTCATGTTGAAATTGAAGGAAAACAAATCTTGAAGGGAGTTAACTTGGTTGTCAATGAAGGTGAAATTCATGCAATCATGGGGCCTAACGGAAATGGTAAATCAACGTTACTCTCTGCAATAATGGGACATCCCCGCTATGAAGTAACGGAAGGTTCAATTACATTTGATGGAGAAGATGTTTTGGAGCTTGAAGTGGATGAACGAAGTAAATTGGGACTCTTTTTAGGGATGCAGTATCCCCAAGAAGTATCGGGTGTTACAAACTCTGATTTTTTGAAATCAGCGCTAAACGCACGTCGTGAAACACCTATCGGATTGTTTGAATTCGTAAAAGGAATGGAATCCAGTGTAAAACGTCTTCGAATGAAAGAGGATCTAGCACATCGTTTCTTAAATGAAGGCTTCTCAGGTGGTGAAAAGAAACGCAACGAAATTCTACAAATGATGATGTTGCAACCTCGTTTTACAATGCTTGATGAAATCGATTCAGGTTTGGACATTGATGCACTCGGACTCGTTGCTGAAGTCTTAAAAGAAGAACAAGATAAACGTCAAATGGGACTGATTATTGTCAGTCACTATGAGCGATTCTTTGAATTGATTAAACCCACGCATACCCACATCATGATGGACGGTCAAATTGTCTTAAGTTCAGATGAAACACTCGTCACCAAGATTGACCGTGAAGGTTATGACTGGATTGAAGCAAAACCAGCGGAAACAGAAAAAGAACATAAGCAACGAATTGCATTAGAATCGTGTGTTATAAAAGATCGAATCCAAGGTAACAAATAATGGCAATCGTAATTGAAACATCACAAAACGTAAGCCTCGAATCAGGTTTTAATGAAGTTCATATACATGTCCACGATTCCATGAATGTGAGCTTAACCATTCCAACCAATACCGAAGGTAGTGTTTACCTTGTTGTGAGTGGTTCAGGCAATTTAGCGTTTACACTCGATGCCCAAGTATCTTCCAATTGGAAATATCTATGGATCAATCAGAGTAATGAAGCATTAGTTGTTGATGAACACCTTATTTTAAATGAGCATGCTCATCTTGTCGCAAACTATGGTGAAATGTCCCTTGGAGATCATCATAAAAAAACACACATTGAATATGTCGGTGCGGGGAGTCATGTTGATTTTAGAGGTGCTATTATCAGCTTCAATAATCTCAAATGGACGATAAAAGCAGATCATCAAGCGAAGAAGAGTTATGCGATGGTAACCTGCAATGCAATCGTTTTAGATGAAGCAAAACTTCACTTAGAAGTTATTGGATCTATTGCTAAAGGTAATGGTGGATCAGAGACCCACCAAATGAGTCGTATCATGAATTTAGGTGAGACGGTTCACGGTGTCGTTTACCCGATGCTTTTAATTGATGAGAATGACGTTGCAGCATCTCATGCAGCATCGGTGGGTCAACCGAATGAAGAACATATCTATTACCTGCAATCACGTGGTTTATCGCGCCTTGATGCTTTAAAACTGATTATAACGGGCTATTTGATGCCGATTGTTGATGGTATTGATGATCCTGCAATTAAAGAACAATTAACACAAGAAATTACAGAGAAGGTGAATAACCAATGGCAATAAGAGATGATTTCCCCTTTTATAAGCACCACCCCGATGTTGCTTACCTTGATAATGCAGCAACAAATTTGAAGCCCCAGGCGGTAATTGATGCAGTTGTCGATTACTATGAACGCTTATCATCCAACATTCATCGTGGGGATTATAACGAATCACTGGAAACCAGTAATTTGTACGAGTTGACTCGAAAAAAAGTCGCAGCATTTATCCATACGGAACCCAAGAACATCGTCTTTACTTCCGGTGCGAGTGAAAGTTTGAATTTGGTGGCGCATGGGTATGGGCTACACCATCTCAAGAAGGGGGATGTTGTGCTCCTTAACGAAGCCGAACATGCCTCAAATACACTTCCATGGTTCGCCTTAAGCGAAACACTCGGGATTGAAGTTGAATTCATTAAATTAGATAATGATGGAAAAATTTCAACAAATGCGCTGCGTCAAGCAATGCATGACCGCGTTAAACTTGTTTCCATTGCTCATATTTCGAATGTATTAGGGTATGAGAATGATATTAAGTCATTCGCAACAATTGCTCACGAATTTGGTGCCCTTATTTGTGTGGATGGCGCGCAATCAGTCGGTCATACCGCCGTCAATGTGAGTGACCTTGATGTTGATTTCTTTGCTTTCAGTGCCCATAAAATGCTCGGCCCAACTGGTGTGGGTGTTTTGTATGCGAAACCGGAAATTTTTGAAATTATGGAACCACTAAATACTGGTGGCGGCAACAATGTGCGTTACAGTGCATGCGGTGATGTAGTGCTCAAAAAAGCACCTGCAAAATTCGAATCGGGAACACCAAATATTGAAGGTGTCATTGGCTTTGGGAGCGCAATTGATTATCTTCAAAGCATTGGATTTGAAACGATTCATAATACGATTAAACCACTCCACTCGAAAGCCTTAAATGCTTTGCTTAGAATGGATCATGTAACGGTATATAATCCGCAAGCTGATAATGCGATTATCTCATTTTCCGTGAAAGGAATATTTGCTCAAGATGTTGCGGCATACCTCAATAGTTTGAAAATATCGGTTCGCTCTGGCGAACATTGCGCAAAAATGTTAAATGGTGCTTTAAAAGCAGAGAAAAGTGTCCGAATGTCACTTTATTTCTACAATAATGAAAATGATGTGAACCGTTTCATTGAAGCAGTCGAAACAATTACGATTGAAAAAACAATCGATTTATATTTATAGGAGGGTGTATGGATTATTTTGATAACCCACAATTTTTAAGACAAATTATCATGGACCATTACGAAAATCCGCGAAATAAACGCATGGAATCAGACTATCCAAGTATCCAAATGAGTACAGACTCATGTATTGATGATCTTTTGATTCAAGCCAAAATTGAACATGGAACGATTGTGGATGTTGCATTTGAAGGTCAAGCATGTACGATTGCGACATCGGCAGCGTCGATAATGACAGAATTACTTAAAAATAAAACTGTCGACGAAGCAACCGCAATTATTGCTGAATACAATAAAATGCTCCACCTCGATATGTATGATCATGATGTCTTGCAAGAAGCGAATGCATTTAAAAATGTTGGACGTCAAGCCAACCGTATTCATTGTGCTACATTAGGATGGCGTGGCATTACGGAATTAATTGAAGAAAGTAGGGATCAAGATGAGTGAAGAAAAAATTAGCGATCGTGATCGTTTACCCAGCGAAACGTACGAATACGGATTTCATGATAATGTCGAAGCTGTAGTACAATTTGATAAAGGGCTTAATGAAGATGTCGTGCGTGAAATTTCTCGAATTAAACAAGAACCAGATTGGATGCTAGACTTGCGTCTCAAAGCATACGAACACTTTAAAGCACAACCCATGCCAATGTGGGGAGCTGATTTATCTGCCATCGATTTTGATGACTATATTTATTACCTACGACCAAGCGATCGTGCTGAAACGTTGTGGGAAGATGTTCCTGAAACGATTCGAAACACGTTTGATCGTCTAGGAATTCCTGAAGCTGAAGCGAAATACTTGTCGGGCGTTGCGACTCAATACGACTCAGAAGTTGTCTACGCCAATATGCTGCAGGAAGTTGAAGCAAAAGGGGTCCTGTTTTTTGATATGGATACAGGACTGCGGGATTATCCAGAAATTGTTCAAAAATACTTTAATAAACTCGTACCCTACAATGATAATAAGTTTGCTGCGCTCAACACTGCTGTGTGGTCTGGAGGCTCCTTTATCTATATTCCAAAAGGTGTTGTATTGGATAAACCATTGCAATCCTATTTTAGAATTAATGCTGAATCTATGGGCCAATTTGAGCGTACACTCATTATTGTTGATGAGGGCGCCGATGTTCACTACGTTGAAGGGTGTACAGCACCAATCTATTCAAAAGATTCAATGCATGCTGCTGTCGTTGAAATTTTTGTGCATGAGAACGCAAAATGTCGCTATACTACCATTCAAAACTGGTCAACCAATGTCTATAATCTCGTAACCAAACGTGCAACAGTTGATGCACACGGAGTGATGGAATGGATTGACGGAAATATTGGTGCTTATAAGACCATGAAGTACCCATCTTGCATTCTTGCAGGAAACGCTGCGAAAGGAATGACGATTTCGATTGCTGTCGCAAGTAAAAATCAGTGGCAAGATGCTGGCGCTAAAATGATTCATAAAGCACCCAATACGCAAAGTACCATTATCTCAAAGTCTGTTTCACGTAATGGCGGGACTGTAAACTACCGTGGAATTGTCCATCACGATAAAAACGCTATAAATGCTAAAACAAAAATCGAGTGTGACACGCTCATTTTGGACCAACTATCGATGAGTGATACGATGCCTGTAAATATTGTTGAAACTAATGCTTCCATTATTGAACACGAAGCACGCGTTTCCAAAATCTCTGAAGAAGAACTCTTCTACTTGATGAGTCGTGGACTTAGCGAAGAACAAGCGTCAGAAACCATTATCCTTGGTTTCTTAGAACCATTTACACGCGAATTACCAATGGAGTATGCCGTCGAATTAAATCAATTGATGAAGATGGAAATGGAAGGATCTGTTGGGTAATAGAAAGGACATGCTTATGTCAGTGAAACGAGACATTGCTGCCGCAATAATTGCGCAGCGAAAAAAATATGATGTCGAAACACGCTTGCCGTGGGATAAAGCAATCCATGACCAAGTGATAGAAAGAACATCAGGGCATAAGGTTGTTGCCTTGTATGCTGCATTTAACCATGAAGTTGATACATACGCAATCATGGAGACATTGTGGTGGGATCGCACACTGACGTTAGTCTTGCCTAAAATTAGTAATAAGGTGATGACCTTTCACCCCGTTACAGGGTTTCAAGATTTGACACCAGGACAACTTGGAATCCTTGAACCTACGACAGCCGTGACCATTGACGCAAAAGATATTGACATGATGTTAGTCCCAATGGTAGCATTCAACCGAAATGGATATCGTATAGGTTATGGGGCGGGGTATTACGATCGATATTTAAAGGATACTGATTTCATCAAAATTGGACTTGCATATGACTTCCAAGAAACAACGGTTTCCTTTGAAGAAGTGCAGGATATACCGTGTGATGCAATCATTACAAATAGAGAGGTAATACATGCAAAACAATAGAAATAAAATGTTTAAGTTTAGTGTGGTAATGTTCCTTGTGTATGCATCCCATGCAATTATGTTTACACAAATGATTCCATACTTAACCCAACTTGGATATACGGGAACGCAAAGAGGATATATTTTGTCATATTTTGCGGTGGTATCGATTGTGGGTCAAATTTTAGTCGGGTACCTCAGTGACCGATTTGGAGCGATTAAGCGATTCTTTATTTATACAACCTTTATTCTGTTTATGACTGGGTTGATGGCCTTTAGTTTTGACGGTGCCAATTATTGGTTCCACTTCTTTGTCGTTGGAACAATGGCTGGATTTACGAGGATTGCCAGTAACTTATACGATACGTGGGTTTTAGAGACTGATGGATTGTATCATGAGTTTGGTCGCATTCGTTCTTTGGGTTCGCTCGGGTGGGCACTAACATCTTTAGTAGGTGGGTACCTTGCAACCAGTATGGGATTTCATAGTATTGGTATTCTATCAGGTGTGCTTAGTTTGTGCGTTATCTTTTTGTCTTTTCGACTTGAAGAGGCTAAAACTGAATCCCCTGATCCCATCAAGTTTAAAGATATGGCAGCACTGTTTCAAAATAAAAACTATGTGCTACTGCTAGTTGTTTATTTTGTCGCATACTTTGTTTACAATGCAGACGGTATCACCGTTATCGATTTGATATTTGATTTAGGTGGTAATGCGTCAAATGTTGGGACCAAATGGTTTGTACAAGCCATTAGTGAGATTCCAATGATGATTATTATGGGACGTCTCTTGATAAAATATCGCGGTAAGAAACTCATGATTTTTGCATCAGTGATTACGGCCATGCGCTTTTTCCTTTATGCAATGGCTCCCAGTGTCACAAGCATCTTAATCATGACAGTATTACAAATGCTGTCTTATCCATTCTTACTGATTTCACAAAAGGATCTTGTCTATCGTGAAGTGCCTGAGCATTTGCGTTCGACCGGTCAAATGGTAGCGATATCGATAACAATTGGTTTAAGTGCTGTATTTACACCAATTTTTGCCGCAACAATTGTCGAGATGACAACGATTCGAACAGCACTCACGGTGTTTGGTTTATTGATGGTTATTCCAGCAACATTAATGCTCTTTTATAAACCAGATAATCACACAGTTTAACATATGCTTATCATCACATTTACAAATTATAACGCTACAATAATCCTGTAAATCAATTGGTTTGCAGAAGCCTATTTCTCTATCCTAGGAATAGATTTCATACCTGTAATAACAGAGAAAAGGGCGCGAGCCCTTTTTTTCTTCAAACTTTGTGAAAATAATTGATATTTTGATAAGAAAAAGATTGTATTTATGGTAAAATAGGGATATTGAAAGAGGGATCGATATGAATATTGTTCAATTAACTTCGGAATCAATTCGAGAGCTACGTGCGAAACGTAATGGAATTATGCGTGGCATGATTGAAGGTCAAGAAGGATCACTCCTCGTCCTTGGAGGATCGTTCGCAGGGAATGACCGACAAAGAAACGTTGTATCGTATGCAGTGTTCACAATTTTCTTTGAAATATGGGAAAGGTTTAATATGGAATCATGGTCCTATACATTTGATGAAGAAGGACTTATTTTTTACATTAAACTGGATGAAGATGCCAAAAAAGTTAAAGACATCCTTGTCCATTATGAAGATCACCATCCAATAGGCTTTGCTATCGATAGTGATGTTTTTGATGCTACACAAGAGTGGACCCGAGATTCTCTTGGCTTAACACCACGCCGTGATGAGTATTTTAAAGTCGCTTTGGATGAACTCATGAATGATATTGTTGTAGATCCTAAATACATTGATAACTATATTAAACGTGTTGAAGGCTATATTGTTAAAGGCGATAAGCAAACAATCCTTTCCAATATTTTAGTTTATGGATATGTCAGTGCATATACCAAAGAACTTGGATTTGGAATGTATGGCCCTAACTATAAAGGCAGTAACGAACAAATGAACTTCGAGAAGTTTATTCATTTAGTACGTGCCTACAAAGATGAAGCACATCGTATTTTTAACGTAAACAGTCATAATGTTTCCGATATAAACCGATATCAGCATGACATTGAAACAAAAATTCAACGTGCTGTTTTAAACCAACAGACATATAAATATCCTGTCTTTATGACAAGTATTATTATGTTTGCGTTTATAAACTCAAGAGGGTATGCAGATATTACCAAGCAGGTCAAACAATTTGGTGAAGGATTTGCACAACATGGCTTTTTTGATGAAGATCCAAAACGCTATGAATTTGTGGAGACCGGGATGCGTGAAGTCTTTAATCACTACGTTCCGTTTCTTCAAAAGAATAAATCAATCACGTCAACCCTGCTTTATATCATGAGCCGTCATGATGATCAGTCGATTATTTTGCACAATGGCGACCAAAACTTGTTAAAAGTTCAGTTTCTTTCGAAGAACTTGATTCATAAAGAGGATAAATGGATCGAATTGGACAAATTCTGTAGTTCAAGTTACATTTACCCCTATGACGATACGACCCTACTTGTGATAACATGTATGTTAGATATCATGCAACGTTATTACCTGAAGATAAAAATGTTATTTGATACACAAGAAAAATAAAGGTGGAAATAATGAAATTTTTAGATGAATTAGAATGGCGCGGTCTTGTTAAAGACGTTACAAACCGAGATGCTTTGAATGAACGTCTTGAAAATCCAATATCACTATACTGCGGATTTGACCCAACAGCGGATTCATTGCATGTTGGCCATCTCCAACAAATTATCCTTCTAAAACGATACCAAGCACAAGGACACCATCCTATTGCGCTAGTTGGTGGTGCTACGGGAATGATTGGAGATCCACGACCAACGACTGAACGCTCAATGCTTACTGACGAAGATTTAGCGCATAACATTGCGGGAATTGGAAGCCAAATTGAACGCATTGTCAGTTCAGATAATAATCCAGTTCGTATTTTAAATAATCGTGATTGGTTGGGCGATTTATCCATGCTTGATTTTTTAAGAGATTATGGAAAACACTTTAGTGTTGCGACGATGCTTTCAAAAGATACGATTGCGAAACGTATTCAAACAGGGATTTCATATACAGAATTCTCATATACAATTCTTCAAGCGATTGATTACCTTCATCTCTTTAAGAATGAAGGCGTACAACTCCAAATTGGTGGATCTGATCAATGGGGAAACTTGGTTAGTGGTACTGAGTTAATTCGTCGTGTTGAAGGACATGAATCCGAAGTTTATGGTGTCACATCACACTTGATAATGAAGTCAGACGGTACTAAATTTGGTAAGAGTGAAGGGCAAAATATTTGGTTAGATCCTGAACGTACCGATGCCTATGAGTTCTACCAATTCTGGATTAATACAAGTGATGAAGACATTATCGATTTTACCAAACGTCTATCCTTTAAATCAGTTGCGGAAATTGAAGCAATCGAAGATGCATTTAAAGAAGCACCGCACTTACGACATGCTCAAAAAGAACTTGCAAAAGAATTGACACAAATTGTTCATGGTGATGCCGGTCTTGACATGGCATTACGAATGACAGAAGCATTATTCTCTGGTAATGTCCAAAACTTATCTGTAGAAGAACTTCGATCAGCATTTAAAGGCAGTAGCTCACTCGATGTTGCGGAAGCAAAAACAATCGTTGATTTACTCGTTGACACCAAGATTCTTCCAAGTAAGCGCGAAGCACGTCAACTTGTTAAAGATGGTGCGATTCGTGTCAATGGCGAAGTTGTGAACGATGCCGAGTTTATCATTACAAAAGAAAACGCAATTGGCGAACAACTTACCGTCATTCGACGTGGTAAGAAAACATATCATTTAATCAACCACGTTAGCGTCTAAGGAGGCCTTGATGAAAAAGTTCCTTACATTAATAGTACTTGCATTACTTGTTACTGGATGTTCATTCGGCGAGAAGAGTCTTTACGCTGAAAAAGTAAAACGCTATGAGTCATCCTGGAAAGCCATCTTAGATCAAGATAAATTTGTGGCGTCATCACCATACTTCAATGTTAAAGCAACTATGGGTAAAAAAGGTGATGGTTATGTCTATGAAATCGTTGTGGATCAACCACGGATTGCACTGTACGAAGTTGAAGTTGTAGTCGTTGCAAACAATGAACCTTACAACAAAGAAACTATGATGCCATCCGCTGGAATATTTGATGGACAATATTCAATGATTCCAAATCAGACGGATACGGAAAAATCATTTGTTGGTGGATTCCAGCTCAATGGTGAAACAAGTCAGTCAACCGTAAACTTAAAAATTCTTGTAAGTTGGAAAGATTATTCTCATCTTGAAACAACACGAGAATTCCTTGAATTCAATCTCGAATACAAAGATGCCCCAGTCGTGCCAGTAGAAGTTGCACCGACGGCACCAACTGAAGATGCACCTGTTGAGGATGCACCTGCTGAAGATGCTCCGGCAGACGAGGAAGCGTAACATTTGAAAGAAACTACCACAAGGTAGTTTCTTTTTATAAATAATGGAGAGGTGGTAGGATAATGGATAGAATGATTGAATCTTTTTTAGCGCAATATAAGGCGCAGGGAGCCTGTGTGGGGATTGTAGACCACAATGGCCAATGGAAGTACAAAAAGGTATACAATGAGGCCATGTGTCCGCATCCGGTCGCAGAACAGTCACGCTATGGCATTGCTTCAATAACGAAACTGCTGACAGCCATCGTCATGCTTAAAGGAGCGACATCAAATTGGTGGTCGCTTGACGATTCTATATCTGATTACTTTCCAAGTTTTGACAGAAGAGATATTCGAATCCATCATTTTTTGAACCACACTTCAGGATACTATCCGCAACCACGCACAACAATAACTCAAGTATGCCACAAGACAGGATTTATGCAAAAAGTTCATGACTGTGGTTTATCAACTGAATATATGGACCAGGCAGTAGCAATTCTCATTGATCAGCTTAATGCAGAGAAAAAGCAACACAGTTACCCAGGAACACATGTGAGTTACTTCAATGATGGATTTGCATTACTGGGAGAGGTAATTCGTGTTGCAAGCCCATATGTTCATTATGAAGCTGCAATTCAAGACTTAATTTTCAAACCACTTGGTATGCACGATTCAACGACAACGTATCTAGATGTGAACAAAAGCGACCAAACTACCTTCCAATATTATTGGAATGAGCACCAATGTATCGAAATAAAGGACTACTATGACAATGCCTTTGCTTTACAAGGCGGTGGCGCTGCTAAATCAACGCTTCATGACATGGGGAAATTAGCAACGTGGTTTATGCAACCATCAAACGACATGTTAGGACAACTTGAGACGCATTTACGTGAGGTTGGATATGGGAGCCAGTATGGATTCGGAAGTCAATACATTCAAACAGAAATAGGTAAAGTGGTAGGACATGCAGGTTCGCTAACCGGAGTATCAAGTGCATTGTTTATAAATGAAACGAAAACTGAAGCAGCCATCGTACTCTGTAATACAAGCGATATTCCTGTGCAGAAATTAGCGCTTATGATGCTAGATACTACGACGAAAGATACGCCCGATGAAGTATCGTGGAGTTTAGAAAAAATGGATTCCTTATGCGGAAGTTATGGTGCTGGAGAGGGGTATAACGTTGAAATTTCAAAAGAATCAGTAACAATTGAAGGCGAAAATCATAGCTATACGACATGTGAATTTGACTATATTAGGGTAGCTACTGGCAATAATCCGATTTATTTGAAAATTATTTTTGAAGAAACAGACGTTATTGGCATTCGATTTGGATTAAGAATATTGGAGAAAACAAATGATAAAAACTAGATTAAAAGCCGCAAGTGTCAGCTTATCGTGGGGTGGCGCAGGGGATAAGGACATACGCTGGCGCTATGAAAAAGGGGTTCAATACCTCAAGGATACATTTGATATCGAGGTCTTACCAATGACCCATACACTCGATGGTAGTGAGTCGGTGTATCAGAATCCACAAAACCGTGCTCAAGATCTTATGGATGCATATAAAGATGATGACATTGCTATGGTCCTATCATGTATTGGTGGATCAGAGAGTGTTCGGATACTACCGTATTTAGATGATACTATCTTTATAAATAATCCAAAACCATTCATTGGTTACTCAGATTCCACAACACTACACTTGTATCTTAATAAACTAGGCATCAAAACATATTATGGCCCGTCGATTCTTTCAGAGTTTTCTGAGAATAATGGGATGTTTGAATACAGCCGTGATTATTTCCAAAGGATTGTATTAAATCAAGAAGCAAGTGTGAGTATTGAAGCGGCAACGCAATGGACGAGTGAGCGAATTCCGTGGCTAATAGAAAATCAAAATCAGACAAAAACGATGAATCCGCATGACGGTTTCGATTTTATCCAGGGTGATAAAGTGGTTAGTGGGCCTCTAATTGGCGGGTGTATCGAAGTGCTCAGTAACTTAAGAGGTACAGATATATGGCCGTCATATGAGTCTTTCGACGAGGCAATTCTTTTCCTCGAAACCAGTGAAGTGATGGCAGAACCGTGGTTGTTTGAGGATATGCTACGGGCATTGGTTACGGTAGGAACTCTCGAAAGGACTTCCGGTATCATTTTTGGGAAGCCCTATAATAATAAGTATTATCAAGAATACCGAGAAATTATAGAAAAAATTGTACAAGAAATCGACTACCAGGGTGCCATTGTCGCCAATATGAACTTTGGCCATACCCAACCAATGTTTTCGATACCTTATGGCGGTATTGGGATTATTGATCCCATTCAAAAAACATTCACAATCAAACAATAAAAAAAGAAGAGGCGATTGCCTCTTCTTTGTGGAGTAGATAGTTACTCTTAGATATATTCTTCTGATTTAACAGTGAACATAATAGCCCCTGCCATAGGGTCTTTTTTGATTTCTGCTTTCGCAATTTTACATGCCAATTCTGTATCTTGTTCGCTTGTTTCAAAGTAAAGGCGGATACCATCTTTTTTTACAAATGTAAAAGTAGGTGATTCCATAGATTCCAAAATTGTTTGAATTTTGCTTTGCATGATCGGACTGTTTACGATAATCATAATAATGCCTCCATTAACTTCTCTACTATCATATCAATATTGGAAATTATTTTCAATCCAATTAAAAAAGTTTTTCAATAATTGCTAAAAGGTGTTGAAAATTATTTTCGAACAGTGTATCCTATGGGTGTAAGCACTATCAGTGCATCAGGAGGGAAAAGTAATATGGAAGCTTTAACACGCTTTATTGAAGAACGTATAGCACCACCGCTAATCAAATTTTCACAATTGAAATACGTTCAAGTAATGCAACGTACCGGACTTGGTATTATGAGTTTACTGGTAGTAGGATCAGTATTCTTACTCGTAGCATCATTTCCGTTTGACCCATGGTTGAAATTCTTAGGAGATTTCCGTTGGGTAATCGCAGCAGCATCTGGTGTGGGGACATCATTTATTGCACTTTACACAGTAATCACTGCATCATACGGTTTGGTTGAATTCTATAACAAACAACGTGGTGAAAACCATGATATCATCCAACCAATGATCTTATCAGTAGCATCATTCTTACTTCTAAATCCAGCTCAGACAGTCACAACATTAATTGAAGGTATTGCAGAGCCTGGAAAATTCACAGGAGTTCCAACAGCATACTTAGGTGCCGTCGGAGTGTTTGCCGCACTTATTATTGCAATTGTAACTGTTGAAGTATACCGTTTTGTAATTAACCGTAAATTAGTAATTAAGATGCCAGAAGGTGTTCCACCAATGGTTTCTCAATCATTCATCGCTTTAATTCCATCATTTGTTGTTATTATCATGTGGTGGTTTGTAGGATCAGTCTTCAAGATTAACTTACCACAAACAATTGCTGGTATCTTTACACCACTTGTACGAGTTGGAGATAGCCCAGTCGTAGTCTTGATTTCAACATTCTTAAATCGTATTCTATGGGCAGTTGGTATCCATGGTTCAAATATTGTTAACTCAGTAGGTGGAACATTCTGGGGCCAAATGACTCAAGAAAACTTACAAGCACTTCAAGCAATGCAAGAATTGCCATATACATTTACATCAGTATGGATTGATAACTATATTTGGACAGGATTATTCCCACTCGCTGTAGCATTAATTCGTTCAAAATCACCACGTCTCAAAGGACTTGGAAAACTGTCAATTGCTGCTGCACTCTTTAACATTGGTGAGCCACTCATCTTTGGTCTTCCAATTATGTTAAACCCATTGATGATGATTCCATTTATCTTGTCATACATGGTTCTTGCAATCGTAGCGATTATCTTAACATTAACCGGTGTTCTACCAGTTCCGGTAATGATTATTTCTTGGATTACGCCAGCACCACTTAAAACATGGTTAGCGACGAGCGGAAGTATTACGGCAGTATTATTCGTTCTTGCTGGATGGGTCTTCATGTACTTAACATTCTACCCATTCGTAAAAGCGTTAGAAAAACAAGACTTGAAAGAAATCGCAGCAGCTGAAGAAGAAGCACATAAAACAGAGGCAGCCTAATGTTAGGAATTTCCTGCTATTTCAAAGATTTGGATTATGACTATCTGGAATATGCTGCGAATTTGGGAGCGAAGTATGTCTTTACTTCGCTTCACATTCCAGAAGAAGACTTATCCCAATTAGATACAATGCTTCCAAAATTTCTCGATAAATGTCAGGAATTGAACTTAAATTTAGTACCTGATATTTCACCAATGACATTTGAGAAGCTCAATATTGAGCCAAACAATTATGTTGGTTTGAAAGAAAAAGGATTCAAAGTGTTGCGATTAGACTATGGTTTCGATGATTTTGAAATTATTAAAACATTGCTTCAAGATTTTGAACTTGTGCTTAATGCAAGTGTTGTGGATGAGCAATACATTATTGACGCTAAAGCCCATGGTGTAGACTTTACACACATTTCAGTAATGCATAACTTCTATCCAAAAACTGAGACCGGTCTATCCTTAGACTACTTCAATAAAAAGAATGAAGCATTCATTAAATACAACATTCCAATTATGGCATTTGTTCCAGGTGATCGTTTGAAACGATTCCCACTGTATGAAGGATTGCCAACTGTTGAGAAACACCGTCAAGTACATCCATATGTTGCTGCTGTTGAATTAATCCACAGTTGCGGTATTCAAGATATTTTGATTGGTGATTCATTAGCACATAATGAAACACTGCGTTACATTCAAAGCTATATGGAAGACAAAACAATGCATATCCCAGTCTACTTAGATAAAGCATATGCATCAATGTACGAGCAATCGTATGCTATCCGTAAAGACTTATCTGAAAACGTTATTCGACTTGCAACACCACGTATCCCAGACATTGCGATTAACAATAACAACTATCGTAATAAAGGATCGATTACAATTGAAAATACGTTATCAGGACGTTATAGCGGAGAAATCCAATTGACTAAAAAAGATTTCATGATGGATGCACGTACAAACGTCATCGGATTCATTCATCCTGATTATATTGATTTAGTCCATTATATGGAACGCGATACACAAATTGTATTTGTACCTATTTCATAAGAAGGAATTTATTCCTTCTTTTTTATGAATAAGGTGCACAAAGGAGTAAAAGTATGACAATTGAAACCATTGTGAATGGGATTCAACAAAATAAATATTTAAATGCAATGAAAACAGCCATTATTAAAGTGGCATTTATTCAAATAGGGGTCGCACTTGCAATTTTCATGATTCATGTGTTTGAACAACGCGCAATGATAAGTGCAGAGGTATTCAATCAAGTTCCGCTCTATTATGCGTATTACTGCATACTGCTAGGTATCATTTTTGCATTTGTAATGGCACAGGCTTTGATTCCTGTTGAACGTGAATATCAGATTTATACCGTAACATTCTTTGTGATGATGTATGGGGTTCGATTTATGGAAAGCAATCGCTTCCTCGAGTTTCCAATCATTGCATTGTTTCTTGCGTGGATCATGATTCTAGCGAGCGAGAAACTGTCGCGGATACAGTTCAAATCAAAACATGTGCCACAAGCCGTGAACGACTACATGACGAAGTTAATCCCTATCGTAATTCTTTTGATTCTTAATGTCTTAATCTTAGTCCAGTTCACAGCTATTGTAGATTTATCAGCGAGTCTTTTGGTGTATGTTACACGCTTTGTAGCATCATTTGGTATGGTGATTGCAACAATTCTATTAATCTGTGGGTTCTGGGTCTTGGGAATTCATGGTGTTGCGGTGATTGGAACCTTGTTACGGCCATTTTGGTTTTATATGATGCTTGTGAATGGCCATCAAGTGATTACAAAACAGCCAATCTTGTATATTGGAAGTGAGACTTTCTTCCAGTGGATCGTTTGGTTGGGAGGTTCAGGATGTACCCTTGGCTTAGCTATCGCAATTCGCTTCTTCGCTAAAAGTGAACAACTTAAGTCTTTTGGGAAAGTGGGACTCAACTCAAGTCTATTCAATATTAATGAGACGATTTTATTTGGTGTTCCAATTGTAGATAACAAAAACTTTAGAGTGCCATTCTTTGCCGCGCCGATTGTATGTGCAGTAGTAGGGTATGGTGCTATGGCGTGGGGTTATGTCTCGATACCTAGTATTGTGTCACCGTGGGTCTTGCCTGCGCCGCTAGGGATTTTCATTTCAAGCTTAGGAGACTTTAGAAGTGTCGTGTTATCGTTAATCTTGATTGTGATCTCATTTGGAGTCTATTTTCCATTTTTTAAACGATATGATCGTGAGCTCCAAGCACAGGAGCAACAAAGATAACAAAAAGAACTTTGTGGTTAAACCCAAAGTTCTTTTTAGGTACTCAATAAAAAAAGAGGCGGATGCCTCTTTTAATCTGAAGATTAACGGTTGTAGAACTCAACAACAAGTGCTTCGTTGATTTCTTGGTTTAGTTCGCTACGTTCTGGTAAACGAACATATTCACCTTTCATCTTGTCAGCGTCGAAAGTAACGTATGCTACTGTTCCAACTGATGCTTCCATAGCTTCTTTGATTGATGCCATTGAGCGTGATGATTCTTTAACTTCGATTGTTTGTCCTGGTTTAACTTGGAATGAAGGGATATCCACTTTCTTTCCATCAACAAGGATGTGACCGTGGTTTACTAATTGACGTGCACCACGACGTGTACGTGATAAGTTCATACGGTATACGACGTTATCTAAACGTGATTCAAGCATGAATAAGAAGTTGTGACCTGCAACACCCTCTTGTTTTACAGCTTTTTTGAATGTGTTGTAGAATTGTTTTTCTGTAACACCATATGTGAAACGAATACGTTGTTTTTCACGTTGTTGTAAACCGTAGTTTGATAGTTTTGGACGACGTGCTTTTCCGTGTTGTCCTGGAGCGTAATCGCGACGTTGTAATTCTTTACCTGTTTCTAAAATTGAGAAACTAAGACGACGTGATTTTTTCCATACTGGACCATTAACTGTTGCCATTTGCTGACCTCCTATATGTCGAGTCAACCACAAATTACTAATAGTTGAGTTCATCTATTACTGTTTCCCTTATTCAGCTAAGGTACTTTAGTTCCTGCCGCGGGATGAACGCGTGGCTACCAACTTTGTGTGCTGATTTTTCATGACCTTACTAATATACAAAAGATAGCGGTAAAAGTCAATCAAGGACTTACCAAGAAACACTAAAATATGATACAATGTCACAAAGAGGTGGACCTATGAACTTACAATCTATTCCGAGTTTTATAATTGAATACAAAGTGCCAATTGCAATTGTAGTTGTTGTGGTTGTCATTATGGTATTTTTTATATCGAGATCAAACAAAAAACGACGATTAAGAAAGCAATTTGATGCCCTAGAAGTTCGCTACAATGAACTTATGAGTATTCCAGTTCTTTTTAAGATTAACAAAGCAACTGGGCTCGCAAAATTAAACCCAGAGGTTGAAAATAAAGTGATTGAGTGTAAGGATCTTTTCAATCAAATCAACCGCCAACAAGAAGTGGTGACACAACTCTTGGCAGATACTGAAGATGCATTAGCATACGGGAAGCTAAAAGACGCAAAATACTACTTGGTTGATTTAGAAGAAACGATTACTGAATCATTAGAACAAACTGAAACCTTAAACAAAGAACTAGAATCACTGTTAGAACAAGAGACACAACAACGTCTTGAAATTACGAATCTCAAAGAACGCTTCAGAGGAATCAAACAACAAGCAAATGATCAATCTGCAGTTTTAGGTGATGCATATGGACAAATAGAAGTACAAATCCGCGATATTGAGCATGCCTTTTCAGTTTTTGAAGAATGGATGTACGCATCGGACTTCCAAAAAGCAAAAGATGTTAGTGATGAAACAAAAGAAAGTGTGGATGATTTAGAAGCACGAATTAAAACGATTCCGAAACTGTACGAAGTTGCCAAAGGCTACATTCCTCAATTATTAGATGAAGTATCAAAATTGTACCAAGGGGTACGTCAATCGGGTATCTATGTTGATCACTTGGAAGTTCCCAAAAATATTGGTGTTCTCAGTGAAATTCTTAAGGACGACCTAATTGGGATTCGCGAAGGGAATATTTCAAAATCAAAAGAAAGCTTGATTGAAAGTCAAAAACGTTTGGAACAGTTAGGAATTGCAATCCAAAAAGAAGAAAAGGCACATACAGAACTCCAAGGCGTTTCGGAGGAGTTGTTTACGACACTTGAATATCTAGTGGAAGCTGTTAAAGATATCAAAACTGATGCCGAAAAAGTTGAAGTACGCTTCGGCTTCGAAGGATATGTAGCCCAAGTTGAAGAGTATGCTGCAATTATTGAAACACAAGATGAAATGCGTGCAAAAATCATGAGAATGATTCAAGAAGAAAAAATTCCTGCAACAACAATTCTTATTTCAGTCAATGAATTAGGGCAAGATGTTTCCATCTTCCGTGGTGAATTTGATAAACTCGTTGAGAAGGTCGAACAAGCCAATGCAGATGAATTACGCGCAGAGCGTCAATTAATGAAGTTATACCTTATTATTAATGATGTTCAAGTTCGCATGAAAAAGCGCTCGTTACCAATGATTTCTGAATCATACCGAGAAGATGTCGAAAAAGCACAACTTTATACGCGTCAAATTTCCGATATCTTAAAACACGACATGATTGAAGTCGAAACATTGAACAAAACGGTCGATGAAGCCATTGATTATACATATAAGCTCCACAACAACGTTAACAATTTAGTTGGTGCAGTCGATATGTGTGAAAATGCTATTGTCTATGCAAACAAATTTCGCGCCTTTGTGCCAGATATTGACGCTGAATTAACGCGTGCAGAACTCGCGTTCAACAATGGTGAGTACACCCAAGCACTCACAACTGTAATCAATGCAATTGATAAATACAGACCTAACACAGCTTATGAGGAGATGATTCGTGACAATGCAAAAAGCGCACGATAAACCAATATATTTAGATTACGCAAGTACAACCCCAACGCGTCCTGAAATTGCTCAAGATGCATTTAAGATTATGAACGAATACTACGAAAACGCTGACTCACTGCATTTTGGGGGTCAGCGTGTTTCTGACTTAGTGACTGCATCACGAAATACACTCGCTAATCAGTTAGGAGTCTTACCGCAAGAGGTTATCTTCACATCAGGGGCGAGTGAGTCAAACAGTGCTGCAATTAAAGGGATAGCACTCGCGAATCAACATATTGGTAAACATATTATTACAACTGAAGTTGAACACAGCTCAACCATGGGTGCTGTGGCACAACTTCGAGATTATTTTGGTTATACAGTGGATTATCTCCATGTTAATGATCAAGGTAATATCAGCTTTGATGAACTTCGTGAAAAGCTACGCAAGGATACCGTTCTTGTTGCTGTGATTGCGATTAATAATGAAGTAGGTGCAATAACCGACGTTCAAGCACTTGCAAAACTCGTGAAGAAAGAATCCAATGCATTTGTTCATATTGACGGAGTTCAAGCCTTAGCACGTCATGATTTTGATATGACTCAGATTGACTCTGTCGCTTACTCTGCACATAAAATTTACGGATTAAAAGGCAGTGGGCTATGGTTGAAACGATCGAATGTTCATGCACTTCCACTTATTAATGGCGGGCAGCAACAATATGGTGTTCGTGGTGGCACCATCGATAATACTGCGGCAATACTTTGGGCAAAGACCTTACGTCTCGCACGAGAGGACAATGCGAAAGCTCTGCCAAAGATTGAAAAGATGCAAAAATACTTGTATGATACTTTCGAAAACATGGAAGGCGTTATTATTAACTCATCCTACGAAGGTTCGCCTTACATCTTTAACGTTTCAATACTGAATGTTGGATCGGAAATTATGATGAATGGATTAAACTCCGCAGGATTTGCGGTATCTGCGCAAAGTACATGTAACTCAAAATCACTGGCCCCCTCACATGTTTTAAAAGCCATGGGGAAAAGTGACAGCGCTGCATTAAGTAGTATTCGAATCAGTTTATCCCATTTAACGACAATGGAAGAATTAGAAAAAGTCGTTCAAGAAATTTTGGAGATTAAGAAATATGTCAACCACTAATTATGAATTTATCGTTTGCCGCTATGGTGAACTTTCAACAAAAGGAAAAAACCGCCGTAACTTTACAGCACAACTTGTTCGTAACGTTCGCGCACAATTAAAAGCGTTCCCAATGCTTGAATTTAAAGAAACATATGATCGCTTGTATATCACACTTCATGAAGAAGACGGTTTAGCGGTCAGCGAAGAGCTGAAACATGTATTTGGACTCAGTTCGTTTTCACTAGCAATCAAAGTTGAGCGTGATCTAGAAGTTATTGCTCAACTTGCAACCGAACTCATTCAACAAGAAAGTGGTTCAACATTCAAAATCCTTGCGCGTCGTCACGATAAAAACTACGAACACGTTTCCGATGTTATAAATCGTCATGTTGCAACGCGTATACTACAAAATACAGACTTTAAAGTAGATGTTAAAAATCCTGATATCGGAATCATTGTAGAGATTCGCAACGATGCTGCTTATATCATGATGGGTAAAATCGAAGGTGCTGGTGGTTATCCGGTCGGTATTCAAGGAAAAGTCATGTTGATGCTTTCAGGTGGAATTGACTCACCAGTTGCGGGATATCTTATGATGAAACGTGGTGTTACACTCGAAGCGGTCCACTTTGCGTCACCGCCGTATACATCGCAAGAAGCTCAGAAAAAAGTCATAGATCTTGCACAAAAACTTACAAACTATCAATCATCGATTAAAGTACACGTTGTGCCATTTACAGATATTCAACTCGAAATTTACAAAAAGGTACCAGAAAGCTACGCAATTACAATGATGCGTCGATATATGCTTCGCATCGGAGAACGTCTTGCGAATGAGCGTCATGCATTAGCAATTGCTAATGGGGAGAGTTTAGGTCAAGTTGCTTCGCAAACACTTCACAGCATGAAGGAAATCACAAATATCAGCACATTACCAATTCTTCGACCATTAATTACATATGATAAGGTTGAAATTATTGATCTTTCGCGTAAAATTGATACATATGAGACATCAATCCTTCCGTTTGAAGATTGCTGTACAATATTTACACCAACAAAACCAACAACGAAACCCAATCCACGAAAAGTTGAACTCTTTGAGTCAAAACTTGTGATTGAAGATCTCATTGATCAAGCAATGGAAAATATTGAAATAATCGAAGTGACGAAAGCAATGGCTGAAGCTACAGCAGAAGTTACAGACTCATTCTTATAATTTATTAATAGGAGGCAATTATGGCATTTGATAATCTGACAAATCGTCTACAAGATACATTTAAAAACTTAACGGGTAAGGGAAAACTTACAGAAAAAAACATCGCGGATGCATTAAGTGAAATTCGTATTTCACTACTTGAAGCTGATGTTAGTTTGGAAGTTATTAATGAACTATTAGACTATACACGTAAAGAAGCAATGGGGATGAAAGTTGTTCGTGATGTTGATCCATCACAAATGTTCATCAAAATTGTTAATGATAAATTAGTTGAAATTTTAGGTGAAGAACACCAAGGGTTAGCATTTACGCGTAAACCTGGCGTCATGATGATGGTTGGTCTTCAAGGTTCTGGTAAGACAACAAGTATTGCCAAGATAGCGCGTGAACTCAAAGTCAAAGAAGACAAAAAAGTGTTATTGGTTGCAGCAGACCTTGCACGTCCAGCAGCTATTGAACAATTGAAGATTCTTGGTGAACGTATCGGCGTAGAGGTTTTTGCTAAAGAAAACAGCACACCAGTTGAAGTGGTTACGGATGCAATAAGTTATGGAAAAGATTTCGATGTTATCCTTATTGATACCGCAGGTCGACTCCAAATTGATGAAGCGCTGATGCAACAATTGGTTGATATCCAAGCACTCGCGAAACCTGAAGAAATCCTTTTAAGTGTTGATGCGATGTCAGGACAAGATGTTATTCATGTTGCGAACGGCTTTAAGTCAAAACTAAATCTAACGGGATTAGTTGCGACAAAATTTGATGGTGACTCGCGTGGTGGATCAATCCTTTCTGTTCGATATATGACCAAAGTTCCTGTAAAATATGTTGGGGTTGGTGAAGGCATCGAAGAACTAGAAGCATTCCATCCAGATCGAACTGCATCCCGTATCTTGGGAATGGGTGATATTGTTTCACTCGTTGAAAAAGCTCAAGAGAAAATGGACATTGAAGCAAGTGAGAAATCAGCCGAACGTATGATGAACGGTCAGTTCACGCTTGATGACATGTTGATTCAGTTACAACAAGTTTCAAAAATGGGTCCAATTTCAGGATTATTAAAAATGCTTCCAGGGGCAAACCAAATGGCAAATCAAATCGATGATGACGATGCGTCAAAAGGTATGAAAAAAACTGAGGCTATGATTCAAAGTATGACGAAAGAAGAGCGAAATGATCCAACGATTATTCGTTCCGGTCGTAAACACCGTATTGCCAAAGGATCTGGGGTAACGACAACTGATGTTAACCGATTACTAAGTCAATACGATAAGATGAAAAAACAAATGCGTATGTTCTCCCGCATGATGGGAAAATAATAATACATAATAAAAGAGTATCCCGAAGGATACTTTTCTATTAAAGAATGAGACTCATACGGCAATGAAATCTTAAATTGCAAAGTAAGTCTAATTGCTATATCATTTAACTAGTAATCATTTTGGAGGGACTATGAATAAACATATTGACGCACTTATTACAAGACAAGAAAATGCATTCTTAACATCAATCGATGACGCTGGTTATCCAACTGTAAAAGTTGTGAGATCTCCTCGTAAACGTGATGGACTAAAGACGATGTATTTTACAACACACAATAATACACAGATGGTGAAATCATACGAAGCGAATCAACAGGCAATGGTCTATTTTATGGATGAGGCACGTTTTCAAACGGCTTCATTCTATGGGACAATGACTGTCGAAACAGATCCAACAATTATTCAAGAACTTATGGAGACAGAGAATGCTCCTGTGTTTGCGAAAGGTGTTGATCCCAAAACGTACTGTGTGCTTCATTTTACTGCTGATAAAGTCAAATTTTTCAGTAATATGACGACAGAAGTTATTGATTTATAATATACTACGGATAATGTAATAAAAATGCGGATTATCTTGCATTATTACAGTAGATGTGTTAAATTATTAAAGCATTCATGCACTCTGGTTCCGCTGATCTCGGATTTATGAGCCAGTTTAAGATATAGAAAAAGGAGAATCGAAATGGGATTAAATTTAGTAAATGAAATTACAAAATCTCAAATGCGTACAGATATCCCTGAATTCCGTTCAGGTGTAACAGTTCGCGTTGACGTGCGTATCCAAGAAGGTGGAAAAACACGTATCCAAGCTTTTGAAGGGGTTGTTATCAAACGTACAGGAAGCGGAATCGCTGAAATGTTCACAGTTCGTAAAATGTCTTCAGGTGTTGGAGTTGAACGTACATTCCCAGTACACTCACCAATTATCGACAGCGTAACAGTATTACGTCGTGGTAAAGTTCGTCGTAGTAAACTATACTACCTACGTGAGCGTTCAGGTAAATCAGCACGTCTTAAAGAAATTCGTTAAGAAGTTCGCTAATAGCCGTATTTATACGGCTTTTTCTTTATTGTTTCCAAAGGAGTCACAACTATGCGAGAAAAACAAGATGATAAATTTTTACTCTTAATCAAAGATTTTATTAAGAGTTTAATAATAAGTTTAATTGCTGTCTTTATCATTACACAGTTTATTGCGAGACCAGTTCGTGTTGAGGGATTATCTATGTATCCAACCCTTAACGATAACGAATTTGGATTTTCTAATGTGATTGGATTGAAAGTTTCGGATATTGAACGATTTGATGTAGTTGTCGTTCACATGGAAGAAAAAAATAGAAACATCGTAAAGCGCGTTATCGGACTTCCAGGCGAGAAAATTCGTTATGAAAAAGATGTATTGTATGTCAATGACGTTGCAGTTGAAGAACCGTTTTTAGATAACCCGTTTAAACAAAAATGGGTTGAAGATAACGATCTTGTATTTACTGCAGACGAACCGGAATTTATTGTTCCAGAAGGACATTACTTTGTACTCGGAGATAACCGCCGTAACTCGTCTGATTCACGTCAGTATGGTGCGTTTGCGTATGAAGAAATCATAAGTAAGGGTGTTTTTGTATTCTTGCCCTTAAATAAACTACGCCCAGTAGGAAGGTAGATAATATGTCACAAGTTCATTGGTATCCAGGACATATGGCAAAAGCCATGCGTCTTATCGAAGAACAATTAAAAGTGGTTGATTTTGTCATTGAGTGTCGTGATGCACGAGCACCAATGTCAACCCGAAATCCAGCTTTATCATATTCAATTGGACAAAAGAAACGTCTTATTGTTTTAACTAAGAAAGATTTAGCTGAGCCCCGAGAAACTGAAAAATGGGTAAAGCATCTTGAAGATGAAGGTCATGAGGTATTGGTGGTCAATGTACTACAAGATGATGTAAAAAAACTCATGGTTGAAAAAACAGATATCGTGATGGCAGAAAAGCGTCAACGGGATGAGCGTCGTGGCATTCGTCCTCGCCCAGCACGAGCATTGATCGTAGGTGTTCCGAATGTTGGAAAATCCAGTATCATTAATAAAATAGCGTCAAGAAAAGCCGCGGGTGTTGAAAATCGTCCGGGTGTGACTCAAGCACTAAAACTCATTAAAGTAACCGAACAACTTGAGTTGGTCGATACTCCGGGAGTTTTATGGCCGAAATTTGAGTCTGAGACCATGGGTATTCATTGTGCACTCATTGGATCAATTAAAGAAACAGGATATCCAATTGAACTCGTTACAAATTATGCACGCGATTACTTCTTGCAAGAAAATCGTGAGGTATTGGTTGAGCGATACAATATGAAAGATTTTGATATTATGACATTCTATCCTCAAATTGGAATTCATCGTGGATATATCAAAGAAGGCGGCGAGGTAGAGTTAGATCGAACTCGTAGCACGTTCTTGAGTGATATTCAAAATGGAAAACTGGGACGGATAACATGGGATCGCTTATAGACGAGTTTGAAAACATACTGTGGCAAGAAAATCATAGTGTGTGTGGAATCGATGAAGCTGGACGTGGTCCGATGGCGGGTCCTTGTGTAGTTGCTGGAGTCGTATTTCCCAAAGGCTATTACCATGCAGATATTAATGATTCAAAAAAATTATCACCTAAGAAACGTGATGAACTTGTCTCATTAATTAAAGAACATGCTTTGTGGTACAAAGTTGTAGTGGTTGATGTTGATCAGATTGATTTGCACAATATTCATCGAGCAACACAAATGGCAATGGAAGAAATTGCGAACTCTGCACCGGAAAGCTATGTCTTGACCGATGCAATGCCCCTTTTGAATTCTCGCCAGCCATTCGAGTCTATCGTAAAAGGAGACGCACGTTCCATGTCAATTGCTGCCGCTAGTGTCCTCGCTAAAACGTATCGGGATGCATTAATGGTTGAACTTGACCGAATGTATCCAGAATATGGCTTTGCTAAACACAAGGGATATGGTACGAAAGCACATCGTGAAGCCATCTTAAAGTATGGACGCACGAAACACCATCGTAAAACATTCAAGTTTAAAGATGAGGATCAAATATCACTGGATATTTAGGACTTATCTTTTTTTATAACTATTTGTTATGGGTGATAGTTATGAGAAATTATATAAAAAATGTTGCAATTTTGTGCAAAGGTGATTATGCTAAAATGCACCGGCATCTCCTTGAAAAGAAGCCAGTAGCCAATTATCCGTGTGTAGATACGTATTTGACGATTGTAGATGCAGCCTATCCGAAACGTCTGTTGGAGTTAGACCAACCGCCATTCATATTGTTTTATCAAGGTGATTTGAGTTTATTGAACAGTTCGTGTGTTGGTGTGGTTGGTAGTCGCAAACCCTCTTTATATGCCGTTAAAGCAACGTATGAAGCGGTTGCGGTACTTCGAGAACGCTACACGATTGTTTCGGGTTTAGCGTATGGCATTGATGTATGTGCCCATCTTTGTGCGATACATCATCATACTATTGCGGTAGTAGCATGTGGTTTGGATATTTGTTATCCCATGGCTCACCGTGATATCTTCAATCAAATAGGAAAGCATCATCTCATTATTTCGGAATATCCTAGAGGTGTGAATCCTGAGCGGTATCATTTTCCGTTTCGGAATCGTATAATCGCAAGTTTAAGTAAATGTATATACATTATGAGTGCGCGTCAAAAAAGTGGTACAATGGGTACTGTTGACATTGCGTTATCATTAAATCGCGAGATTGTCGTCCTTCCACATCCAATTCATGATGAATCTGGGAGCGGTTGTAACCAACTCATACAAGAAGGTGCGACGGTATTGACAAATATTAAAGAATTATCCAATATATAAATAAGGAGTGACAACTATGAAAAATCTGGTAATTGTTGAGTCACCATCAAAATCAAAAACGATAGAAAAATATTTGGGAAGTGACTTTGAAGTCGTTTCATCAAAAGGACATATTCGTGATCTTGCCACACGTGGTAAAGATGGTTTAGGTGTCGATTTTGAAAATGAGTTTGAACCAACATACAAAATTAGTAAAGACAAAAAAGATGTCGTTAAAGAATTAAAAGCGAAAGTAAAAAAAGTAGATAATGTTTATCTCGCAACTGACCCCGATCGTGAAGGGGAAGCTATTTCATGGCATTTGGCAGATGAATTGGGAATTGACACGGATTTAACCAATCGTGTTGTTTTTAATGAAATCACAAAAGATGCAGTTCTTAGTGCTTTTGAAAAGCCACGTAAAATCGATATGGACTTAGTCAAATCACAGGAAACGCGTCGTATCCTTGATCGAATTATCGGTTTTAAACTTTCGAAATTACTTCAATCAAAAATTAAAAGTAAAAGTGCTGGTCGTGTCCAATCGGTTGCTTTAAAACTGATTGTCGATCGTGAAAAAGAAATTGATGCATTTATTCCTGAAGAGTATTGGTCAGTCTTGGCGTTCTTTGAGAATCAAGAATACCTAATTGAAACCAGTGCGGAACGATATAAAGGAAAAAAACTCGAAATAAAAAATGCTGAAGCGGCTCAAGTCGTGTATGATGCGGTTCAAGGCGAATTTACGATTACAAAACTTGAGAAAAAAGAACGTAAGAAAGATTCGAAATTACCATTCATTACATCAACGCTGCAACAAGAGGCTTCAACGCGACTTGGTTTTGCAGCAAAGAAAACGATGCGTGTTGCACAAAAACTCTATGAGGGAATTCAAATGGGCTCAGAAGCAGAAGGTTTGATTACTTATATGCGTACCGACTCAACTCGACTAAGTGACTCATTTGTTTCTGATGCCAAAGCATATATCTTAAAAACACATGGCAAAGAATATGTCGGTAAATACCGTGAAGGTAAAAAAAATGATAATGCACAAGATGCCCATGAGGCAATCCGTCCAACAAGCATTGATCGTACACCAGAATCCGTTAAACAATATCTAACACCTGACGAGTATAAATTATATCGCTTTATCTATTATCGTGCTGTTGCATCACTCATGTCGGCCGCGAAATATGATGCGGTAAGTGTTGTTTTCAGTCAAAATGACTACGACTTTAATGGTAGTGGATCCACGTTGAAATTTGACGGTTACCTCAAAGTTTATGATTATGAGAAGAGTACCGATAAAATGCTTGGTGAACTTGATGAAGCGAAAGCCTATAAAGCTCGCAAAATCGAACAAAACCAACACTTTACTCAACCACCATCTCGTTATACTGAAGCCCGTCTCATTAAAGAACTTGAGGAACTAGGCATTGGTCGTCCAAGTACTTATTCAATGATTCTTGATACTATAGTTTATCGCGCTTATGCGACATTTGGTGCGGTTTCTGAGACATCGCGTACGAAAGTATTCAAACCTACAGAACAAGGTGTTTTAACCAACGATAGCCTTCAGTCGCATTTCTCTGAAGTGATTAATGTTCACTATACAGCGGAAATGGAAAGTGAATTGGATCAAATCGCAGAGGGAGATATGAATAATATCGAAGCACTTCAACGATTTGTTGATAAATTCTATCCATTGCTTGCTGAAGCTGATGAAAAAATGGAAAAAGTTGAAGTCGAAAAAGTTGGTGAAGTATGTCCTCTAGATGGTGGAGAGCTTGTCTACCGTTTCGGACGTTATGGTAAGTTTATTGCTTGCGCGAATTTCCCAGAATGTCGCTATAACCGTGCATTGGAGCAAGAAAGTCGTCCGGAACCAGAAAAAACGGGTGAACTATGTCCAGAATGTGGAAGTGATTTAGTTAAGCGCAAGAGTCGTTATGGAACTTGGTTTGTAGGATGTTCATCATTCCCTAAATGTCGTTACATTCAACCAAATGAAAATAGTAAGAAAAAAGCAAAGAAAAAAGAGGCAGAAGATGAAACAAGCGCAAGTTAGAGTTATTGGAGCAGGATTAGCAGGTAGTGAAGCAGCATATCAATTAGCGAAACGCGGATATCATGTTGAACTCGTTGAAATGCGACCTGTTAAAATGACACCTGCGCACGTTACTCAAAACTTTGCGGAGCTTGTATGCTCAAACTCATTTCGCTCCGACGACATCACGAATGCTGTAGGATTATTGAAACAGGAAATGAGAATGCTTGATAGTCTAATTATGTGTATGAGTGAACAGCATAAGCTTCCTGCGGGAAGTGCCCTCGCCGTTGACCGTGTTGGATTCAGTGAAGCAGTATCTGAGGCAATTCGAACAATGGATAATATCCAAATAATAAATCAAGAAGTTGTAGAACTCGATGATGTTCCAACAATTGTAGCTACTGGTCCTTTAACCTCGGATGCATTTTCGGAATACTTAATGAACTATTTGGGACAAAGTGAATTACATTTTTATGATGCAATAGCGCCTATTGTATCGGTAGAAGGTATTAACTTTGATATTGCATATCGTAAATCACGATATGACAAAGGGGATGGGCAAGATTATATTAACTGTCCAATGACGCGTGATGAGTTTGATGCATTTTATCGTGCAATTCTTGAGTCGGAAGAAGGAGCGGCCCGTGATTTCGAAGACATTAAAGTATTTGAAGGGTGTATGCCAGTTGAAGTTATGGCCCGTCGTGGCATTAAAACGATGCTATTTGGTCCACTTAAACCAGTTGGTCTTGAGAAACCTGATGGGACACGACCTTATGCCGTAGTTCAATTGCGCCAGGATAATGCTGCGGGTTCTCTCTATAACTTAGTAGGATTCCAAACACGCCTCAAGTGGAGTGATCAGAAACGAATCATCCAAATGATTCCTGGCCTCGAAAATGCTGAGATTGTACGTTATGGTGTAATGCATCGAAATACATTTATTAAATCACCACTAATTCTTAATAAACACTTTCAAACGCTGAAACGTGACTCCTTGTTCTTCGCAGGACAAATAAGTGGTGTTGAAGGGTATGTGGAATCGGCGGCAAGTGGGTTATATGCTGCCTTGAATATGATGCATTACCTTGAAGGTAAAGAACTAATTAATTTATCCGCTGAAACTGTTATGGGTTCGATGGCACAGTATATTGCGAATGCGAATCCGAATCATTTCCAACCTATGAATGCTAACTTTGGTCTTTTAGGGAACCGACTTAAAGATCGTGAAGCGATGGCAGTTCGTAGTCTGGAACATATTAATCATCTACTTGAACAATTATCTTGATGAATTTTTGAGACACATTGCGCTGACAAACACATCTTCGGATCATACGACGGATGCTTATCACCGTGATGTGTCTCAATTTTTAGAATTTATCGGTTCAGATTACGATGTACTAAATTTACCCCAAGAAGTTGCGTATGGATTTCTGAGTGAACTATACGAAAGCGGTCTTTCATCAGCAAGTGTTGCGCGAAAGGTTTCGAGCTTGCGTTCATTTTTAAAATTCCTACAACTTAACTATGGTGCTTTAAACAATCCGTTTACACTAATTAAAGTTAAATCAAGAAGTCGAAAGTTGCCAGATTTTCTGATGTATGATGAAATTGAGAAATTACTTTTGAGTTGTGAGAATGATGGTTTAGGTGTCCGAAATCAAATGATTATTGAAGTTATGTATGCAGCTGGGTTACGTGTCAGTGAAGCGGTTGATCTTCGTATATCAGATCTTGATTTAGGGGCACGAACAATTCGTGTTATTGGTAAAGGTAACAAAGAGCGTATCTTGTTTATCTATCCAGAGCTTGTGCCAAAGCTAAGTCGATACATAGACTTTTATAGATCGTCTTTTGTTCATGACAATGTTGAACAACTCTTTGTAAATAATTCGGGGAAACCTTTAACACCTCGGGGTATCCAGTACATTCTCGAAAAACAAGGGGAGAAAGCAGGTCTACGGAAAAAAGTTCACCCCCATATGCTAAGACATAGTTTTGCGACCCATTTGTTGGATAATGGTGCAAGCCTTCGCGTTGTACAAGAACTACTCGGTCATGAATCATTGAGTACAACTCAAATATATACTCATGTATCGATTCAAAAAATTCGTGAAGCGTATGATGCGGCAATGAAACAATTGCCACTCACATAATCTAACATTGTGCTATCGTTTTACTAACACATTGCATGTGTATACTCGTAGGTGTAAGAGATAATACATCTTACTAAGTATGAATATTTCTTCTCCTATCAGAAATAACACGCATACACATATTCTTTCCCCAAAAATATGAAAAAAGCACTATGTCCCCAACATAGTGCTTTTTTGTAATAAAAAAACCTCTTGGTAAGAAGAGGTTTAAAGTGTTTGATTTTTCGAGTCTAGCATCGCAATGACGTCATCCAGTGCATTTTGAATATTTGCAAGGTCACATGGTTTTTGTTCAATGCCTGCAAAAGCTTGTTTGACCGCACTGTGTTTGCAAATTGTATTTGCGATACTCTCAGATAACGCGAGATGAACTTTACGTTTATCGTCACGATCTTCCTGACGTGTGATTATATCCCGCTCTACAAGATTTTGTACAATTTTGGAAACAGCACTTTTCTTCATGCCTAAGCGACTGTAGAGACTGGTTAAATCTGTATCAGGGTGAACTGCAAGATCCATCAGCACAAGGTACTCTGAGGTATTGTAGCCCAATAATCTTGCTTGCTCGTTTAAGTTATTATTCATCATTTGGTGAATGACAAGTAATTTATCATAAATAATAGAAAGATCGTTGGTGTCCATAATTACCCCCTTATTTTAAAATTAACGAATGGTTTTAAATGCTTTAGCCCAAAGAAGGACTTGATCGAACATTTTCTCAGCATTAACGGCATGGTAGTCATGTGGTTTAAATACTGACATGTTTTCAAAGTCTGCCATTAATGAGAATGTTACCATTGTTCGTACTGAAGCCATTTCTTGTTCAGCTGCGACTAAGCGAAGTGTCTGAATTGCAGATAAACCGCCGAGTCCGCCATAAGCAACATATCCGACTGGTTTATTGTGTACTTCTGGATGTAAATAGTCAAGTGCATTTTTTAATGCTCCAGGAACTGCACGATTGTATTCTGCAGTAATAATAACATATCCGTCGAATGAAGCGATCTTTGATGACCAATTTTGGATTGCTTGTCCCTGAGCTTCTGTGGGTTGTGTTCCTAAAAGTGGCAGGTCATAATCTTTAAGGTCAACGAGTTCATATGTAACATTTTCGTCAGAACGAGTTGCTGCATAATCCATTACCCATTTTCCTACGGCTTCGCCATTGCGTCCTTCGCGAACGCTTCCTAAAATAACTCCGATATTCATAGTGTGTACCTCCTGTTAGTTTTTGTATCACGAACTATGTAAGTAGTGTAAATCAAAAATAGTCCACTTTTCAACTAACTTGCTCACAATAATTTTTATCATGATGATTTTAGATAAAAAAAGGAACTTTTAGCACTTTGGCGTTGACACTGCTAAACTCGTGTACTATAATAATAACAGGCACAGAAATGTGTGTTTAGGAGGCGAGAAAAAATATGCTAACACCGCGTAAAGTAGAAATATTTAAAGCGATTGTTACGGAATTTATTAACTCAGCAGAACCAATTGGTTCAAATACACTGATTGATAAATTTAACTTACCGTACTCGTCTGCGACGATACGCAATGAAATGTCAGATCTAGAAAAAATGGGACTTATTGAAAAGACACATACATCGTCTGGAAGGGTTCCTTCGACAAAAGGTTATCGTTTCTACGTTGAACATCTCATGGAAGACCAAGAGAATGCCAGCGTTGAACATGCGATTGCCCAAGTCTTTTCTGACCGTCGTTTAGATATCGATGAAGCCATTCGTCAAAGTAGTGATATTATCTCACATATGACCAACTTAACAGCTGTTGTGTTAGGTCCTAGTGCAGAAGCTGAAATTCTAAAAAGTGTTCAGCTGATTCCGTTGAATGAATTGTCAGCGATGGCAGTCTTTGTTACAGAGACTGGCCATGCAGAGAATCGAATCTTTAATTTTGAACAACAAGTTAGTATTGAAGATATCGAACAATGCACAATTATCCTTAATGAGCGCTTAAAAGGTTCACGTTTGGGTGATGTCGTTGAAAAAATGGAAAGCATTCGTCCTTTGCTAGCTGCGAAGTTACACCAATATGAGGTGCTGTTTGAGGCCTTTGTCGGTGCGTTTGTGAAGTTTGCCCAAAGTGAAGTTTACTTAAGTGGTGAACATAATATGCTCTATCAACCAGAGTTCTCAAATATTGAGAAATTGAGACAGCTCATGGCCATGTTGGAAAACAGTCAAATGTGGCAAGAACTCTCAATTAATCATGAGAATATTCGACTCCAAAAAGGAACGCATAGTGAATTAATGTGGGTCGATGATATGGCGGTTGTATCAAGCACCTTAAAACTTGGTGATGATTCTGAACACCAGTTGATGGTAGTTGGTCCAAACCGTATGGAATACGGCAGAGTCGTGTCGCTCATTGATTACGTCTCAGAATTGGTAAATGAAGTGTATGGGAAAGGTGGTCCAAATGAACGAAACGAAGAATGAAACAACAAATGAAGAAAATTTAGAAACAGAAGCTATAGTTGCTGAAAAAGTAGAAGAGGCAACAGAAGAGCCGACGCTGGAAGAAATCAATGAAGCATTGTTGCTTGAAATTGAAACATTAAAAAATGATTATCTTAAAACGTTTGCAGACACAGAAAACTTGAAGAAACGATTACAACGCGAACATGAACAAACACGCAAGTATCGTATCCAAAGCTTTGCGTTGAGTGTCCTCCCAGTGATTGATAACTTGGAGCGCGCTTTGAGTCAAGATACAAGTGATGAAGCCTTCCGTGAAGGTGTGAAAATGATTTATGATCAGCTCATGGCTTCATTGCTGGCAGAGGGTGTTGAGCCAATCGAAGCATTGAACCAACCCTTTGATCCAAATATTCATCAAGCGATGATGATGGAAGAAGTCGAAGGTGTTGAACCGAACACCGTCGTTATGGAATTACAAAAAGGTTATATGTTAAAAGATCGCATTTTACGTGCGAGTCTTGTAAAAGTGAGTCAGTAAAGGAGAATATAAATTATGAGTAAAGTAATTGGAATTGACTTAGGAACAACAAACTCAGCTGTAGCTGTCATGGAAGGCGGCGAAGCTAAAGTTATTACAAACCCTGAAGGAAATCGTACAACGCCTTCAGTCGTAAGTTTTAAAAACGGAGAGCGTATCGTTGGGGATGCTGCAAAGCGTCAAGTTGTAACGAACCCAAACTCAGCAGTATCCGTTAAACGTTTAATCGGTACAGGTGAAAAAGTACATCTTGAAGGTAAAGACTATACACCTGAAGAAATCTCAGCAATGATCTTGTCATACATTAAATCATATGCAGAAGATTATCTTGGAGAAAAAGTAACAAAAGCTGTTATTACAGTACCAGCATACTTCAACGATGCTCAACGTCAAGCAACAAAAGATGCGGGACGTATTGCTGGATTAGAAGTAGAACGTATTATTAACGAACCAACAGCAGCAGCATTAGCATTTGGTATCGATAAAACAGATATCGAACAAAAAGTATTAGTCTTTGACTTAGGTGGTGGTACATTTGACGTTTCAATCTTAGAATTAGCAGATGGAACTTTCGAAGTATTATCAACTGCAGGTGATAACAAACTTGGTGGAGATGATTTTGACCACATTATCGTGGATCATTTAGTAGCACTTTTCAAAAAAGAAAATGGCATTGATCTAACAAATGATAAAATGGCAATGCAACGTCTCAAAGAAGCAGCTGAAAAAGCGAAAAAAGACTTATCATCAACTGTAAATGCACAAATTTCATTACCATTTATCTCAGCTGGTGAAGCAGGACCACTCCATTTAGAAACAACATTATCACGTGCTAAATTTGAAGAAATGACAAAACACTTAGTGGAACGCACAATGATTCCTGTACGCCAAGCATTGAAAGATGCAGGATTAACACGCAATGACATTCATCAAGTTCTCTTGGTAGGGGGATCAACACGTATTCCTGCTGTCGTTGAAGCTGTTAAATCAGAACTTGGTAAAGAACCAAACAAATCAGTAAACCCTGATGAAGTTGTTGCTATGGGAGCAGCTATTCAAGGTGGTGTTATCTCAGGTGATGTTAAAGACGTCTTACTATTAGACGTAACGCCATTATCTTTAGGTATCGAAACTGCAGGTGGTGTTATGACTGCAATGATCGAACGTAACACAACGATTCCAACATCGAAATCACAAGTCTTCTCAACCTATGCGGATAATCAACCAGCGGTAGATATTAATGTCTTACAAGGTGAGCGTCCAATGGCGAAAGATAATAAATCACTTGGTTTGTTTAAACTTGATGGTATTGCACCAGCACGTCGTGGTGTTCCTCAAATCGAAGTTACATTTGATATTGACGTTAACGGTATTGTTAACGTGTCAGCACTTGATAAAGGTACTAACCAAAAACAATCAATCACAATTTCAAACAGTTCAGGATTAAGCGATGAAGAAATCGATCGTATGGTTCGTGAAGCTGAAGAAAATGCTGAAGCAGATGCTAAACTTCGTGAAGAAGCAGAGCTCAAAAACCGTGCAGAACAATTTATCAACCAAATTGATCAAACATTAGAAAATGAAGATGCAAACGTTGATGAGGCACAAAAAGAAGAAGTTAAGAAACTACGTGATGAATTACAATCAGCATTAGACGAAAATGATATGGATACATTACGTGAAAAACTTGATGCGCTCGAACAAGCTGCTCAAGCAATGTCACAAGCAATGTATGAGCAACAAGCACAACAAGCAGGTGAAGCACAACCTGAAACTGATGAAACAGTCGTTGATGCTGAATTTGAAGAAAAAAATTAATGAATTTGAATACGGAGGTTAGATATGGCTAAACGCGATTATTATGAAGTCTTGGGTGTATCGAAAGGTGCATCTGATCAAGAAATTAAAAAGGCCTATCGTCAGCTTGCGAAAAAGTATCATCCAGATGTCAATAAAGAAGATGGAGCAGAAGCACAATTTAAAGAAGTTCAGGAAGCATATGATATTCTTTCGGATAGTTCTAAACGTGCAAATTATGACCAATTCGGTCATGCTGCATTTGATCAAAACGCTGGATATGGTGGCGGTGGTGCTGCAGGCTTCGATGACTTTGGCGATATCTTTAGTTCCTTCTTTGGTGGCGGATTCGGTGGCGGCGGTACACGCCGTGCCGATCCAAATGCACCACAAAAAGGTCAAGATCGCTTCATGAGTATGAACATTGACTTTATGGAATCTGTTTTTGGAGTAGAGAAAACAGTTACTTTAAATGTTGATGAACAATGTCATGTATGTCACGGAACAGGCGCCCATTCAAAAGAAGATATTAAAACATGTTCCCGTTGTAGTGGAACTGGTCAAACTGTAACACAACAACGAACACCGTTTGGTACATTCCAAACTGCGACAACATGTCCAGATTGTGGTGGAACGGGTAAAACAATCACGAAATTCTGTAAAGAATGTGGTGGTAAAGGATTCAATAGCAAACGTGTAAACGTTGATATTAAAATTCCTGCGGGTATTGCATCAGGCCAACAACTTCGCGTCTCTGGTAAAGGAGAACGTGGTTTAAATGGTGGTCCGAATGGTGATCTCTTCGTAGAGATTGGTGTAAAACCGCATAAACACTTCAAACGTGATGGAAACAACATCCACATTCAAATCCCACTTTCAGTAGTTGATGCTGCCTTGGGAACTGAAATTGATGTTCCAACAGTTCATGGGGATGTGACGCTTACAATTCCTGCTGGTACCCAACCAAATACGAAATTTAGAATGCGTGATAAGGGAATTAAAGATTTACGTTCCTCACGTATGGGAGACCAATTCGTAGAAGTTAAATTGGAAGTCCCAACAAAACTTTCACGTCAAGAACGTGAAACTTATGAAACACTAAGAGAAGAAAAAGGTGAGAGCGTCTTTGACCGTTTTAAAAACGCGTTCAAGTGATGCAAATCACTTTTCTTTAAACTATCAATTAGCACTCATAGAGTTTAATTGCTAAAACACAAAGGAGGTAAAGCAATGAACAACGATAACTTAACTGAAAAATCTCAACAAGCCATTATGGAGGCTGTAAACTACGCAACCGCAATGGGTCATAGTTCGCTGACACCACTTCATGTGATGAAAGCAATCTTAAACACCAATGACCTCGACATTATTCTTATGGAAAGCAATGTCGAGAAAGCTGCGTTATCAAATATAACTGAAGAGGCATTATCGCGTTTGCCAAAGGTTCAAGGAGCTCAGCTTGGTGCAAGTAATGAATTTGGACAGATGATGATGAAAGCTACGGAATGGTCAAAGAAACAAGGCGATGTTTATGTATCCTTGTATGCAATTTTCTTAGCCATTGTCGAGTTAGAATCAGTCTATAAAAACTTACTGCCTTACAATGAAGTTGAGAAAGTGATGCTTGAGCATCGTGGTGGACGAACTATTGATTCACCGCAAGCAGAAAATAACATCGATGCACTATTAAAATATGGTCGCGATCTCGTTAAAGATGTTCGTGACGGTAAAGTCGATCCAATCATTGGTCGCGATGATGAAATTCGTCGCGTCATCCAAATTTTGAGTCGAAAAACAAAGAATAATCCAATTTTAATCGGTGAACCTGGGGTTGGTAAAACAGCGATTGCGGAGGGTTTAGCATGGCGTATTATGCGTGGTGATGTTCCGTACAGTTTGAAAAACAAACAGCTTATCGAACTGGATATGGGATCTCTAATTGCTGGTGCTAAATATCGTGGTGAGTTTGAAGAGCGACTCAAAGCGGTACTTGAAGAAGTTGAAAAAGCAGATGGAAATATCATCCTCTTTATTGATGAGATACATAATCTTGTTGGTGCAGGTAAGACAGAAGGATCCATGGATGCGGCAAACTTACTAAAACCAATGCTTGCACGTGGTGAACTTCATTTGATTGGAGCAACCACCTTTAATGAATACCGTCAAAACATTGAAAAAGATGCAGCATTAGAGCGTCGTTTCCAACGTGTTACAGTTTTAGAGCCAACTGTAGACGACACCATTTCCATCCTACGTGGACTTAAAGATCGTTTTGAATCTCACCATGGTGTTACCATATTGGACGAAGCGATCGTTGCCGCAGCGAAATTATCAGATCGATACATTACTGACAGATTCTTGCCAGACAAAGCGATTGACTTGATTGATGAAGCGAGTGCTTCGATTCGAGTTGAGATGGAATCAATGCCTGAAGCGTTGGATGAGTTAACACGCCGTATCCGTCAACTTGAAATTGAAGAGATTTCATTGAAAGATGAAACGGATGATCGGGCACTTGATCGCTTAGATGAAATAGTGGAAGAGCTCAGTAATCTAAAAGAAGAACATGATATTTTATTTGCACAATGGGAAAAAGAAAAGCAAGCTGTCGATGGTATAAAAGATGCTAAAGAAGAACTCGAGAAAGCAAAATTAGATTACGAGCGTGCTCAAAATGAAGCACGGTATGAAGATGCTGCGCGCCTTCAATATGAAACGATTCCTGCATTGGAGAAACAAATCCAAACGGACAGTGAGCTTGAAAAAGAAGGTGGTATGATCCAAGAGGTCGTTACTGAGGAATTAATTGCTGAAATTATTTCGAAATGGACAGGTATCAACATTACCAAACTTGTAGCATCAGAACGAGAAAAACTCTTGAATCTCAAAGCTGAGCTTCAAAAATCTGTTAAGGGTCAAGATGATGCATTACAAATCGTAACGGATGCGATACTACGATCGAAAGCACAAATACAAGATGAGAACCGTCCGTTAGGATCCTTTATGTTCTTGGGACCAACAGGTGTTGGTAAAACTGAAGTTGCCCGTGTCCTTGCTGAACAGTTGTTTGATGATCGAAACCAAATCATACGGATTGACATGAGTGAGTACATGGAAAAACACAGTGTGGCACGTTTAATTGGTGCGCCTCCAGGATATGTTGGCTATGAGCAAGGGGGACAATTAACGGAACAAGTCCGTCGTCATCCTTACTCAATCGTGCTATTGGATGAAATTGAAAAGGCTCATCCAGACGTATTTAATGTCTTATTACAGATTCTTGATGATGGTCGAATCACAGATAGTAAAGGTGTTACAGTGGATTTTAAAAACACAATTATTATTATGACCTCAAACTTAGGAAGTCAGTTTGCATTTGAAAAGGATACATCAATCCGCAACAACAATTATATGCAAGCAGTTCAAAGTCACTTCAAACCAGAGTTCATCAACCGTATTGATGAGATTATTGTCTTTAATGCATTAAATGACGTGGTCTTACGTGACATTGCAATTAAGTTTGTTCACGAGTTAGCACTTCGAATTCAACGTCGTGATATTAACTTAGATGTAACTTCGGAAGCTATCAATGCAATCGTTGAGCAGGGAAGTGATGTAACTTACGGTGCGCGACCAATGAAACGTTTTATTCAACGTGAAATCGAAACACGTATCGCGTATTTGCTAATTGAACAAGATGTTGCGCCACACGCAACCATAGTCGTTGATGTTGAAGATGGTGCGTTTGTTTTATCCATAGTCAATGCAGCTGAATTACTAAATTAAGAACATCGAAAGACCGACACAAGTCGGTCTTTTTTTTTGAAAAAAATATTTAAAACGATACATTCAGTCAATGAAAAATAAAAATGCCGTAGCGATGCGCCACTAAATAGGGACATAATTTTGAAAAATATTGAAAACTTATACCAATTTATTGTGCTTTGATAGTGCATGTGATATTCTTTTACCCTAATGAAAGGAGATAAAAAAGACGATAATTATAGCGCCCGGCTCAAAGTAGAGTGACGAGGAAAGAGGAGTATCGAATATCGGCGGATGCCTCTTCGGTTAATGGACCGTTAGATAAGGACAAAGACACAAAACCCTTATTAACCATTACAATGTTGATTCAATCATAATAATACGATCAACGATATTAAAACTTAAATATAATCATAATCGAAGGAGATTTTTTTATGTGTGGAATTGTAGGATATGTCGGCGCACGAAATGCAGTCGATGTTTTAATTGCGGGCTTGTCTCATTTGGAGTATCGTGGTTACGATTCTGTAGGACTTGCTGTTGCAACGGATACAGATTTTAGCACGGTCAAAGTACTGGGACGTGTAGCAAACATTGTTGAACCCAGTCGATCGGTTCAATTGCTTCAACCTTGCGTAGGAATTGCACATACGCGATGGGCAACTCATGGAAAACCAACGCAGCACAATGCGCATCCCCACCGTGGTAAATTGGTGACATTGGTTCATAACGGAATAATTGAAAACTACCAATCATTAAAGCAAGAATTAGTAAACGAAGGGTACCATTTTGAATCTGAAACAGATACCGAAGTGGCAGCTAAACTTTTAGATAGTATGTATGCGACGATCAAACATCCATTACAGACGATTCAAGCGTTTCTTAAACGTATCGAGGGTTCATATGCAATTGCAGTGATGTTTAAAGATGTACCGAACACAATCTATGCAATTCGAAAGGGGAGTCCACTCCTTATTGGGATTGGCAATCAAGAGCATTTCATTGCATCTGATATGACACCAATTTTGGACTATACTCGAGATTTTGTTTTATTGGATGAATCGAGCATTGCGATGGTATCATCAAATAAGCTCGAAATTTTTGATGTTGACAGTGGTGAAGAGAAGCAATTTGATGTACAACATGCATCATGGAATATTGATGAAGTCGGCCTGCAAGGCGAGAAATTCTTTATGATGAAAGAAATTATTGAACAGCCAAGGGTTGTAAGGCGGTCCCTACAAAATCGTATTCAAGATGGATTTGTAACGTTTGAAGCAGATGGAATTGATGACCTATTTTTTGATAACATTGAAACGATTCATATTGTTGCTTGTGGTACTGCAATGCATGCAGGGTTAGTTGGTAAGCACTGGATTGAGACGCTTGCGCGCAAATCAGTAAATGTTGACGTTGCAAGTGAATTTCGTTATCGCAATCCAATTCTAAATCCCCAAGACTTAGTAATCGTTGTAAGTCAATCTGGAGAAACTGCAGATACACTAGCATGTTTAGCTTTGGCTAAATCTAAAAATATTAGAACACTGGGAATCGTTAATGTAGATGGTTCATCAATTGCGCGTGATGTCGATGCATTGATACTCACAAAGGCTGGCATTGAACGTTCAGTCGCGAGTACCAAAGCATATATGAGTCAGATAACATGTTTCTATTTACTCGCACACAAGTTATCCCAAACATCAATCAACATGACAGATGTGAATACAATGTTAGATGCGATGAACACAATGATTCAACATAGAAACGATATTGAGGTAATCGTCCAACCGTATATTAACCTAAATAGTGCCTTTTATGTGGGGAGAGGTTTGGATAGTGCCTTAGCCGTCGAAGGGTCTTTGAAACTTAAAGAGATTACATATATTCATAGTGAGGCTTATGCAGCGGGTGAACTCAAACACGGCAGCCTTGCTCTTATAGATGACCAAATATTAACGGTTGCAGTTGCAACGCAATCGCATTTAATCGAAAAAACAATCAGTAACATTCAAGAGATAAAGGCGCGCGATGGTCAAATTCTCTGTGTTATTACAGAAAAGGAGGCGTATCGCTTGGATCCGGAGGACTCAATTGTTATCATTCCGAATGTTCCGGCGATGGTCGCACCATTTGTGGCAATTATCCCATTGCAAGTCATTGCTTATATGATCAGTGACCTGAAAGGTCTTGATGTCGATAAACCTCGAAATCTTGCAAAATCAGTAACTGTAGAATAAACCAGTAATCAGTCCTCACTTTCTGATTGCGCTGAACGACGAAAAGCGATATCCTGCTCGATATCGCTTTTTATTAAAAAAGCACATCTCTCGATGTGCTTTATGCTTATTTCTTTTTGAATGCTTTAAGTTTTTTGAGAATCTTCAACCAGTTAAAGAAGTTGTAAGCAAAGAATCCTGCTGATAATGCGATGAGGAAACTAAAGACAGTAGCTTCAATACCTTGGTAGCCCCCGATTTCGAATTGTCTTGATATTAGGACAAGAGCAACGAAAATAGGTAAGATGAAATCCATAAAGCGATCTGACTTGAGTGCACGGAGTGCTTCTTCAGATTCAAGTTTAGCATAATCAGTATCTGAAATTTTGATGATTTGCTTATCTTTAAGGAAGACAAAACGTTTGAACACTTCAAATCCAACAATTACGGCAACCGCAAATACAGTCACGGCAATTAACGGAAGTTTTAAAAGTCCAATCCCTAAAACAAAGAGTAAAGCCGCCCAAATATATTGTCCATCAAGCAAACGGACTTTAGTCATATCTCCCGCTTGAAGGTGATAGCCTTCTTGTTTGTTGGGAATCACTAAAATCAATCGGCGTCTCTTATCTTTGATAATACCAAATTGGTATAATTCTTCTAGTTCACTTAATCCATTTTTTTTCTTACTCATAGTATCTCCTAAATGACATCATGCGCTTTAAGTGCATGGTAGATTCCATCTTCATTTACCGGTTTGGTCACATATTTTGCTTTTTCTTGGACGTGAGCAACTGCGTTTCCCATAGCAACAGAATAGGTTGCACCTGCGAGCGCATCCATATCATTTTCGCCATCACCAAACATTGTATAACGTGTAGTCTTTAAATGTTTATTTAGATATTGAATTCCATTATGTTTTCCGGATTCAATGCTCATAATTTCTGTATTTCCAAGTTGATCAAGAACGGTTATTGTATCTTTGAACAATTCCTCGCGCATTGCTTCAGGAATTGTATCAAAAGCATACGACATTAAATTGAAGATTTTTTCATCATTGTACGCTTGTACAGGGTAGTAAGTATCAATGTGAAAATGTGCAAATGAATCAACAAGACGTTGATTGGGTTCACTACTTAAAAAGAGGGAATCACCTTCCATTAAAAATGGACCATCATGGACTTTAAGTAAGTCATGAAGCCATGCTACAGGAAGCGGTGTTTCTTTAATGGTATTTAAAGAAGCATCTAAGATTTGTGAACCATTTGCGAGAACAAATCCATCCCAATGCATCATATCAACGACACCAACCTCATATGCGCCAGAAAGGCTACGTCCTGTACATAAAGCTATTTTGTAACCAGCGGCTTTTAATTGCTTTAAAGCTTCAATTGTAGATTCGGGAATTGTATGACTCTTGTTGTCTAAGAGCGTCCCATCTACGTCAAAGTAAAATATCTCTGAATTTTTCATTTTTATCACCTAACGTATTATACCACGTTTATGCAATGAAAAAGTTGGACTTATTAATTTCGTTAATAATTCATAATGAACATGATATGATAAGTCTATGAAAATAGAAATTGTATACTCAAATAGGAAAACACTCGCGTTACATGTTAGAGATGGGGCAGTATTTGTACGGGCACCACATCAAACTCCAAAACCATTGATTGAATCATTCGTGAAAGAAAAAGAACAATGGATTATGAAACATCTAGATGCATATGAACCTGCAGGATTCACGTGGGAACAACCGTCATTAAAGGTATTTGGTATGACATACCCAATCACGTATCATGCCAGTGCTAAATTTGAAATTCAACTGGAGGAAGATACGTTAATATTAAGGTATCCGACATCATGGAGTGTGGATCGGTTAGAACGTATGGTGATTCTTCACTTTAAAGATTTGTTGGAGAAGCAGCTTGACGCTTTGGTGACCCACTATGCTTTGGCGCTGGGAATCCAAGTACCACAGTATAAAATCAGAAAATACAAGCGAATCCATGGTCGCTGCAACCGTGGTGGCGAGTTAGCCTTTAACACGTACCTATTTCATGAAAATCACCGTTTCATTGAGTATGTCGTGTTGCATGAATGTGCACATATTTTAGAGTTTAATCATAGTGCAGCTTTCTATGCGATAATTGAAAAACAAATGCCAGACTATAAATATGTAATTAAAGAACGCAAGGGGCGTTAGGAGACTATAATGTTGAAAGTTGGAACATATAATATTCGTTTATTAGCCGATGATGGTGTTGATTCTTGGAAATATCGATCACAGTACTTGATGGAAACCTTGCAAAATGATGCTTATGATGTCATTGGTTTACAAGAAGTAACCCCAAAGCAATACCATGATTTAGCGCAGATTCCAGGATATCGGCTTGTTGGACAGGCCCGTGAGGTTGATGGTTTAGGTGAAGCATCTCCCATTCTTTTTCATGAACAGACATTGGAATGCCTTGAGGACAAAACGTATTGGTTGTCTGATACACCAGATGTGCCAAGTAAATTTGAGAATTCAGCTTGTAATCGTGTCGCGACTATTGGGACATTTCGAATTAAGAATTCAGATATTGTATTTCAATTTGCGTCATGTCACATTGACCATATTGTAACGGATGCACAAGCAAAACAAATATATGTTTTAATGACATTGATGGACAAAAATTTACCTGTAATTATCACTGGTGATTTTAACTTGACGCCTGATGCAGCCCCGATTCAACTTTTAGAAGCAAAGTACCAGAGTGTTGCGAAAGATTCGAAGTTTGGAACGTTTAATGATTTTGATACTCAAAAGGATGTCATGGATATGGAACGAATTGATTACATTTTCTTGGACGATTCGTGGACAATTCATGCCAGTGATATTGTTGTCGCAGTGAATGAACAAGGACGTTATAATTCGGATCATTTCCCAGTTGTAGGCTTAATTTCTCAAACATAAAAAAAGGCTCTTTATAATCTAGTGTTGGTGAGATAGTCCGACATATTTAGAGTCAGTACCATCGTCATAGAAATATGATGATGGTTTTTTTATTTCTAAGTGTATCATTGTGTTTGATATTAGTAAAATTCT
>NZ_WTSY02000006.1 GCF_009828775.2 Erysipelothrix aquatica | reverse complement strand
CAATATCTTGATGACATTGCCTTTAAAATCAACTCAATGCCTCGCAAAATGTTTGACTTTAAAACTGCTTATGAGATAGAATTTTTAAAAATGAATAGTGGTGCGGTTGAGATTTGATAAAAGAAAAGAAAGTCACAGCGTGACTTTCTTTTTTTATCTATTGTTTTGCTTGACGACGTTTCGAGAACATTACCATCGCCAGTCCGAGCATTACGATTCCAGTTCCATAAATGATTACTGATGAAGCATTAACACCCGTTTGAGGTAATGTATTACTGCTCTCAGGTGCTTTTGGAGTTTCTGGTACGCTTGGAATTTCGGGTTCACTTGGAACTTCTGGTTCTTCTGTTATTGCTTTCCATTGTGCAACAAGTACAATATCTCCATTCACAAGATCTGTATCAAAGTTCCAATAGTTAAGAATCCGTGTTGGCTTCTGTAAGGTCCATCCCATGAATTCAAATCCATCTCGTGTTGGATTCATGACTTTCGACACTTTCGAACCAAGCTGTAATACTTGTGTTAAATCAAAAGACCCAACACCACCATTCAAGTCGAACGTCACTGTAGCTGTTTCAACAGGCACAATAATTTCGGCCCACTGTGCATAAAGTACAATGTTTTCTTGTGCGATTGTATCAGTTGTAAAGTTCCAAAGTGTGGAAATATCTGATTTACTCAAACTCCATCCTTGGAAAGTATATCCAGGGCGCGTTGGCGTGACTGGCTCCTCGACTCTTGAACCACTCTCTAGGGTTTGAACATCTGGTTGAATACCTGTCCCGCCATTTAGGTCAAAGATTACTGTGTAGGTTTCTATCTTCTCCCATTGAGCATGGAGATACTGATGCACTTCTTGAACTTGACGGGTCGCGAAATCCCATTGTATTCCCGCTTCATCAAACCAACCAACAAAGCGATATCCTGGAATCACTGGTGTTAGTGGCTCTTGGATGTTTTGGCCAAGAATCGTAAACGCGTAATTCAGGTCTGGATTATACTCCAAAGTCTCAAGTCCCGGAATCATGTCTGGATTGGGATCAAAATATACGATAGCGGAATAATCGACGTGAATGTCATCCCCGTTATAAGCATTGTCGTATGCTGCCATAAAAGCATTTTGTGATGCTGAGTATGTTGTATTGAGAATGCTGTCGTGATGGATGCTACTTAGTGTATCATCACTGCGTTGGCTCAAGGACCATTCCACTGGATATTCTGATTTATTATCAGTGAAGGTAACGCCGTTGAGTTTTAATGCACGAGGACTATCTTCAAAATTACCATAGTAAATTGCACCACCATAACCACCTTCGTTAAAACCCGGTCCTGCATCATTTCCAGTTACCGTATTGTGGGTGATTTCTGTATCATTAATTTGAATTGAACCTACCGTTTCTGTATTACTGTAGGTATTAAAATTAAGCGCCCCTGCGTGGTAGTCTGCGATATTACCTGTAATCGTGGAATTCTCGATTAAGACATTCGTATTTCCACTAAAATCCGTATAAATATAGAATCCACCACCCGACGTCGCAATGTTATTTGAAATTGTAGAATTTGTAATTGTAACATAGCCTAGGTCGCGAAGCTGCTCAACATAAATTCCACCACCGCTACTTGATGTTCCGGATTGTTCTCCAGTTTCTGGATTATAAAGATGTCTTGATGCAGTATTCCCATCAACTGTAACGGTATCGAGTGTTAAGCCGTTTGTTGTTTCGAGGACTGCATTAATCCCTGACCCACCACGATCGGCAAAGTTATTTTCAATATGTGTATTCGATAAAGTTGTTGCCGATGCATCTTTGAGTCGAAGATTAATGGCACCGCCCATTCCTTCAGTGTTTCGATTGCCTTTAAAATGGCTGTTTGTAATTGAAAGTGTTGATGTACCACTTCCTGTATAGAATACACCAGCACTATTACTTGCTGCTTCGTTTTCGTTCATCGTGATATTATTCATTGTGATTGCACCATTTTGTGCATAAACACTAATCATCCCACCACTTTGATTTGCTTTTTTATTGTTCGTAAATACAATGTTGTCAAAGTTTACATCTGTATTCTTCGTATCAATAAGAATCAATGCCGACGAGACGGCGTTTCGAGATTCGATGCCATTATTGATGAATGTTGTATTGGTAATATCGAGACTTCCGCCATTTCCCGTAAAGACAAGGAATCCTGAATTCCACCCTGTCGCTACTTGCGGGTTATTCATCGCGGTTAATCCGGAAATTTTATTCCCTTGTAAGTTACTTGAGAATGCGATACCACCCATTGTTAAGCCATAGTCACCATCGGTACTTAAAACTACGTTTGAAAATGATAGGTCTAAGACACCTGTTCCAGATGTTGTAAAATGGCGTTGTGCATTCGCATGATTCAAGATGACAGGACTGTCATTGGTTGATTGAATGCTCAGACTTGTAATTTTTGATGTGTCGATAACAAGTGGTTTTGTTAAATTAATAACACTCCCACCAACAATTTCAAGAACCACATCTCCTTGAGCGTTTGCAAGTTCTTGGATTAAGGTTGTTTCATTATCGGTACCCATTGCCGCAACTTGCGGCGCAGGCTGTTGAATTTCAACTTCTAATTTATGATCAGATTCAAGCACTACTTCTTCGTTGGCTTCCTTTTCGGTTACCACATCGGTTGTTGGTTCTTCCTGTACTTCTGCTACTTCACTGATTGCTGTCTCTGGCTGGACTACTTCTTGCTGTAGGTCAGTTGTAGTACCGTCCGTCACTGTTTCGTTATTTTCTTGTGTGCTTACGATTGTTTCATCGGCACGAATCGAAAATGTTGGTAGGATTAAAGCCACGCTGACTAATAATCCAACTAATTTCTTTTTCTTCATACTTATATATCCCCCTCATATATAAATACTATATCATAAGCCATCACCAAACCCCAAAAAGGCGTAGAACGCAACAAAAACGTTCCCAACTGCATTGATAAATAAAAAGAACCTCATGACTGAGGTTATTCGTATTGAACAAGAATTGTGACAATAAATTGCTTTTGAACTTCATTGACTTCAATTTTGAGAATACCGTGGGCATTTTCAATGATTTCACGAACAATTTGTAAACCAATACCATGGATATCAGCATTTTCTTTAGTGCTTTGATAGACACCATACTTCTCAATTGGTGCCACACTGTAATTATTCGTAATTGTTAATGAGAGCCAGTTTTTATTTACATGATTTGAAACGGCGATATAGCGGTCCTCTGGATTTTCGATACGAAGTGATGCTTCAATCGCATTATTTACGAGATTGGTGATGACACGTAGCATATCCAATTCAGACAAGCGAAACAACTCTGGTAAGTGTAAATCCAAATCATAGCGAATTTCATTTTCGGTACATCTCTTTTTCACATCCCGGATAATTGCATCTAACAAATGACTTTGTGAATACGGATCCAACGCGACCGTGTCCTTAAATGAATTATTGGTTTGATCAATGAGATTTTGGGCACTTTGAATCTGATTTGAGTTAATAAGCGTATTTATCGTCCGTAAGGTCGATCTGTAGTCATGTTTAAATTTCTGATATTCAATCATTAATTCTCGGTATGTTTCGTAGTGTTCAATCTGCATCTTAAGTTGATTCTCAATTTTATGCGTATAGCGTGCATTTTCAAGTAACTCTGCACCGCGTAAAGCATCTGTCCACGACACACACAAAATCACTAAAATAAAAAGAGATGATGATAAATAAAGTGTATTGAACCATAGAACGTTATTTGTTAAGAACCGTCCGTCATTAATAATCATCAAATAAAAGAGCATAATAACTTCAACTCGTAAGACATGCTTCGTCTTCATGGTATTTCGGAAGAGTTTAATTTGTTTTTGGACAATACTTTCACTGTTCATGCCTATCCATACAAAGGTATTGAAGATAAGATATGTCACGACTAGAATTGCCCAACGCCACGATGTCGTAGTTAGAATTTCATGGGTTGTTGTCTGGAAAAGAAACGCAATGATTGCAGCAAGGCACCCTCTAACAGTATAAATAAACAAAATTGGGAAGAGGGATATGGTGAGTAGATTTCGATGCGAAATGGTAAATACTGCATAAGTCATAATTAGTAAATAAATGAGCAAGTAAAATGTGCTCATACGCACAGCACCCAGTTGGTCCACAAAGAAAAAATCTAGGGCATATACGATAATGAGTAAATACTCCAGATATTGTGTATCAAAGCGCTTTTCGAATACTTTGGACAGATTCTTGATCCACAAGTAACCACTAAACAAAAGAAGAGGTAAGAAAATACTGATCATTTTGCTTCCTCCTAACGATTAATAAATTCTACAAATCTATTTTCAAGAACATTTTGGTATGTTCGACCCACGGGAACTAAACTGCCATCGAGAAGTTCGATTTCACTTTTTCCAAAGGTTTTAATGTACGTCATATTCACGATAAACGAGCGTTGGACACGAACCAGTGGACTGCCTTGAATTTGTTGTTCGACATCTGTTATTGTACTGTAAAATTCAATATGCTGACCTTGCCGTGTTTTGATTATGATGATCCGTTTCTTAACCTCTAGATACATGATGTCTGAAATAATCAACGTGTGCGACAACCCTTTAATGTCATAACGGAAAAGTTGCTCGCGGGTGATGGTGAGATTCTCGATTGTTTTTAGAAATACAGCTTCGAAGCGATCATTTGTGGTTGCATACTTGAGTAAGTAATTTGCGGGCATGACATCAAACGAATCGAAAACATATTCTTTCAAATTTGATAAGAAAATAATTTCTGCTTGTACACCCATTTCACGTAATTTCGCAGCTGCTTCTAAACCATTCATCGCACCCATTTGAATATCAAGGTAAACAATATCCGGTAAAATTTTAATATCTTCAAGCATAAAAAAGAGTTCTTCCGCAGAATCAAAAGTCGTTATCGAAATATAAAGTTGATGTTTGGATGCAATTTCTTGCAGGAGTTCTTGATAATGTGTACGTATTGACGCATCATCATCACATAAGAATATCGTTATCATAGGCCCCACCTCTATGTAAGTATAGTATCTCAAATGTTAAGATTTCACAATATTGTTAATTGTATTTATGAAGTGTGATGTCTCCAAATTATCTTCATGCTCAGAAAATGAACGTTGTTTGTATAAAAAAAAGAAACTTTGCACATTTTTATGTGCAAAGTAAGTATTGTATGAATTTCTTATAAAAGTGTATCATCATTATTAAATATTTGATGTTCAAATTGTCTACCCGTTGGCGTATCGGCCAAACCACCTTCACCCGTTTCACGGAACTCGCGTGGTAAGGCTTTTCCAACTTTATACATTGTGGCGACAACCTCATCACTTGGTATGGCACTTCGCACACCTGCAAGAGCCATGTCTGCCGAAACGAGAGCTTGCGCAGCACCCAGTGCATTTCTTTTGACACAAGGAACTTCAACAAGTCCTGCAACCGGATCACAAATAAGTCCAAGCATGTTTTTAATGGTCATTGCAAATGCTTGTTCCGCCGCCTGAGGGCTGCCTCCTAATATTTCGACGGTGGCTGCCGACGCCATTGCGGATGCACTCCCTATCTCTGCTTGGCATCCTCCGGTTGCACCAGCAATCGACGCATTGTTGGCTACAACTAAACCAAAACCGCCTGCAACAAACAAGAAATTTATTTGTTGTTCACGGGTAAGGGAATAACGCTCGATAAGGGCATTAAGCACTCCTGGTGCAACACCTGCACTCCCCGCTGTCGGTGTTGCGCAAATACGCCCCATGGCTGCATTGACTTCGTTCGTCGCTACCGCACCTGCTACGGCCCGTACTACAGTTGGTCCACATATCGTTTCGTGACATTCAAGGTAAGTGTTAAGTTTCAATGCATCTCCTCCAGTTAGTCCTGTTTTGGATTGTACACCTTGAATCCCTTGTGCAACAGACCGTAGCATTACATCCAGTTGTTTTCCCATAAGACTCGTGATGGCTTCACGACTTTTTCCTGAATTTTCAATTTCTGCAAGGATTACAGCTTCCGCAATCGAACCCACTTTCTCGGCTTGATGAATCAATGCCTCTATCGACTCAAACATTAAATGTTCCTCCCAATATATGTCACGCTTTTAATATATGGAATTTCCCGAATTGCATCAAGCGATGTATGCAATTCTTCTTGATCAAGTTCAATAACCATATAAGCATTATTCCCTTTGGAATCCCGATCTACTTTCATCGTACTGATATTAATTTCCAAATCAGACAAAATTGTAGCCACACGCGCGATAAGACCTGGTAAATCTTGGTGGAAAATTAGAATTGTGGGGGTACCACCATTGATATCAACTGGAATATCGTTAATATTTGTGATTTTAACACTTCCACCACCAATAGATGCACCAACAATGGTCATTTTTTTATCGCGAGCACGCATCACAAGTTTGGCGGTATTCGGATGGTGTACGTCCTCTGCAAGGGGGATAAATTGTATTGCAACATCGTGTGCTTGAGCAATTAATAATGATTCGTGCAGTTTTTCATCATCTGCATTCATCCCTAAGATTCCACCCGCGATTGCGACATCTGTGCCGTGACCTCGGTAGGTTTTCGCAAATGACTCATATAGATAGACATTTACGGACTCTGGCGTCTCTCCAAAAACTTCTCGCGCAATTTTACCAATGCGAGCGGCACCAGCTGTATGGGAACTACTTGGCCCCGTCATAACCGGACCGATAATATCAAATACTGACGTATAATCTTGTTTGGACATAGTCTCACCTCTTTTCATATTGTATCATTGATTATTCTTTATAAGTATATTAACTTTCATATTTTACATAAAGTGTAAGGGCTTTATATTTTCCTCAATTAGCATGCGAAACGCCCCTTAAAGAAACAAAATATCGAACTATTTTTAAAATCTTCAGTGCTTTTTCTTGCCAATAAATTATGGGTGTGCTATTATCGAGTGAGCAAAATCCCTAAGAGTTTTCGCCGGATAACTCAAGGACGTTATTGATGCTTCGTAGGCCACACGAAGAAGCATTCAAGACGTTCTTTTATTTTGCATGGCACCCAAATTCCCTAAGAGTTCTCGCCGGACAACTCAAGGACGTTATCGATGCTTCGTAGGCCATACGAAGAAGCATCTGTGACGTCCTTTTAATTTATCAAACAGAAGGAGTATTTATGAAATTAGTAAAGCAATTTATACGTCAGAACCTAAGTCTTGTTTTAGGGACTTTATTCTTACTTTTAATCCAACTCATCGCGACATTGTATATTCCATATCTTGTTGCTCATATAGTGGATGATGGTATCCTAGCAAATAACCTCAACACCATCTATTCATTAGGACTGGAAATGTTATTCGTCGCAATTATCGGCGTTATCGCCGCAGTAGCATGTAGTTACTACTCATCTGTGATTGCAACCCGCTTTGGAACAGACTTACGCCTACAAGTCTTCAAAAAAGTTCAAGTCCTCTCGGTCAAAGATGTTGAAGATTATGGAACTTCATCCCTTGTCTCTCGTATCACATCCGATGTTGTGAACATCCAACAAGTAGTGGTAATGCTATTCCAAATGATTCTTCCTGGACCCTTAATTGGTATCGTATGTGTCATCATGTCTTACATGATTTCACCAACCCTAGGACTTGTCGCATTAATGAGTATCCTTGTATTCTTAGGAGCCGCTATTATTGTCACAAAACGTGCAGTTCCGTACATGAATGCAATCCAGTATTATTTGGACCGTATGATTCTTGTTTTAAGAGAATTCTTTGTCGGTGTGCGTATTATTCGTGCGTTTGATAACTCAGAGTATGAACAAAAACGAACCGATAAGACATTTGAAGACCATGCTGAAAATATGATTAAGATCAACCGCCTCTTTGCCTATTTATCGCCGATTGCGTATGCCCTCTTAGGTGTATCCATGGTTGCGATATTATGGTTTGGACTTATCGATGTTCCAAGTGGTACCCTCCAATTAGGAGAAGTCACTGCAGTTATTGAATATACAACACTTACGATTTTAACACTGATTATGGCTGCGCTTGTAATTGTGATGATTCCACGTGCACTCGCTGCCTTACAACGGGTCGATACCTTGATTGCGATTGAGCCAAGTGTTCAGGATATTACGACCGCCCATAAGCTCTCCCATGCAAGTGATGATATTGTCCGCTTCGAACATGTCTTCTTTGGTTATGAAGGTGAAGATGGTGATGCTTTGGTTGATGTTAGTTTCTACATTCCTAAAGGACAAACAACTGCGATTATCGGTGCTACGGGATCTGGTAAAAGTACGATTGCGAAACTCATTATGAGATTCCATGATACAACCAATGGGCGTGTCATGTTCCAAGATACAGATATCCGCGATCTTTCCCAACACGATTTACGTGATTCAATTAGCTATATTCCACAGAAATCGTTCTTATTCAGCGGTACTGTTCAAGAAAATATTAAATTTCACAAACCCAACGGAAGTAACGAAGCAATGCGTCAAGCGGCGCGAACCGCGCAAGCAGCACCTTTTATCGAATCTTTAGATGCTTCGTACCACTCCGAAGTTGTCCGTGGAGGGATGAACTTCTCAGGTGGCCAAAAACAGCGTATCAGCATTGCGCGTGCGCTTTACAAGGATGCTGACTTGTATGTTTTCGATGACAGTTTCTCAGCACTTGATTACAAAACAGATGCAATTTTACGTCAAGCTCTAAAAAAAGATATGCCCGAAGCGACTTACTTAATTATTGCACAACGGGTAAGTACGATTATGAATGCCGACCAAATTATTGTCATGGATCAAGGACACATTGTCGGTATCGGTACCCATGCATCTCTCATGCAAACAAGCCCAGTTTACCGACAATTTGCACAATCACAACATATCTTTGATGAACAGGAGGAAACAGACCATGTTTAAGCGAAAAAAATCAAGACTAACACCTACTTCGAAACAAGAACAACCTTCAAATATGAAGCATGCGTTTCGTCTCTTTATCCAATTATTGCTTAATTGGAAAGGCAAAATAACACTTGTCTTTATCGTTGCACTACTTGGAAGTATTACCTATACGATTATCCCTTGGATAATGGGACTTGCTATTGATGCAGTTGCCAACTTAATCAGCACTCAAAGTCTTTCAATCGAAAATATTGAGGCAGTCATCATGCAACCTTTAATTTGGCTTATTATTGCATCTGCTTTTTCATTTTTATTCTCGTTTGTTCAAGAACGAATTATGGCATCAGTCAGTGAAGATGCCGGTACTTTTTTACGCAAAGTAATCACTGATAAAATGACGACACTTCCCTTACGTTTCTACGATGACGTTAAAGTTGGTGAAATTTTAAGTCGTGTTTCTGTTGATATTGAGCGAGTTGCTGAAATTTTAGTCGTTGGATTCAACCAATTCATATCATCCTTTTTTAATATAGTTATTGGTTTAATTGTGATGACTCAAATTGCAAGTTCACTAACCTTACTGATTTTTGCATTGATTATTTTTAGTGGACTGGTTACGTATATCATTTCCATCAAGAGTCAACGATCCTTCTTGGAAAATTTTAGTTCTCTAGCGGATTTTAACAGTCTTGTCGAAGAATACTTCACCGGTAATGTCATTTTAAAATCTTATAACAAACAAGACCATGCGATGGATGCAGTCATCACGACAAATGAAACACATGAAAAGGCACATCTAAAAGCAATGTTCTTAAACTATGCGATTTATCCGGCCGTACGTTTTCTTAATCAACTTGCATTCATTGCAAGTGCGGTTATTGGAGGATATTTTGCAATTCGTGGATCACTTAGTGTGGGTATCCTTCAAGCATATCTCCAATACGTTTCCCAAGTATCTGAACCGATTACAGAAGCATCATTTATTATTAACTCATTTCAAGCAGCGCTTGCGTCACTCGAACGTGTATATGATATTACGGCTATAGAGGATGAGCTTGAACATGACCATGAAACGCCAAAAATAACACACCCTAAAGGCGACATTTCATTTAAAAATGTATCATTTGGGTATGGTCCAGACCACCTTCTTATGACTGACGTTACGTTTGATGTGAAAGCAAAACAAACTGTTGCGATTGTGGGACCTACTGGTGCCGGTAAGACGACGCTTGTAAACTTGTTGATGCGTTTCTACGATATTAACAGTGGTGAGATTTCTTTTGATGGCATTGATACTCAAACAATGACACGAACTGACGTTCGGAATATGTTTGGAATGGTGTTACAAGATACGTGGTTATTTGAAGGGACTGTTGCTGATAACATTGCCTATGGACGCAAAGATGCCTCCCGCGAAGCAATCATTGAAGCAGCGAAACTTGCACAAAGTCACGACTTCATTATGCAAATGCCACAAGGTTATGACACCATCATTTCCAGTGATGCCGCTATTGTTTCTCAAGGGCAACAACAACTTCTGACAATTGCCCGGGCTGCACTTGCAAACCCATCTGTCATGATCCTTGACGAAGCGACCTCAAATATTGATACCATAACGGAACAAAAAATTCAAAAGGCACTCAATGCCCTCATGGAGAATCGTACAAGCTTTGTGATTGCACACCGCTTATCGACGATTCGAAATGCCGATATGATTCTCGTTATGAACAAGGGTAATATTATTGAAAGTGGAAATCATGATACCCTCTTGGCGTTAGGTGGTATTTATGCAGACTTATACCACAGCCAATTTGCCATTGCTTAAAGAAACGAAAAGCAAGCGATTCGCGTCGCTTGCTTTTTTTGTGCTATTTAATTTCCCAGGACATGGTAACGAATTGCTCAATCGTGATATTAGTTGCATGAATATCGGATCCACCAGTATCATATGCGTAAGCACGCATCAATGAAGGGTGACTTTGTGAATCACTTTCATAAACAATATTGGTAATAGAACCCAGACGCACACCCGCACTCTCTGTGATAACTTTTGATTTATCATGCGCATCGTTAATCGCAAGTATTAAAGCATCGTTTGTATACTTAGTCGCATCTTTGATGAAATACGAAAGCGAAAAATTAAAGTCATCTTCCGAACGGAGTCCGTCCAAAAGTTTGGACATTTTCGCAAGATTAATGCGATCTTCAAAGATAAGACTTTGATTGCCTCTGAATTTTTTCTTTTGAACATCCGTTTCGTGAATGATTGAAACATTAATGGATGATGTCTGAATGAGTGAGACATTAAACCCTACTGTTTTAAAAACCTTTACCAAAGCATCAAATTGTTTCGATAACTTATCAAATGCTTCGCCATAGGATGGAGCATCCTGAACCAATTCATAATTAAAACGCATCATATCAGGCTCTGCCTTTAAAGAACCACGTCCTACTACTTCTAATAATCGTGTCATCGTTTCACCTCTTATAGGGTTATTATACGCTTTTTTAGAATAATAATGAACTCTCTATTTAATATGGATTGCATTTGTCTCTGGGTTCAATCCCGTCACATGCACTTGACAATAGACATCTTTACCCGCTGCCGATAGTTTTTTAAATCCAGGTTGATAATCTTTAGAGATACATATTCCCGTTGCAACTAAGGTCGCATCCGCTTTATTTAACAGCGTTTCAACGTTTGTTACAACGCTTCCCTGTGCCAGAAAATCGTCAATGAGAATGATACGTTTTCCTTGAATAAAATCAAGATGCGTTGTGAGATGATATGCATTTCCTTTGGTAAATGAAAAAGACTCTTGTTGAATGTAACGCGGATCATCCAATACTTTTTGTGATTTCTTAATAATAACAAGTGGCTTTTGCGCGGCAAGACTTGCAAAAACTGATGGGGCAATCCCAGAACTTTCCACTGTAACAAATGCATCAAATTCATGATTTGCAAAGTAATCGGCAAAATCCTGACCAATGGCCTGCATTAACGTTGCATCAACTTGAGCATTGAAAAATGTACTCACATCTAAAATTTCCTCGGTCCGCGCAATGCCTGCTTCTCTAATTCGTTGCTTCAACAATTCCATATCTTTTCCTCTTTCTAAAGTGTAAACATATATGCAAGTGAGACTATAGTAATACCATGCATAATCCAACCTAATTCTTTATGACGTCCTGCAAAAATCATGCAAAGTTCATAGGAAACAAAACCCATCGTCAATCCTAATGCAATTGAACCGGTCAATGGCATCATAACAATTGTGATGAATGAAGGTACAATCACTTCATAACCCCCATGCCAATCGATATTTACAATGTTTTGCATCATGAAGATTCCAATCACAACCATGGCAGGTGTCGTTACTGCTGCCGTTACTAATGAAAGCAATGGATAAATAAAGACTGACAACAAGAATAAACATGCCGTGACAACAGCCATTAAGCCTGTACGGGCACCATTAATAATTCCCGAAACCGATTCAATATAGGTTGATAGATTTGATGTTCCCAGTACACCACCGATAAACGTTCCAACTGCATCGGCAACATAAATACGATGGTTGTTTTCAAATGCTTCAGCAGGTAAATCGGGAATCTGTGATGCTGCGGCAGATAGTGTTGTAGCAGTTCCAAAGAAATCTAAGAACAAAAATGTTAATACGACAACGATGGCTTGTGGATTTAAAAGTTCTCCTAAATTCTTAAATCCGACAAACAATGTATTATCGATCATCGACTGCATAGGTCCAAAAGGAACAACAATCGGGCTTCCTGCCGGTAATTGCGGTAATGTTGCCGCGACTTCAGATGCCATTGAAATCCATCCCATATCATAGCCAAGGCGAATCAAGAGTCCACACACTGCTGCTCCAATCATGCCAAAGAACACAGCATATTGGTTCTTTTTAACTAAGAAAAATGCAGCTGTTAAGACGCCAACGATAGCAATCACAACGTTGGGATTGTTGAATCCACCAAACGTTATAAACATACTTGCATCAGGGACAATAATTCCTGCATTTTTAAAACTTACAAAGGCAATAAATAAACCCAATCCAACGTTACCAGCCTGTTTGATTGGTAGCGGAATGCCCTTAATGATTTTTGCACGAATCCCTGAAAATGAGAGCATAATAAACAATACTGATGACACAAGAACTGCCGCAAGTGCAACTTCCCATGCCATTCCCATACCCAACACAACACTAAATGCAAAGAACGCATTCATTGACATACATGGGGCAAGACCCAAAGGAAAGCGCGCATAAAGGCCCATAATTAACATTGCAATTGCAGATGATAATATTGTAGCCATAAAGACAGCGTCCTGAGGCATTCCAGCATTTCCAAGAATAATTGGATTTACAAAGATTACATACGACATTGATAAGAATGCTGTAAGACCACCAGCAAACTCTCGTTTAATCGTAGATCCTGATTCCTCAATCTTAAAATACGTATTCAACCATGTTTTCATAGTCTCCTCCTTTTGAATACAAAAAAACTGCCAACAGGCAGTAGTATCAAAAGGTACAAAAAAAACCGCTTTTGAAACTATTGCCATAGTACATGACTTTACGGGTCATGAGTAGAGACTTCCGGACCTTATTTCCAGAATTATATGGTAGTTTTCATAGCGATATGGTAACACTGTACCCCAAGACTGTCAACGTTAAACCGCTTGTTCTAAGTCTTTGTCAGTGTGCTTATAATGCAATATAATTGTGCTTTGAAATGTTTTCTTAAGTTCATCGACTTGAATATTGAAAACACCATCCACAGAATCAATGATATCCTTAACAATTTGAAGTCCAATACCGTGTATGTCCGCTTGTTCTTTAGTACTTTGGTATTTTCCGTACTTATATCGTGGGGCAACGTCATAGTTGTTGATGATACGCAACGAGAGGCACTCTTGATGAACATTGGTTTCAATTGTAATAAGCCTTTGTTCTGGATTATCGATTCGAAGTGATGCTTCGATAGCATTGTTGGTTAAGTTGGTGATAACACGTAACATATCCAACTCCGAAAGCATAAAAGTATTTGGAAGTTGAATATCAAGATGATACTTAATATTCTCGTCGTTACATCGTTGCTCAAAACCTTTAATGATGGCATCTACCAAATAACTTTGAGAATAATGCTCATGAGATTCTGCATCTGCGAATGTTTCATTTGTTTGATCAATAATCGATTGTGCAGTACTAAATTCATTCATCGCAATTAGATGATTGACATTATCCAAAATTGAACGGTAATCATGCTTAAACCTCCGAAAATCGTCCATCAGTTGACTGTAGGATTCATAGTGTTCAATTTGTAACTTCAGCTGATCTTCAACCTTCTTTGTATACCGCTCTGTCTCAAATAGAGACGCGCTTCGCACCGCATCCTTCCAAGCCACAAACATGATAACAAAGATGAAAAAACATGACGTGAGATACACAATATTAAACCACCGAACATCAATGTCCAAGAAACGTCCATTATTAATTATTAAAATGTAGATGAGCATTATAACTTCAATGCGCAGAATATGCTTAACTTTCATTCGATTTCGAAACAATGTTTTCAGATTTTTGATTATCTCACTGGTTGAAAGCATCTTAACGACTAATCCGTCGATCGTTAAATAGGTTAGAATAAATACAATCCACCTTAATCTGGTATTTACTAGAACATCATGTGTTGTGACATCAGAGAGTATCGCAAAAAGTGATGCATAAAATCCTCGAATTAAGAAAAACACAATTACAACAATAAATACAGAAGTCAAAATATCTATCCAAGAAGTCGAAAACATGATACGCATCAAAGCGAGAAGACATAAAGCCATCAGAATCGGACTTGAACGTACCAAATCTAGAGAATCAACATAAACAAAAATCAAGGTGTATGCAATGAGCAGTAAAAAATCAATCAGTTTAAAGTGGTAATTTCGCGAGAAAATTTTGGATGCAATTTGTATCCAGGCATAGATACTGAGGATTGCAATAATTGATAGCAATATGATCATGATTTTTGTTTCCTTTCTCTGTGATTTGCAGGTCATTCGCTTAGGATTATGGATGTGTGTAAATCTCTTTATACATACTACCTTGCATCGAATCTGCTTGATTATTATTGTCCTAGACCTTAATTTTAGTGTCCCATAAATTCATTATTCGAAGATATAATCGTACGAATCTTAAAAATTCATATGCGCTTCCGATTAAAATCTAATACATTGTTGCAGATTTATTATCCATATTACGTCTAATGAATGAACGATACTAAAAGACCTACGACAAGCACTGAAGTTATTGTTACCGTGGAGAATCCAGCTATGATCATCTTCGGCATAATTTCCGCTTGTATTTTTTCGATTTCTAATTCATCGCTTCCAACACTTCGTGCTGCTTCTTGACTAAGAATCATGGTTCCAGGAAAGCCAAAGAGTGATGTTAAACCGATTGCAATAGATATTGGAGCACTGTATCCTAATAGTTTTCCTACGAATAGTGCTACGAGAGCCCCCCCACTGACCCCAATCACGAATGAAAGCACTAGTGGTAAAGCAAGATCCATAAGATCATGGACTGAGATAGTTCCTAAGGGACCAAAGATAATAATCATAATCGATAGCATCATTAAGCCATAGGCATCAATTCCTTCAAGAATATTGCGTTTCAAGATGCCAAGTTCACAAAACACCACTCCCAGTACCAGTGCAATCACAAACTCGTTAACAACCCCATTGGTTAGTTGGCTAAGCGCTGTCGCAATCAACATGACACATCCAACTATAAAAAGCGTTCCTGCAGTTGTTTGAAGCGATTCTGGTAAGATAGTTTTCGTGTTGTCATCTGATGTTTCGACGATGGCGTGGTAATCGTCTTCTCGTTTAATCCGTTGTGCCTCTCGTTTTAGAATTAGAGACGTTAAAGGAAATCCAATAATACCTTGGAACGCTGTAATTAATACTGGCAATACGGCTACCGATGTTAACCCAAACTTTAAGGCTGCATCCTGCGCCAAAATAACCGATATTGTACCCCCAGTGACACCTGCTGCAGCGGCAATTGAGTAGTTTAGAGACCCCAGCAATGGTGCCCCCAACACGAGTGCCCCCACAATCCCGAGCGTTGCACTCACCCCAATGACGACCGTCCGCCAGTGGCGCTTAAATTCTGCGAGACGAATCATCGTTCCAATATGAATGATAATAAAACCTAAAATCGTAGTTCCTAAAGCTAGTAACGACGAATCATGTAAAACAGTTGGGGGCAATAATTCACTTTTAAACCCAACTAAGAAAATTAAACTTGCAACCAATAATGAAGAGACAAGTGACTTTGTTTTTTTCGATACAAAATCACTGACTGTCCAAATTAGCATAATAATGGTAATTGATAATAATGAACTCATAGTTTCTCCTATACAATACTTGTGTATGTAAATCCATTTCCATGGACATCTTTGACATTTTGAACAATCATGAATGCTTTGGGGTCAATACTATGAATTAAATCGTAGTAATCCAAATACTCGCTACGCTTCATTACAATTAGAATCATCTGTCGACGTTCAAGCATATGCCCACCATGCACCGGAAAAACGCTCAACCCCCGCGTTTTAAGATTCCGTAAGGTATTCAAAATATCCCGATGATGTGAAACACTAATAATTTCCATAGATATTTTTTGATTAAACCCTGTGCTCAGATAGTTCATACACATCATTGTGATGACAATTGAAATAACCGCCAGTACAAAGGAGTCCATTCCAAATACAAACAATGACGCGACAACAATTATTAAGTCACTCATAAGAAGACCTATTGATTTGTCAATGCCAAAATATTTTTTCATGATAAGTGGTGGAATGGTTGTGCCACCACTTGAAGCCTGATTTCGATAGAGCAATGCAACCCCACACGCAAAGATAACACTGCCACTTATGACCGCAAGAAAGCGATCTTCAACAAGCATTTGAACTGGGATCCAATACAGCATAAACGGAAGCAAAATACTTCCAAATAATGATTTGAGAAATACCTTGGTTCCCAAGAGTAAAAATGCTGAAATCAACATAATGACATTAATCGTAAAGACAGTTCGTGATATTTCCCAATCCATAACATGATAGAGAAGAATCGCAATCCCACTTGCTCCCCCTGCTGCAATATCATGAGGCGCTAGAAACTGATTAATTGCAAACGAAACAAGTCCAACACCTACGATTATTTGAAAATAATGATTTAATGTTTTAAACATGCTTAACCTCTGAGGGTGACTCAATCAATGCAAGGCAGACATCAACCGCTTCTTCCATTGCAGCAATTGGAATATATTCGTTAACGGTATGAATTTCTTCATAACCAATTGAAATATTGATTGCTTTCTTTCCTTTTTGATTAAAAACATTCGCATCACTTCCACCACCACTAACTTCATAACGAGGCGTAATTCCTGCTTTCATCATTGCACGAGTCACTCGTTCAACGTCCGCATCATTTTGATCAAAACGGTAACCATAACACTTGATTTCTTCTTCAAAGCGAACAGTCGTGCCGTATATTTTTGATGTTGTATCAATAGTGTTGCGGTAAATCTGGCGAATTCCTTCAAATTGGTCAAAGTTTATTGAACGAATTTCACCTGTCAAGACTGCCGCGTCTGCAACAACATTACTTGCGACACCACCTTCTACTGTTCCAAAATTAGATGTAGTTTCACTGTTTATACGTCCATGCGGAAGATTCGCCATAATCTTAGCTAAAACCTCCAACGCACTGATACCCTGCTCTGGTTCTAAACCCGCATGGGCCGCTTTTCCTTCGATTTCAAGGGTATATGTTGACAATGTAGGACTTGCCAGAGTCATAGCTCCTACAGGCCCTGCACTGTCTAGGACAATCCCAAAACGCGAACGAATAGATGACATATCCAATGCTTGCGCGCCGATCAATCCAATTTCTTCTCCAGGGGTAATCACAAACTCTAAAGTTGGATGTAACGTAGCAACTTCTTTAAGGCGCTCTATAATTTCAAGCATGATTGCAATCCCCGCTTTATCATCCGCACCTAAGATTGTCTCCCCTTTGGAATACACCACGCCATCAACGATCACTGGCTCGATTCCTTTTCCAGGTTTCACCGTATCACTGTGACTTGAAAAAAATAGTGGCTCTTGCGTTTTATCTCCTTCTAAAATAAAGACGAGGTTATTTGCTCCCAATCCTGTTTTTTTTAGTGATCCATCCTCAATACATTTCAATCCGAGATTGGTAAATGTTGTCTTTAAGTAATTATGAAAGATTCTCTCATCCCCAGACTCCGAATCAATTCGGACCATCTCGCATAACATTTGCGTAATTCGTGAATTCATACTATTTATGCTCCTTTTTGCGTCATTTGATAGTGCTTCTTTAAAATATTAACAATCAATGAGGAAACTTCGTCATCAAAAATTGCATCGCCACATGCAACTTTTGTTATACTGTAATTAAGAAAATGTGAGGTTTATGTATGAGACGACTTTTATCCACGAAAGATCTTAGAGCCTATTCCGTCCTGACGTATATGCTCGATAATAATGAATCGACACTCAGTAATTTAAGTGATACAACCGGTATTCCCCTACGATCCTTACAAAGCATTATCAACCGCTTGAATGAAATCATTGCACCGGGTTCTATAATTACCCATGCAAACGGTATTTCTCTTCACGACGAACCGGAAACATCCAAACGGTTTTATTATCAAAAAATACTCACCTATAGTTTCGAGTTCCAACTTTTGGAATCCATTTTCCTTCAACCCGATCAATCGGTTGCGAACCTTGCTGAGGCTTTCTTTGTTAGCGATGCGACGATACGCCGAACCATCCATACGCTTAATAAGGAACTAAAATTCCATGATATCGCAATTGATCTGGGAACCATGACCCTCCAAGGATCGGAGCGTTCGATATCTTTATTCTTTGTTGCATATTTTTCAGAACGATACTCTTTTTTAGAAGATTTCATCGATCCATTACAAATTACCGCAATTAACACACTAACAAAGAACATGGGTGATGTTGAGTTAAAACTCACCACAACCCAAGACATTAACCATCTTAAAATTTGGCTTTTTGTACGGATTACTTTAAGTCAGTTAATTCATCCAAAGCAAATTTACCAAGCGTTTGAAATCATCGAAAATGAGGCAATTCAAACTCAATTTCAAATGGCATTTAACATGCCACTCTCGGATGAAATCATAAATTTCTGCTTCGAATTTTTGTTGATTAACCGATTCTCATTTTCCCTTGAACAAGCATCGTTACAAGCTGCTGAATCTGCAGAAGATGCACGCTTGTTAAAAAATTTGGAAACATTGATTGATGTGATTTTAAGCAACGACAAAGTAAGTATCAAAAATCGCGAGTACATGATTATCAATATTTTCAACATTGTTCGAATGACTTATTCGCCAACATTTATTCTCTATGATCGAAACCTTGACTTCCTAGAACATCTCAAGAAAACTGAAGCGAAAATATATACTCAAGTTGATGCGATGTTTGATGAAATTTTCGAGGATTCCTTATCGTTAGAACAAAAACACGAGATTTTGTATATTATTCTTTCGCATTGGTCAGGGCTGTTAGACTCGCTACACCAGCAAATTACAACAGTCAATGTCGCAATTTGCGTTGATCGCGACTATGAATTAGCTACCTTAATCTATAAAGATATTCTTTCTAGTTTTCCCTATGGGATTGTCGTCGAGACTATTGATGCCTTCTCAAAGAACCAGCTAATGAACGACTTGAATAGGTACCAAATTCTAATTACCACAATCCCTGGTATTACCCACACCACGTGCAAGACACTCTGTATTAATGGATACCCATCCTATCAAGATTGGGTCTTCTTCCAGGAAATTGTGACTTACATACGGTCTTCAGTTACGCATCTCTAAAACAAAAAAGAACTCTTTCGAGTTCTTTTTACCTATTTAAGTTATTGCGTTACCTTGTAAGCTATTTCAAGGATCGTATCGTAATCATACATGGACTTTAGCTCTGAAAGCGACCTTCCTTTCATTTCACTCGATTGTGCGTAAGCGTGCAATTGGTCATAAAGTGTTATTGGATTATCGATAGTCATAGTATTTAACTCGCGTTGCCATTCTGGATAGACTTTATCCAAGACATCACCAAGAACTGAACCAAGATAATACATTGCACCATTCGCAATAAAACTTGGATCCATTTTACCTTGATCCACAAATTCAATTACTTTTGCAAAATGCGACTCATTGCCTGCTGCATCCGTTAAATATTCATATTTTTGACCAATTCGCAACGCGGCGTGGCGGTCAATATACGTTGCAACGCCTTCAAGTGTTAACTTATAACTCTCACTCGCTACAAAATTCGCATTATTTTGAGCTCTTGCTTCTCGAATTACTGCCCAATCCATAATTAACTGTTCTAATACCGCTTTGTCTAGGTTTCTATTAAGCGCGGTAATCATCGCATCATAGATATGATATTGTAAAAAGGCAAGTGCAACACCCTCCGCATTTAGAGGCACTTCGAATGAAGGAAGTCCGTTTGATCCATCGGGCCAATTGCGTTGAATCGTATAATGCGTAAATTCATGCATAAAGAATGATGTCGGATAACGATTCGGTTCTGAGTTTTGAATTGCAATATCACCGGATGTATACTTAATGTAGAAGACATCGCGATAACGATCTACCGTATGGTGTGTATCAAAAGAGGGGAAATTTCCGATTGAAAGATTTAGAAACCAAGTTGACGGATTCAAACTCGCAAATCGGCGAAGGGTTCCCTCTAAAGTCGTGATTGATTGCGTCCCAACTTGATTCAGTCCTTGGAGATCATTCATGTTAAAGCCGTAGGCATTGTTAAACCACGCTGACTTATCGACGAAGATAACTGGTTTTTCTGTTAGGTTAAAGTCATCCCAAATAGGGTCTTCGGCCTCGCTACGTTGAAGTTTAAAATAGTTTTGAATAAGTTCCTGATTCGTACTGCTCAATGCCTTAAACTCGGTATTCATGCTCTTATTCATAATCATATTTAAACTAAAAATCAAAATTATAATAATTAGTGCGATAATAAGTCGCCTTAGATTCTTTTTCATCGATGCTCCTAACTTTTTTTCAATTATAGCATGTTGCTTTAACTCCCACCTAACATTACTGTTATACTAAAAACACGATAAACGTGTTTTTAGTATTTTAGAAGTGCTTGAACACCCGGTTTTTGAATATCATTAAGTCCCATTACATTTTTAAGCACATTGGCTTTAAAAACTTTTTTACCATTCACTTTGATTTTCAACTTATAATACAAGATACCACGTTTCGCAATTAATGTCGTATTTCCGTCAAGTCTATAAGTTTCCACGCTGGCAACTTTAAGTGAAAATGCATTCAAACTAATAATAATTACCACCGATGGCTCTAAGAGAATAATTTTTGGTGATGGTGTTATCGCAAATGCCTTTTGTTGAATTGCATAAACAACATTTGAGCTAACACCTGGTGTACCGTATGTCGCCTGCAGTTCACCAACATATTTCTTATCGAGTTTCAATTTCATATTCCATTCCCCCTGTTTACTAGTGTTATTATACTCACATCAAAGCAATGATTCAAATACAATATTTTTATTTCTGAACTCAAAAAAAAGACATCCTTTCGGATGCCCTTTTGATACATCAATTATTTTTTGATGTTGAAGAATGTTTTTGCACCTGAGTATTTAGCAGCTGCTCCCAATTCTTCCTCAATACGGATTAATTGGTTGTATTTTGCTAAACGGTCTGTACGTGACATTGATCCTGTTTTGATTTGACCTGCGTTGAATGCTACTGCGATGTCAGCGATTGTTGCATCTTCTGTTTCTCCTGAACGGTGTGAAACTACTGATGTATATCCTGCACGTTTAGCCATTTCCATAGCGTCAAATGTTTCTGTTAAAGTACCAATTTGGTTAACTTTGATAAGAATTGAGTTTCCAATTCCTTTTTCGATTCCTTCTGCAAGGATTGATGGGTTTGTTACAAATAAGTCGTCACCAACGATTTGTACACGGTCTCCGATACGGTCTGTTAGACGTTTCCATCCATCCCAGTCACGTTCTCCAAGTCCATCTTCGATTGATACGATTGGGTATTTTTCAATAAATCCTTCGTACATATCGATCATTTCATCAGATGTTAAGACTGCTCCACCTGATTTGCTTAATACGTAAACACCTTTTTCTGTGTCGTAGAATTCTGAAGCAGCAACGTCCATTGCTAAGACAATGTCTGTTCCTGGTACGTATCCAGCTTTTTTGATAGCTTCAACGATAACTTCTAATGGTTCTTCGTTTGATGCTAAGTTTGGTGCAAATCCACCTTCGTCCCCAACAGCTGTAACATGACCTTTAGCTTTAAGAACTGATTTAAGAGCGTGGAATGTTTCTGCTCCCATTTGGATTGCTTCTTTGATATTTTTTGCGCTAATTGGCATAATCATGAATTCTTGGAAATCAACAGATGAGTCAGCGTGTGATCCACCATTGATAACGTTCATCATTGGAACTGGTAGTTCTTTTCCATTGAATCCACCTAAGTATTTGTAAAGTGGCATTCCATAGAAATCAGCAGCAGCATGTGCAGCAGCCATTGATACACCTAAGATAGCGTTTGCTCCAAGTTTTGACTTGTCTTTTGTACCGTCTAATTCGATCATTGTTAAGTCAAGTAAGTTTTGGTCTGTAACGTCAAATCCGATTAATGCGTCAGCAATAATTTCGTTTACGTTTTCAACTGCTTTTAAAACACCTTTTCCGTCGTAACGTGATTTGTCTCCGTCACGAAGTTCTAATGCTTCACGTTCACCTGTTGATGCACCTGATGGTACCATAGCGCGTCCGAAAGCACCTGAATCTGTTGCTACTTCAACTTCAATTGTTGGGTTACCACGTGAGTCTAAAATTTCACGTGCGTGGATATCGATAATAAATGGCATATTAATATGTCCTCCTCTATATTGATTATCTAATTACTTAATTGCATCAATGATTGCTTTGAATGAGTCAACTTCTAATGAAGCACCACCAATTAAAGCACCATCAATGTCTTCTTGTGACATGTATTCTGCAATGTTATCTGGTTTTACAGATCCACCGTATTGTACACGTACTTTGCTTGCAACATCATCACCGAAGATGTTACGAACTTCATCACGAACTAATGCACATGTATCTTGTGCAATTTCAATTGTTGCACTCTTACCTGTACCAATAGCCCAAACTGGTTCATAAGCGATTACTAAGTTTGATACAGCTTCTGGAGCTAATCCAGCTAATGTACCAGCAACTTGTTTACGAACTACTGATTCTGTTTTACCAGCTTCAAATTCGAACAATGTTTCTCCAACACAGATGATTGGTGTCATTCCAGCTTCAATAACAACTGCAGCTTTTTTATTGACTTCTTCATCTGTTTCGTTGAAGTATTGACGACGTTCTGAGTGTCCTAAAACAACCCATTTAACACCGATTTCTTTCAACATTTCAACTGAAACTTCACCAGTGTAAGCGCCGTTTGGTGCCCAGTGTACGTTTTCAGCAGCAACGTGAATGTTTTTCGCAGCATTTACAGATGTGTGTAATGCTGTGAAAGGTACTGCAACACCAAAGTCAGCTTTGTCTGTTGCGAATGCATCAACACCATCAAAGAATGATTGTGCTTGTGCATTTGTTTTGTTCATTTTCCAGTTTCCGAAGATAATTGGTTTTCTCATTTTTTATTTATCCTGAATTGCAGCAATTCCTGGCAATTCTTTTCCTTCCATAAATTCCAAGCTTGCACCACCACCTGTTGAGATGTGAGTAATTTGGTCTTTAAATCCTAATTGAATAGCTGCGGCAGCTGAATCACCACCACCGATAACACTTAAGACTTCTGGAAGTTCTGTAATTGCTTTACATACTTCTAATGTTCCATTTGCGAATGCTTCGAATTCGAAGACTCCCATTGGTCCATTCCATACTACTGTTTTAGCGCCTTGTAATTCATTTTTGAATAGTTCGATTGATTTCGGTCCGATATCGAGCCCCATCATATCTGCTGGAATAGCATCTGCTGATACAACAACTGGTGTTGCATCGGGTGCAAATTCAGCGGCAACGACTGTGTCAACTGGGAGAATCAATTTGTCTCCAGCTTTTTCCATAACTGCTTTCGCAATATCAATACGATCCATTTCAACAAGTGATGTTCCGATTTCGCGTCCCATTGCTTTGTAGAATGTATAAGCCATTCCACCACCAACGATAACTTTATCTGCAACATCAAGCAAGTTTTCAATAACATTGATCTTATCGCTAACTTTAGCTCCACCTAAAATCGCTACGAATGGGCGTTTTGGTGCATAGATTGCTTCTGTTAAGAATTTAACTTCTTTTTCCACAAGGAATCCAAGTGCTGAAGGTAAGTGATTTGCAATACCTACAGTTGATGCGTGAGCACGGTGTACAGATCCAAATGCATCTGTTACAAAGAGATCACCCAATCCAGCCCAGTACGTTGCAAGATTGTCATCATTTTTGCTTTCACCTGCTTCATAGCGTGTGTTTTGCATTAATACAATGTCACCATCGTTCATTGCTGCAACAGCTTCTTCTAATTCGATTCCGCGTGTTACAGGAACAAAAGTAACGTTTGTTTCAGGCATTAACTCTTGTAAGCGTGTCGCTACTGGAGCCATGTTGTTTTTAGCTTTGTCAGCTTCTGTTTTTTCAGCGTCCTTATGGTTTACTTTCCCCAAGTGTGACATAAGAATAACTTTTGCGTTATTTTCTACCAAGTATTTGATTGTTGGTAATGCACCATTGATACGGTTGTCGTCTGTAATGACGCCATCTTTTAACGGAACGTTAAAGTCTACACGTACAATGACACGTTTGCCAGCAACATCCAAATCTGTGACAGTTCTTTTTGTCATAATTGCCTCCTTATATACGTTGACTATTATAGCAAATAAACACTGGATAAACAATGATATCAACATCTCTTGTTCTCGTTTTCACAATAGTCTTATAATTTGTCACCTATATTTTGATTGATTGCGAAAAGTTTCATTTCCATCACAAAAAAATACCGCTAAGCGGTATGATTGACGACAATATCTTGTTCGATCATTGTCAAGATTCGATAGAGACGGGCAAATACCGCTTCAATACCATAAACTGCTTTATAAATTTGCCGTTTGGTATGATTAATTGTTGTTGCATCAAACCGTTGAAGAATGCGATAGCTTGCATCGTATTGATACGTTAGCGCATTCGCATAATGACACCGTTCAAATTCTGTCTCGACAGCTTCCAACAGCGGCATTAATGTTTCCACTTCAACTTTTAAAATCTTAATAATGTTCTTGGCTTTCACATGCTGTGACGAAACCGTATAGGTAATTGCATTTAAGCGGTATGCCGGTTTTTGAAGTAACGTCTCGATTTCAAAGAGACGTTCTGCAGCTTTATCAATGATAGCCAAATCAAATGGTTCCATGAAATCACCTCGTGTATCTATTATATCACAGAAAAAAAGCAGGCTATTGTATAACATAACCTGCTTGGATTATTGCTTGTTTTGCACTGTGAATGACATCGTTTGAGCCACTTACCGTGACACTACTTGTCGCTGTGCTGATTGTGAATTCAATACGTGTATTTTCGAGTTCGTATTGTACTTTCTGACGATCTTCTTCAGTTGTTAATCCTTTTACAAAAATTATATGTTTCATTCAAACACCTCTTAGTGCCATTGTACGTTTTTATGACACAATTTTCAATGAAAGCATTTTGAAATGTGCTTAATGCTTCACTTTGAATTTGCGAAGGCGCAGTGCATTTGTAACAACAGACACGGATGAGAATGCCATCGCTGCTCCAGCAATCATTGGATCTAATAACGGTCCGTTGAAGAGAAGTTTGAAGAGTCCCATTGCGAATGGAATCCCTACAACGTTATAAGCAAATGCCCAGAACAAGTTTTGTTTAATATTGCGCATTGTCGCTTTACTTAAAGCAATCGCATTTGCGACGTCCTTGATGTTATCACGCATCAGAACAACTTTAGCAGATTCAATCGCAACATCTGTTCCCGTTCCAACAGCAATTCCTACATCACTTTGAACAAGTGCAATGGCATCGTTGATTCCATCACCGACCATCATTACTTTTTCTCCGCCTTCTTGAAGGCGTTTAATGTTGGATGCTTTTTCATCGGGTAAAACTTCCGCTAAAACATGAGAGATACCAATTTGATCGGCGATTGCTTTTGCCGTATCTTTATGGTCACCTGTCATCATCACTACATCAAGTCCCATTTTTTGTAACGCTGCAACTGTTTCAATTGCTTCATCTTTAATCGTATCCGCAACGGCAACAACACCGACAACTCGATGATCTAACGATACAATCATGGCTGTCTTTCCAGACTTCGCAAATGTATTGACGTCATTTTGATAAGCGGACATATCATTGGCTTGCTCACGCATTAATTTTTCATTTCCAATATAGAGTGGTTTCCCTTGATAGAAACCTTGCACCCCACGACCAACCAACGCCTCAAAGCCTTCGATATCATCATAGACAACATTGAGGTCTTCTGCACCTTTGACTAATGCTTGTGCTAAAGGATGCTCTGACATGCGTTCGATTGATCCAACAATGGTCATCAAGGTTGCATCATCAAGGTCATGAGACACGATATCTGTCACCACTGGTTCACCATATGTTAATGTTCCTGTCTTATCAAAGACAACTGTATGAATATGAGATGCCTCTTCTAATGATTCTGCTGATTTGATGAAGATACCATTTTGTGCACCAACACCCGTTCCAACCATAATTGCGGTTGGGGTTGCTAATCCTAATGCACATGGACATGCGATAACTAGTACTGTTACAAATACAGTCATACTTAATTCAACATCACCAGAATAGAAATACCAAAACACTCCAGAAATAATTGCGATTCCAATAACGATTGGCACAAATATACCAGACACCTTATCGACCATTTTCGATATCGGTGCTTTTTCGTTTTGAGCATTCTCTACAAGTTTGACGATTTTCGCAAGTGCGGTATCTTCATTACTTACAGTTGCTTCAACGATCATTCGTCCATTTATATTCATGGTTCCCATTACAACATTGTCACCAACAGTTTTATCAACTGGCATACTTTCACCAGTTAACATCGCTTCATCGACACTACTGTGTCCTTCAACAACAATTCCATCCATTGGAATCGATGATCCTGGTTTCACGACTAAGTGATCACCAATACTAATTTCGTCACTATCAATCTCGACCTCAACGCCATCTCGCAAGAGAATCGCTGTTGCAGGTTTCAAATTTAGAAGCGCTTTGATAGCAGATGAAGTTTTTGCTTTACTCATGGATTCGAAGTATTTACCAAGACTTATGAGCGCTAAAATAACAACGGCTGTTTCTAGGTATAGATGGTGAGCATAACTTGCATCACCCATGAAGATACGAGCGGTTCCATAGAAACTGTAGACAATGGCTGCCCCTGTTCCAATGGCTACCAAGGTATCCATATTTGGAGAACGTTTCATTAATGTTTTAAATCCACGAATAAAGTAACCACGGTTAACCCATACGACAGGAATTGTGATTGCCCATTGGAATAAGGTATAGCTTAATGGATTTTTCATCATATCGACGAATGCAGGCTGTGGTAATTTTATTGAGAACATTTGCCCCATTGTTATGTAGAGCATAATCGCACCTAATATTAACCCAACAATAACCCCACGACGTTCTTTACGTTGTGCTTTAATGAGAGTGTCGTCATCTTCAATCACATCTTCCATGCGAACCGCACCATAGCCTTGGCCTTTGATTGTTTCAATAATATCGAAAAGCTTTACTTGATTGGGATCATATTCAATGTGAGCACGTTCCATAAGTAGATTCACGGTTGCTTTTTCAATTCCCGGAACCGCACTCAGTGCACCTTCAACGTTCGCAACACATGATGAACATGTCATATCTGTAATTTTTAGGTCTACACTTTTCGTTAATACTTCTTCAGCAACACCATAGCCACTGTCTTCGACAGCTTTGATAATGGCTGCTTCTAAAACATCATCACTCATGGTCACTGATGCTTTATTTGTTACCAGGTTTACATCGACCGCCTCAACACCTGCAACCTTTGAAATTGCTTTTTCAACGTGTAGCTGGCATGAAGAACACGTCATCCCTGTTATTTCATATGTTTTAGTACTCATAGTCTTTCCTCCAAGATGGTGGATTATTGTGCTGAATAACCACTTTCATTTATAGCTGCAATGATTTGTGCATCGGTAACAGACGCATCGGCTTTAACTTTCGCAATGCCTGATGCAAGATCGACATCGACTGTTTCAACTCCCGTAATATCTTGTACAGCATGTGTTACGTGTCGGACACATCCTCCGCATGTCATTCCTGTTACTTTAAATTCTTTTTCCATGGTAAATCCTCCTTGGTTTTATATCGTTTACATTTGTAGTCTATCATTGTTTTTTGGGAATTGCAAGAGATTGACTTCAAATAGTTTACATTTGTAATCAAAATCAAAATACGCACACAAAAACGCGAACACGGGGGGGTTGTGTTCGCGTCTCGTACCCTACTTAAGGATACTCTAATTATAATCTATCTACGCTATAATGCAAAAGAACTTTGCACAATTCACAAAATTTTAATATTATTTACGAATACATCTGTTTTATGAAGTTAGCAATAACCCCGTTTAAGTGGCTTTTTAACGCAATATCTTTTAATAAAAAACTCTTCGCTTTATCATTCTAGAGCCAAAGAGCTTTTTAATCCTTCTTAAACTTACATTTTATCTTGTTTGCTGCGGCTAATCTCTTCTTCACTGCGATCGATTTCATCATTACGGCGCGCTGATCGATCAAGTAAATACATGAGGAGACCAAAACCAATAACCACTAAAAGTATTGACGTAAATTGACCCGAAGACATTCCAAAGACACTATTTTCCTTCTTTGTTGTTTCTGCAAAGACTACACTATAGGGTGAAGTGTAAAGTCCAACACCGATAACACTAACAATCGCTAATCCCTTCATGAGAAGCGATTTCAAAACAAATTTCCCATTTTTTGTCATGTTTCCCTCCTATGACAAGTGGTGCATTCATTTTAAAGATATGATGCACGCACCATCTCTGTATTGATACATTTATTATAATGTATTGTGTGTTTTTTGTCACTTTTGATGAATTGTTTTGGATGGATGTGCATTATTATCCTTTTAAAAATCAATTGAGTTAAACTCAACAGCGATGTTACTTTTTAAAAGCTTTCATCAGGCTCCTGACATTGTATCCTACCACAAACATTCCAACCGTCATAAACATGATATCAGCAAGTTTTAGGCGGTTCGATACATCTAAAAAAAGGATTGTAAGCCCGAGATTTGTAAGAAGCAATCCGGCTACAATGTAGACTCCATATTGTACTTTACGAAATTTACTGTGTTCAGGTACTGTAAAGGTACTCACGATGAGTGCGAGAAAAATACCTGTGACCATTAAGATTATGCTAGCGATAATTGCAGGTGTTAAGTCCATCGGTTGTACCTCCTTGTATTTCTATAATATAGGAGGTACATAAAATACTCAACACTGAAACAAAAAAAGAGTGGCTTACGCTACTCTTAGAATGTAATAGTTGATGCTGTATCCAACGCAATTTCCATCATTTTAGTAAATGACAATTGTCGTTCTTCAGCTGAGGTAACTTCGGATGTTACAAATGAATCTGAAATTGTTAGGATACATGCTGCATGTTTTCCTAATTTTTGTGCATTTGCAAATAATGCGAATGATTCCATTTCAACACATGATACACCGTGGTTATCACGAAGTTCTTGCCATGTTTCACCAGAGTCACGGTAGAATACATCACTTGAGTGTACACGATCTTCTTGCATTGGAATTCCAAGTTTAACGGCACTTGCGCGCAATGATTCGTTAACTTTTGCACTTGGTTTCAAAGTATCCTCTTCGTAACCAAAAGCGACTTTCGCAAAACTAGACTCACTGTACGCACTGTCTGCCATGATTACATCATAAACATTGAGTCCTTCTTTGTATGAACCTGCTGAACCAATACGAATGATTGCTTCAACGCCAAATTGTGTATAAAGTTCATAGGAATAGATACCAATACTTGGTTGTCCCATTCCTGAACCCATGACAGATACTTCTACCCCATTGTAAGTTCCTGTATATCCAAACATATTACGAACTTCGTTAAATTGCTTTACATCCTTTAAGAAAGTTTCTGCAATAAACTTTGCACGTAATGGATCTCCTGGCATAAGTACTACTTTTGCGATTTGTCCTTGCTCTGCATTAATATGTGGTGTTGCCATCTATTGTCCTCCTGACATCATCTATTTTCATTATACATGAAAGTGGCAATAGATATAAGACTAACGTTTCACATCGTTCATAAAATACTGTGTTAAAGGCGCATATCCCATTTTTTCATAAATTCGAGCGGCATTGGGGTTATCGTAGAAGAGCACGCCTTGTTTCCCAGCTGCATACAAGTCATCACTTAACTTTTTGACAACTTGAGTAGCATAACCTTTTTTGCGAGCATCTTCTAAAGTTGCGACACCAACAATCATCGCACTGAATTCTGTCTGTGCAACATAGCTTGCCACTGTCACAACATTGCCATCTTCCACAAACCCGTAGACAACTCGTTCACCGGATTCAATGCCGGTTCGAATACGATCGACATCACGACTTTCTTCACTCGCAAATGCCAGTGTTTCGATATGCGCAATTTGTGCTGCGAATGTCGCATCCAACCTTTGAACTGAATATGTATCTACATCAAAATCATTCGGTGTATAAACAGACATGGTTGTCGGGCGAGGTTCTTGAATATAAGGCAAAATATGGTCGCCCAATAAGTCCATGGTTGGCTTTGTAACCATGATTCGTTTAAAGGGTAAGTCTTTAAATAATTTGTCGATCATTACAATCAGTGACTCTTGAATCTCTGTAGCATAGATGTGGATTGAATCGTCTCGAAAACGGAAGATCACTCCAACAAGTTCCCCATCTTTATAATCACCATAATATGTTTGAATCGTATCATCAAATCCAAAAGCATCTAAGTCACCGATGAGGAAGAGATTATAGTGAGGTTCAACGGCTAAGAAAGCTCTCAATTCTGCTTCGTTATCTTGGTTTAGTTTCTTCATAATATCCTCCTTTTTGATATTTATTACAGTGATTATAGCATGTTAAAGGATTGTTGCAACAGTTTTCAGAAAATGAATATGAATTGTTTCAAACCAATTAAAAACACGATGACAGAATCATCGTGTTTTATGTTTGATTAACTATTCGCCGTAGTATGCTTGTTTTAAGATTGCACGCATATCTTCAACCATTGGAAGACGTGGGTTACATGGTGAACATTGGTCTTCATAAGCAAGGTAAGCAATTTCTTTTTCGTATTTGAGGAATTCTTTCTCATCAACACCTTGTGCTTTAAGATTCATTGTTACACCACAACGAACTGCGAGGTCGTGGCATGCTTGAGCATAGCTTTCAACACCTTCTTCAACAGTATCAGCTTTTAATCCTAAGATTCGTGCAAGTTCTGCATAACGTTCGTGGGCACGGTAGACATTATATTTTGGCCATAATGATGGTTTTTCTGGATGGGTTCCGTTATAACGAATTACATGTGGCATCAAGATTGCGTTGATACGTCCATGAGGTACGTGGAAACGTCCTCCGATTTTGTGAGCCAATGAGTGGTTCATTCCTAAGAATGCGTTCGCAAATGCCATACCAGCCATTGTTGATGCATTATGCATTTTTTCACGGGCAATTAAGTCATTTTTACCATCATGAACACAACGTTCGAGGTATTCAAATACCATCTTAACCGCTTGAATGCAAAGTCCATCTGTATAATCGTTTGCAAAGTTTGATACAAATGCTTCTGTAGCATGCGTCAAGACATCAAGTCCTGTATCTGCAGTAACAGATGCTGGAAGGTTTGTCGTAAAGATTGGGTCAACGATCGCAACGTTTGGCACCATTGAGTAGTCTGCAAGTGGGTATTTTTTGTTTGCCACTTTGTCAGTAATAACCGCGAACGGTGTTACTTCACTACCTGTTCCTGATGTTGTAGGAATACATACCATTTGTGCTTTTTGTCCTAAGTCTGGATATTTAAAGGCACGTTTACGGATATCGATGAATTTTTGTTTAAGGTCATTAAAGTCTGTATCTGGGTGTTCGTAGAAGATCCACATACCTTTCGCAGCATCCATTGGTGATCCACCACCCAAAGCAATAATCGTATCAGGTTGGAATGATTTCATCATCTCAACACCCTTACGGACTGTTTCGATTGAAGGATCTGGTTCAACATCAGCAAAGAGTTGAATATCAACACGGTTTGCGCGGAGGTTTAATTGTTCTGTAATTAAGTTTGCAAATCCAAGATCGACCATAGATTTGTCAGTTACGATGAAGACACGTTGCACATCACGCATTTCTTGAAGGTAACGAATCGAGTTACGTTCGAAATAGATTTTTTGAGGAACTTTGAACCATTGCATATTATTATTTCGTCTCCCTACTTTTTTGATGTTTAAGAGGTGTACGGCACCCACGTTATCACCAACAGAGTTATGGCCATATGATCCACATCCAAGTGTTAATGAAGGGATAAAGTCGTTATAAACATTTCCGATACCACCAAATGTTGATGGTGCATTCCAGATAATACGGATTGCTGGAATCGCTTCTCCAAATTGTTCTGAGATTTCTTTTGATTTCGTATGAATCGCTGCAGAGTGACCCATTCCGTTAAATTCAACCATTTGACGTGCTAATGCGATTCCTTCGTCTGTACTCTTTGATTTAAGAACTGCAAGAACTGGTGACAATTTTTCGCGTGTCAAGACTTCTTTAGGTCCAACTTGAGCACATTCAGCAGCAATAATAACTGTATTTGAAGGGACTTTAATACCTGCTTGTTCCGCAATCCATGTTGCATCTTTACCAACAACATTTGGATTTAAGACTGCATCAGCATAGTTCTTATCCGTTGATGCGACGCCAAACATGAATTTTTCAACTTTTTTCTTTTCTTCTTTGTTAATGAAGTAGACACCGTATTTTTTGAAACGTTCTACAGCTTCATCATAAACTTCCGTATCGATGATAACAGCTTGTTCTGATGCGCAGATCATACCATTATCGAAAGCTTTGGAAAGTGCAATATCGTTTACAGCTTGTGGAATGTCCGCTGTTTTTTCAATATATGCTGGAACGTTACCTGCTCCAACACCTAATGCCGGTTTACCACATGAGTAAGCTGCACGAACCATGGCGTTACCACCAGTTGCTAAGATTGTTGCAACACCTTCGTGATTCATTAGTTCGTCTGTTTTTTCTTTTGATCCACGTTCGATCCATTGAATGCAATCTTTAGGAGCTCCAGCGGCTACAGCTGCGTCACGAATAACTTTCGCTGCTTCAACACTACATCTTTGTGCTGATGGGTGGAATGAAAAGATAATTGGATTACGGGTTTTTAATGAAATTAATGATTTAAACATTGCTGTTGAAGTAGGGTTTGTTACCGGTGTAATACCACAGATAACACCAACTGGATCGGCAATTTCTGTAATACCTGTTACATCATCGTCGCTGATAATGCCGACGGTTTTTAGATGGCGCATGTGGTTAATAACGTGTTCACACGCAAACATATTTTTAGTTGCTTTATCTTCAAATACACCACGGCCTGTTTCCTCAATAGCCACTTGTGCAAGGTAACCGTGTTGGTCAACACCTGCAACACTTGCTTTCGCAACGATGTAGTCGATTTGTTCTTGATCGAGCTTTAAGAATTCTTCTAATGCTTTCTGTCCTTTTGCAACGAGTTCGTTTACCTCATTGTCAATGACTGTCTTTTTGTCTGTCATAAAGTCCTCCTTGTTATTTCTTTCACATTGTTAGTATATCGTTGTTTCAAGTTCCTTGCGAATGTTTGCAAGCTTATTTGACTAATAATTTGACATAAAAAAATAAACGCTTTGTGTAAAGCGTTTACATTGTGAAATAATTAACTAACTTTGGTAAGTTTAAGATTTTGCATCGAATTTCGTTGCACATTTTGGACATTTTACTTCAATTTTTCCACGACCTCGGGGTACGCGCATTTCAGTTTTACATTCAGGACACTTTAAATATTTGTATTTTGGAAAGTCTTTGATGCGTTGTGTTACTTTACGAACCTTCGCACGCCACTTATGCCATAAATAGAGATATGCCTGATTCTCTTGGAATCGTTTGGTCGTTTGCTTCGAAAACATTCGATAATAAACAAAAGCCATAATCCCTACCCATACAAAGATAAGCCAATTAATATTGAAAATCATACTTAGTAGCGCAAGTACCAACGAAAAATACAATAAGTGTGTATTTAACTTATCGGTTCCGTATCGACCGCGCATAAATTGCATAAATTTTTGTCTCATATAAATCTTAACGAATAGCTATACGATTTATCCGTATTTGCCTCCAATTCTTCAATTGCATATTTTTCCTCTAGTTTGCCACTTGCATCAATTCTATCGGTAATACCGATCCATGGTTCGATGCAGATAAATGGTGAGAGTGCGTCGTCAACAACGGATGTCCAAAGTCCCACAAAATTGAAGCCTGGGAAATCGGCACGAACCGTATCACCATTTCGTTTATTGACAAGCTCCACCGCATCAACATTCGTATAGATGATTGCATCATTTTTAAATGCATCAAAAGTTACTGCAACTGGATTCAGTGTTTCCATCGGAATTGCTTGATCAACATGGCCTTTTGTTAAGGTCAGTTCACTCACATCTTTTTGGGCATCGAATCGGAATTCATAATCACCATCAGCATCCAATGCAAACGCAGGATGGCCTCCAATGCCGTAGTACATTGTTTTAGTATCTTTATTAAAGACTTGCCATGTAATGCTTACAACGTCTGCAATTAAACTGTATGTAATCACAACAGCGTGTTCAAACGGATACACCGCTAACTTCGAACCCTTGCTTTCGTATTGGAAACTTACTGAGGATGCGTCATTGCTAAGAACCTCAAACTGTTGATCACGTAAGAATCCATGCTGGGAAAGCTCATATTTTTGACCATCATAAACATAAAAGCCATCTTTTACGCGTCCAACGATGGGAAACAAAACCGGAGAAACGCGTCCCCAGTACTTGGCATCTCCACGCCACATGTATTCACGTTCTTTAACTTTATGGTAGACGGATCGTAACTCAGCTCCCATTGGGTTAATCGTTACTTTTAAAATATCATTTTCTAGTAGTATCATCATTCACCTCTGTCATAGGAGCATTATAGCATAATTCGTATTAATTTCTTTGAATTCTGTATGAACAAATATCTTTACCAATCACATCTTAAGGACTATGATTATTTACATGGAGGTATACGATGAAAGGCTTAATCATTAATGAATTGGGGAAACCCGAAAATGCGATGCATTCAACGGCAATGGACGATTATTCGGTTCGCACCGTTGATCAAGACACGCTTATTTTGCACCTCTTCCAGCATGAAGGTGTCAATATGGGTTTGGACGATACGAAAATTCCAGCATTTGAAAAAGGGCTCGCTTACTATCATAACCATGATACATCCGTAATTGTTCGCAATTCGGGAGGGCGCTCCATTGTCTCGGACTCAGGTGTCCTCAATATGTCACTTGTCTTGAAGTCAAATGCAAATATGTATGATAATTACCGCTATTTGGATCAGTTCATCCGCGATGCTCTATCCCCCATTACCCAAACAATTGATACTGGAGAAATAATTGGCGCTTATTGCCCTGGAAATTCTGATATGAGTATCAACGGACGCAAGTTCTGTGGGACTGCCCAGCGCAAACGTTTGGATAGTGTTGCATTGGTATGTTACATCGGTGTTGATGGGAATCAAGATCAGCGCAGTTCTTTAGTTCAAGGCTTTTATGAAGCTATGGATTATGATGATATAGTGGTACATCAAGATTTCATGGGTACACTGTCATCACTCACAGGGCTTACGCTTACAGTTCCTCAAGTCGCACAGCTGATGATTGATGAACTGAAACGCCGTACTGATTCTACTTACGAAATTACAGGATATGATACAACACAAGACGCATTTAAAAATTCAATGGACATGACGCATCGACAAAATCGTGTTTTATCCAAATAATACCAAACAAAAAGCGTACCAAGGTACGCTTTTCTTAAATTATTATGAATTAGTATGCTTCAACTTCAACAAAGACATGTTCATTTGCTTGGATTAATTTTGAAACAGGGCAACGTCGGTGTGCTTGTTCTGCAAGTTGTTCAACTTTATCCATTTCTAATCCTTCAACTGCCACAAATGCACGCATTGCAAAGTAAAGACCTTTGGTTTCTGGTTGTGGATGAAGTGTTACCTCTACACGAACGCGACTCTCATTATCCCAGCTTCGCGCTTTCATCAATGCTTGCACGGTTTTATTTAAACATGTCGCCCATGCCATTCCCATAAATTGCTCAGGGTTTGCACCTGCTTGATTTGAGGTAGGAGACGCAACCTTAATCTTCCATTCTCCTTCAATACGTGTTTCGTCTTCCATTTTGGAATCATTGACTGCTAATGTTTTATACAATTCGCTCATTTAAAGCACCTCTTTCTTTACCCTATTCTAGCACACATATAAGAAATATTTATCTTGTTTGCCTTAAAACAGTGGCTTTTGATAGGTTTTTATTGCATGCGAACCGCATCACAAATTAAATCTTAAAACTTGAACCAGATGCCCGCACAATACGTGCAATCGCTCTCATTAAGGCTTATAATGAACGCGGGTCAAAGGTTGGTGAAGAAATGATACGATTTGAAAATGTCTCCAAAGCCTATGATGCATTCACAGTTCTCGATTCCGTGAGCTTTGAAGTGCACCGTGGAGAAATCTTTGGAATAATTGGCGAAAGCGGTGCTGGCAAGTCGACGTTGTTACGGTTGATGAATCAACTCGAAACACACGATACTGGCACGGTGTTTGTGAACGGTACCGATATGAGTACCCTCACTGCAAAAGCCCTTCGTAACATACGGAAAGAAATCTCGGTTGTTTTTCAAAACTTCAACCTTCTCAAAAACCGTTCAGTCGCTGAAAATGTTGCCCTACCATTAACACTTAGCAACATGCACAACACTGCACGGGTCGATGAGGTTTTAACGTTTGTAAATTTGCTTGATAAAAAGGATCACTATCCAAATCAATTATCTGGAGGCGAACGACAACGCGTTGCAATTGCGCGCGCATTGGCAACAAATCCAAACATCTTGATTTGTGATGAACCCACTTCTGCACTGGATCCGAAGTCAACCGCAGGCTTACTAGATGTTTTGAAATCAATTAATGAAACTTTTGGAACGACCATTGTTGTCGTTACGCATCAGTTAGAGGTTGCGAAAGCAATCTGTAATCGCGTTGCAGTCATGGAACGTGGCATTCTAAAAGATGTAGTCACTGTTAACAATCTACCAATGGAAACAGATACATCCTATGTCGCACATGCTAAGGCGGTGCTTCAACGATGATGGCACATATCCTTCAATATCAAGCTGAGATTCTTAAAGCATTAGGCGAAACTGGAATTCTAATTGGAATTTCCACATGTTTCGCGATTCTCGTTGGATTACCCTTAGGAACACTTATTTACCTAACACGTAAAGATGGTGTTCTTGAGAATCGCATTGCCTATACGTTAGGAAATCTTTATGTTAACGTAGTCCGTTCTTTCCCATTTTTAATTTTCATCGTAGCAATGATTCCAGTAACACGATTTCTTTTAGGTAAATCGCTTGGAACCATTCCTGCATCCATTCCCCTTTCCTTTGTTGCCGTAGCAATTTTTGCCCGTTTCGTCGAGCAATCATTACTAGATGTCCCTCAAGAAATTGTCGATACGGCACTTTCTATGGGCGCAAGCGTTCCACAACTTATTACGAAGTTCCTTTATGTAGAAGCGCGGTCCGGAATTGTTCTTGGACTCACGTCGTCAATTATTAGTTTTGTTTCCTACTCTACCGTTATGGGTGCAGTAGGCGGCGGTGGTATCGGAGACTTTGCAATGCGTTATGGCTACCAACGCTTTGATTATCTTTTACTTTATTCGATAGTTGCAGTCATGATTGTGATTGTTCAAGCAATTCAGTTTGTTGGAACAACCATTGCACGAAAAATAGATAAACGATGAGGAGATTGAGAATATGTTTAAAAAAATACTAGTTTCATCACTTGCATTATTAGTTCTGACAGCATGTGGCGCCACTGCTAAGGATTCTAAAGAAGACAAAGTTATCAAAGTTGCATCACACATGGAACCGATGACAACCGTCGTTACCATTGCTGGCGAAGTACTCGCAAAAGATGGTTATACTGTTGAACTTGTTCCTGTATCAGATAACGCTGCAGCTAACATTGCATTAAACAATAAAGAGATTGACGCGAACTTCTTCCAACATGTTCCGTTCATGACAATGTTTAACACTGCTAACAATGGCACACTTGTTGGCGTTCAACCCATTTACGATGCAATCGTAGGGTTCTATTCAAAAACAGCATCTGACATCAAAGATTTACCAACAGATGCTAAAATTGCCATTCCTAACGATCAAGTTAATCAAGCACGTGCATTAATGATGCTCGAAGCTGCTGGTCTTATCAGTTTAAATGGAAAAACACACGATGCAACTTTAAAAGATGTTGCAGCAACAAGTTATCAATTCGTCGAAGTTGATTTACTCACATTGACACAAGCATACGATGAAGTAGATTTAGTATACAACTACCCTACATACATCAAAGCACTTGGATTAACACCAAAACAAGATGCTTTAATTCTTGAGACATCCGGATCAACACACTACGCTATTTCACTTGTAGCACGTGAAGATAATAAAGATTCAGAAAAAATCAATAAATTGAAAGAAGCAATGACAAGTAAAGAAGTTAAAGATTTCTTAACGAACGAAGAAAACTCAAAAACACTTGCACCTGCGTTCTAAAGCAAATTAAAAGCTAGCATAATCGCTAGCTTTTTTTAGTTTTAATTCCAATAAATGATTTTCTTTTCAGCATACTCTGCAAGATAATATAAGATAAGACCAAGCACAGACAGAATGACGACTGAGCTGAGAATTATTTTAATATCGTACATTTCACTTCCATAGACCAACAGGTACCCAAGACCAGCTTGAGCCCCCATCATTTCACCAATGACTGCTCCTGTCATCCCTTGAGTCACAGAAACTTTGATCCCACTTAGAACTGCTGTCAATGAATACGGTAGTTCTACATGAATGAATCTTTGTAAAGCATTTCCGTTTAAGACCGTCATATAATCGATATAATTTTTATCAATATTTTTGATGACCGTACTTTGCGCAATCATAACAGGGAAAGAAACAACTAAGATAACTAAAGCAATTTTAGACGTTGCACCTAACCCAAACCATAAAAGGAAGAGAGGTGCAAGTGAAATTTTTGGCGCAATTTGTAGAATCAAGATAATAGGTGTCAATAATCGGTCCACTAATTTTGACTTCGCAATTGCATATCCCAACGCAATCCCAACAAGAATTCCATAGAATGTCCCAACGATAACTTCATGCAGTGTTGTTAAAATATGTTTCGTAATTGAACCTGTTGCAAACTGATTTCCCATATATTGAACCAATTCAACTGGGCTTGGCATAATATAGTTCGGTACCTTCGTAACTTGAACAGCAATTTGCCATATCACGAGAATGATAACTGTGAGAATCATAGGTCTGATTATTTTTTTACTCATGGTTTGCACCTCCTTCAACGATTAATTCCGAAGCATCGTATGATTTAGAGATAATACCAAATTTTGCAAGATCATCGATGAACAATTGATATCGCTCACGATTATTGTAGCCAAATCCATGAATCTTCGTATCATCACTTTGCCATAATCCGTTAACATAGGCATCATCCATTATCGTCACGAATTTATCTCGAGAGTTTTTAGCTGATTGAGCATAGTTGTCAATGGATAAGTCGACGGCATCCTCAAGATTTCCATCCGTAATATATTCGAGTGATTTGTTGAGTGCGTTCGTAAAGCCTTCAACAAGCTCAGGATTTGTTTCTAAGAAGGTGTCACTCACTATAACAACGTTTCCATAGGTAGTTGTAAACTCGTTAGATCTAAATTCTGATACGGATTCTCCATTTGCTCGAAGCTCATAAGTACGCAACATTGAAAAACTGATGGCATCAACTTGATCTGTGATTAAGGCATTCACAATGGCACCTGTACCAATAATCTTAATTGTGACATCGTCGATGGTAAGTCCTTCTGTCTCGAGCAACATTTTTAGTTGACTATAATTAGGGCTACCATATGAGGTAATACCGATTGTTTTCCCTTTTAGATCACTCGGTGTTTTAATTCCAGATGCATCTTTGAAAATGACTGAACCCAATCCATTTTGTAACGTTGTGTGGACAATTTTTACAGGAACGCCGTTTGCACGTCCGATAATAACTGGGTCTGCATTCGGAAATCCGAATTCTATATTGTTGGATCCAACATTTTTTACAATTTCAGCTGCTGAAGCATAATAGAACGAAACATTAAGACCTTGTTCAGCAAAGAAACCACGTTCTTGAGCAACATACATTGGTGCATAGTACGGAACTGCTGCACCATCAATTTGAACACTTACATCAATCAAACCATCTTGATTTGGTGTGTACGTGTGACTTTTTTGCCCACATCCTGCGAGCATTACTGTTAGTAAAAGTATTGTAATAATTCGTTTCATAATCGACCTACTTCCAAAAGACATACTTGCGCTCAAGTATTTCGATAATCTGATAGAGAATCACACCAAGGATAATCGTCACTACAATCCCAGCGATTAACAGTGGTGTATTGAATGTGGATGACGCAAAGGATTGAATATAACCAAGACCATATTGTCCTGCCATCCATTCTGCAACTGTTGCACCGATTATTGCTTGAACAATCGCAATTTTAAGCGACGCAAAAACTTCGGGTAGAATATACGGAATCTCTAAATCAACGATTGTTTTTGACTTTGGCGACTGAACAACGTGTAACAAATCATAATATGATGACGGAATCTGACGCAGTGCAGATTCAATCCCAATTATTATTGGGAATACAACCATCGAAAATACAACTATAATTTTAGACGTCAGGCCCAGTCCAAACCAGACCACAAAAAGCGGTACTAACGCAATTTTAGGTGCAACTTGGAGAAAAATCAAAATTGGTTTTATATAATCACTGAGAGTTTCTGATTTGTAAATTGCATAGGCAATAATCGCCCCAACAATAACTCCCAAAATAAATCCGACCAAAACTTCATACAAAGTGATGCCAATATGAAGCCAAATACTACTTCCACTAAACTGATAGACCAACTCTTTCAACACACTCAGAGGTGCTGGAAGCATGAAGTGTGGCACTTGAACGAGTGTCACATAAAGATGCCAGATCAGAATAAAAACCGTGATAGACGCTACGGTATTTAGTAACGGGTGCTTATCAAAAGTATTTCTAATTGTCTTCATTGAGCAGCCCTCTGAGGTGTTTCGCATAGGTAGTGAAGCGTTCATCAGCACGGATGGATAAATCACGATCTGCCGGAAGATCTATATCAACAATTTCTTTAATTTCGCCTGGGCGAGCTGACATAACAATGACTTTTGATGAAAGAAATACTGCTTCATCAATGTCATGGGTTACGAATACAACAGTCATTTTTTCTTCACGAGAGATTCGTGCCAGTTCTAAATTGAGCGTATCGCGAGTAATTGCATCTAGAGCTCCAAATGGCTCATCCATTAATAATAACTGAGGACTATAGGATAATGAGCGGACAATTGAAACTCGTTGCTTCATTCCTCCAGATAGTTCTTTTGGTAGCGAATTTTTAAATTTTTCTAAACCTGTTGTTTTCAAAAGATGATCAACATATTGGAGATGAGCATCCGTCATCATATTTTTCACTTTAAGTGGGAAAATCGCATTTTTATATACAGACTTCCATGGAAATAGCACAGATTCCTGAAAAACAAATCCGATGTTATCAGCTATTGGACCATCGGTGAAGTATTCAATGTTACCACTATTGTATGTTTCAAGTTGAGATACAATCCGAAGCAATGTAGATTTTCCACATCCAGATGGACCGATAATTGAAACAAACTCTTGACTATTAATTTCAAAATTTATATCTTTGAGTGCCGTGATCGTTTCATTCGCTTGGTTTACGAATGTTTTATTTAGATTTTGAACACTGACAATACGTTTACTTGACATAATCTATCTCCCTTATTGGTTGTACTCAGCAATGACCGCTAAGTATAACTTCACTTTGTTTTGTGTCACATTTAAATTTAATCCTGTCACATTTTGAACTCGCTTTAAACGATAATTCAAGGTGTTGATATGGATGTACAGTTGTTTGCTCGTCTCTTGGAGGTTTTCATTGCAACGGAAATACATCAGTAATGTGTCATAAAGAATCGACCCTTTGCGCACAGTGTGTAATGTGGACATTAGGAATGTATCCATATCCGAACCAATGCCCTTGTAAATCATGTGGTAAAACTCGACATTTTCATAGGCTTCAATATAACCACCTTCAACATCATGATTTGTAAAACTCAAAGTAAATTGGGCTTGATCAAGAAGTTGCGGCATAAATTTAATATGCTCGATGTTACTCAGTCCGACACTCAGCACATTTAAATTCTCTTTGTATTGACCCAATGCTTCGATTGAATAGTGCTTTAATTTCAGTTCTTGGAGTTGTTCTCGATTCCCAAGAAAAATGATAATAAAACTATTCAACTGGCGTACAAACAAGTATTCTGTAATCTTCGATGTATTAATTAAATCTGAACACATAAGTTGGACAGTTTTAAAAAATGCATCAAAATGAACATTAATGCGATTGTCTTCTGAGTCCGCCTTAAAATTAAAATTAGCAACCAAGCAGTCTAAATTCGTAATATCGACATCGTACGACTTAAATGAGTCAACAATTAAACTGTCTATCGTTCCGTTGTTAAAAATAATATTGTAGGCTGCACGTTCTCTAAAATCATTGTATTCTTTGATATTAAAGAGCATGGAATTGACATAATTCATAATCTCAAGATATGTAACATTGTGGGGTATCCATAAGATTGGGAATTCTAGATTTTCGGTAAGAGCTTCGAGCTCGTCCTTAGACGGGCGATCTTCCTCAATAACTTTTATCGCAAGACATGTTGCATGCTTTTGTTTGAGTGTCTCAATTAATGATGTTAGGCCCTCTTTTGACTTTGGAAATGTTGAACTACTTGTAAGTATGAGTTCTCCGCCTTTTACCCACTGGTCAACATTTACCGTTTCCATTACGGTTATTGAAGAAACGGATGCATGTTCCGCGTATTCTGCACGCTTGTTAAGCGATACGATATCGAATCGTCGATTCAGTGCATCGTATATTTCTTTTAAACTAATCATTGCAATCTCCTGAGAGCGCTACCGTTCCGCATTCATTATATAGCGGTATCCGCTTACAAACAATTGTATTATAACACAATAATTTTCGATATTTATGTGTGATTCCACAATATTTTATTCAATGTGTGTTTGTTATAGTTAAGGCGTTCAAAGTCGAAGGGAGACAAATATGAATACAATAACAGAAACACATGATAACAAGTCATATCGTCGTCAAGCTTTATTCAGCTCGATGGCTGGGCTCGGATTACAAAGCATGAGTACTATGATGTTATCATTTGCACTCAGTTCCATGATTCTTGATTTTGGAATCAATGGTGCCGCTGGAGGATTTATTTCCACAATTACGAATATCGGGATGCTTGTAGGAGGTATCATATTCGGGACACTCGCTGATAAATACGGTCGAATCAAGATTTTTGCAATCACCGTCGCAATTTTCTCTATCGCTACAGGAATGATGGCATTCGCAACAAATATTACGATGGTTTACTTCTTACGATTCCTCGTTGGTGTCGGTGGTGGTGGTGAATATGGTGTCGTAATGTCACTTGTCGCCGATGCTTTCCCCGCAGAGAAACGCGGACGCATGAATTCATTTGTTACCATCGCAGGTCAAGTTGGTAGTATCATTGCAGCCATCGCAGCAGCAATCATCATGCCAAGCTTCGGTTGGAAAGGCCTCTTTATTTTTGGTGCATTGCCAATCTTCTTAGCAATTTATGTTTACCTAACTATGGATGAATCTGCATCATGGAAAGAACAACGTCAACAATCTACGGAAAAAGCTGAAAAAATTGGGATCTCTGAATTATTCAAAGAAGGACGTGCAGCTACTACAATCAAACTAACGATTATGGCTACAGCTCAAGTTGCAGGTTACTTTGGTTTAATGAACTGGTTACCTTCAATTCTACAGAAAAAAGCTGGTATTAGTATTTCGGGTTCTTCAATTTGGATGATCGCAACAATTGTCGGGATGTCCCTAGGAATGCTCGTATTTGGTCAAATTATGGATAAACTTGGTGCTAAAAAAGCATATGCTTCATTCCTAATTGCATCCGCCCTCGCTGTTTATCTCTACTCATTCGCATCCTCTAACCTTGGTATCCTAATTGGTGGTGCTGCTGTTGGATTCTTTGCAAATGGGATGAATGCTGGTTATGGAGCAATCGTTGGAAACCTTTATCCAGCACGCATTCGTGCAACTGCCAATAACATTATCTTTAACATTGGCCGTGCTGTTGGAGGATTCTCATCGGTAGCAATTGGATTCTTCCTCGATAACTACTCGTTAACAATTGCAATGCTTTTCTTATCAGGACTGTATTGTGTTTCTTTAATTACTGTACTATCATTGAAAATAAATACAAAGGAGTAACATTATGAGCATACATTTAAAAGGATTAAAGCCTGGCGATTTAGGAGAAGTAACACTCATCGTTGGCGATCCAGGTCGGGTTGAGTTAATATCATCATTATTTACGAACGTGGAGTCAGTTGTTGATACCAGTCGTGAATTTGTCTTGTATGTTGGCGAATATCAAGGACGTCGCGTTTCTGTTTGTTCAACAGGTATCGGAGTTGGTTCTACAGAAATCGCAATTACAGAACTCCTGGAGAATGATGCACAAATGATAATTCGCTGTGGTGGCTGTGGTGCATGGCGAGAAGGAATCAATCCCGGTGATATTATTTTAAATAGTGGGATGGCACGTTCTGAAGGACTATTATCAGCCTATGTACCTGCAGTTTATCCTGCGGTTCCAAACCCCTTGCTGCTATCACAAATACACAATGAATTAACTTCAAATCATAAGACAGTACATGTTGGCATTGGGCTTACATCGGAAACATATTATTTCGGACAAGGGCGCACACCAGCATTGAACACACGAATTGAGACACCTAATCTTATCGAGTATTGGGAGCCTCGCGGCATTATTAACTGTGAAATGGAAACTGCGGTTCTGTATCTACTTGGATCACTTTATAACATTCCAGTTGCAAACTGCCTCGTAGTTCATGTTAGTCGTACGAATGAGAAATGGACAAACGATGAAGACTATCGTCGCCTCCACCGTGAGTCGGCAGAACTTGTCTTAAATGCTGCTCTAAAATTCGTTAACACAAATACGCAATAATCCCCTCAAAAAGCAAGCTCACGCTTGCTTTTTTTTAATAGAACATCCGGATATTCCATAATGCGGCAAATGCCCCCACTGCTAACGCCCCACCAACAACGCCACCTGCGATTACCGCGGCAGTTCCAAACTTCATATAGGCTGCACCATAGCCCATGCGAACCACACCCCACAATCTACTTGTATTAATCCCAATCGCCTTGAGTGCTCGATTAGCCGACGGAACACCTAAAATAAGTCCACGAAGGTTATTAAAAAAGCGTTGACCATCGGATCCATTGATTCGTTCGTGTTGCTCAATCAAATCATAATGCATTGGTAATTCTAAATTCATGTATATCATCTCCTAATTTTAAATATGATCCCTCCCTCACTCCTCCTATTCAAAATCGAATATTCTTAACAATTTATAAAGTACATCGAAAATACCGTGATAAAGAAAACACCAAAACGCACTTATTAGTGAATATATGTACAATTTATAGTGTATACAGTGTATACATCATTTTGACCTATACTAGAAAAATAGCATATAATAAGAATAACCATGAGCTTACTAAGCAAGCAAGGAGATAAATATATGAAAGATTACATGGATAGAGTTATTGACTTGGTTGATTTGAGCCAAAATTTGCCGCTCAATCAAATCATTTACGAAGGACTTCGTACCGCAATCATTAGTGGTGTTATTCCTATGGGGGAACGTATCAATGAAAAATTCTATGCTGAATCACTCAACGTAAGCCGAACACCTGTTCGTGAAGCATTACGACGGATTCAAGATGAAGACATTGTCCAATACATTCCAAACTACGGAATTGTCGTCACAACATTTAACTTAGACGATGTTCGCGAAATTTATCAAATTCGTACAGCATTGGATATTCTCGCAGCTACAAATGCCATGCAATTAATGAATGACGAGCGCTTTGCTCGTATGGAAGCGCTGCTTGATCGTACCGATGCTGCTCAAGCTGCTAACGATGTCAACAGTGTCATTCAAATGTCTAAAGAGTTTAATACAATGATCTATGAATTCTCTGAGATGCCACGTCTTGAAACCATTCAGAATCGGCTTCGTGACTATCTAACACGCTTCCGTGATATTTCACTTACGGCTGCACCACGTCGTGAGCGAGCTTTGGCAGAGCACCGACTCATCTATCGTTGCCTGAAAAACGGTGATGTCGAGCAAATGAAACTTGTGATAACCGAACATCTTGCACTATCAGAAGAGTTTATTATCTTAGCAATGGAATCAGAACAACACGCATGAGTCAAGATCAACTCGTTTCCCTTGCACTCAAAGCACTCATTCAAGAAGTCACCTTAACGCCAAAGCCTGGACTTGTTGATCCTTACCATCCAGGAGCACATACTGACATGGATGCCTTTACCTTTATTGATAGCTGTTTTGCATTAGTACCTGGGTTTCATGTTTATTATGAGATTGGAGCACAACATCACGGCACATTACCAGAACTCTTCGCAAATATTCGCCAAGCAGGCATCGATAATGAAACTAAAATGTTTACAGCTACAGCGAATGTTAACACGCATAAAGGTGCCAATTTCATGTTTGGTATCTTAATTGCTGCAATTGCTTATCTTGATTACCCAGACTTAGAAACATTACAAACTAGCATTCAAACTATGACAGCTGGATTGGTTCAAGCAGAACTCGGTTCGCTAACCCAGTTCCAAACACATGGTGAAAAAATGTATGAACAATACGGTTTTACAGGCATTCGAGGCGAGGTCGAAGCCGGTATGCCACATGCCTTTAATCTAGCACTTCCGATTCTTAAAAATGAGTCCGTACCCTATGATCAACGCCTCAAACGTGCTTTACTCCAACTTATCGCAACCAACGATGATGCAAATATGGTCAAACGTGGAGGCATCTTAGGACTTGATTATGGAAAATCACTGGCAGCTATGGATTATCACGATCTCGACTACCATTTGAGCTACATGAATCGCATGTTCGTTCAAAGAAATTTGAGTCCGGGGGGAAGTGCAGATTTACTTGCCATTACAATTTTCTTGTATCTCTATGATAAGGAACGGTTCTAACAGCAAAAGCATCGACACATTAACGTCGATGCTTTTTATTTATCCAATTTCAACACTTCCATTTTGATAAGCGTGATTAAATAGTTTGCGGCCTCCTGATTTTCAAGCGATTCTGAAATATATCCATACAATGACCAATATCGCGGTGTTTCTAAATCAAAATGAACAATATTATCCAATTCAGGTGCAAACTCATAAATGTGGGCAGGGACAAAAGCCGCACCGATGCCCGACTCCGCAAGTTTGTACGCAGTCGCAATGTTTTCTGTTTCAAGAACGATATTTGGTGCAAAACCCAGTTCCGTAAATTGTTGATCTGAAAAGTGTCGCATCTTTTGCCCACGCTTCAAACTTATATAAGGCAATTGCTTCATAGTCTCACGATCCACAACATTGGACATAATCCCATAGTATCGCTTCAAGTCACGATTTATCGCAAGTACAATCTTCTCTTTCAATAAGCGCTCGCAACTGTATTGCGCATAGGTTCCCGATAAGTCAACTGGAGGGGAAAAGAAAGCAACATCCACGTCCTTGTGTTCTAATTTATCCGAAAGTTCAAACGTCCGCGTTTCACTAATTTCAAGTTTAATATGTGGATAACTATCTTGAAACCGGCCCAAAATTCGTGGCAACAACAAACCACTCCAATAGCGCGTGGTACCAATTCGTAAAACTGAAATCTTTTTTGCATCAACAGTCTGTAATTGCGTCCTTAATTTATCTTCAAGATGCATGATTACATAGGCCGTCTCTAGATATATTTTACCATGTTGCGTCAACTGTATAGGCGTTTGAGATCGATCAAATAACGTCACATCCAACGATTTTTCCAAATTGAGAATATATTGACTGAGTGATGATTGGGCAATATATAAATTCTTCGCAGCTTGCGAAAATGATTGTGTTTCTGCTAGCGCAATAACATATTCGTATTGTTTTGTTCGCATACTTTCTCCTATCGTAAATAACGATACATTTTATCGTTTAATAGTCTTAGACGATTTCTTATTATCATTGTACACTATATTTATAAATAAGGAGGCATTACATGGATTCTTTACGTATTTTAGTACCTACACCAATGATGGGGTATGGTTTTCCGATTAAGGAATTTGAACGTGGTTTAAGCTATAAGCCACATGCAATTGTATTAGATGCAGGATCAACCGATAGTGGTCCGCAAAAGTTAGCACTTGGCGAAATGACGTGCCCTGCATCTGCATATAAAAAAGAAATGGAAATTCTTATCCCTGCTGCAGTTAAGGCAAATGTACCACTGATTATTACATCTGCAGGCGGTGATGGAACCAACGAACACGTTGATTTATTTATGGAACTTGCTGAATCGGTTGCGAAAGCACATCAACTTGAAATCCGGATTGCTGCAGTTTATAGCGATATTCCAAAAGACACCGTCCGCGAAGCACTCAAAAAAAATAAGGTCAGCGCAATGACAAATGTTCCAGATTTAACGTTCGAAGATATTGATGATGTTACGGTTATTACCGCTCAAATGGGCGCAGAGCCTTACATCAATCTTCTGCAATCTGATAATCCACCGCATGTTATTATTGGTGGTCGTACGTATGATCCAGCACCAACTGCGGCGATTGGAATCATGAATGGATTCGATCCTGCACTTGCATGGCACATGGGTAAAATCATTGAATGTGGGGCATTATGTGCAGTTCCTTCAGGAAAGAGTGTCATCGGAACGCTTTACCATGACCATTTTACGATTGAACCTATGAATGAAAATTCTCAAGCAAAACCACACACCGTTGCAGCCCATACAATGTATGAAAAAAGTAGTCCAAGCATCCTACCAGGACCAGGTGGACAGCTTTTACTAAATGACTGCGCCTTTAGTGCCGTAACAGATTCCGTCGCACAGGTATCAGGCAGTAAATTTGCACCAGACACACAGTATCGAATCAAACTTGAAGGTGCCAAAATTGTTGGTTACCGTTCAATTACTGTGATGGGACTTCGCGACCCAATTCTTTTAAGTCAACTCGATGACGTTTTAAACTATGTACGCACCGAAGTTGCGAAAGCATTACCTGCTGAGAGTTCACAATGTACCATTATCATGCACGAATATGGACGCAATGGTATCATGCAGTCACTCGAATCGTATGACGGACCAAGTGCTCATGAAGTGTGTGTCATTGCTGAAGTGACCGGTCCAACACAAGAAATAGCGCAACTTGTAACCAACCGTGTGCGAACTACATTACTACATTATCATTATCCTGGACGCATCGCGACTTCTGGAAATATTGGCATGCCATTCACTCCTTTAGAAATTCCATTGGGTCCTGTATGTGCCTTTAATGTTTATCATTTAATGGATATTACCGATCCCATCGCTCAATTCCCAACTCGAATTAAGGAGGTTACTTTATAATGAAACTTAAAGATTTTGCTCAAGTTATACGCAGTAAAAACTCGGGTCCTTTTGAAATAACTTTTGATATAATATTCAAAAGCGAAGCTGACTACAATCACTTTAAAGACAGTCAAGCACTTACCAAAGAGTCCTTTGCGACGTTGTATCATCTAACCCCTGCTGATGTCATTACATTTGAATACTTCGACCCTGCCCGTGGTTTGAAAATTACCATACCACGCCCTTGGGCACAGGGAAGTATTGGTGAAAGTGATATGCATGGCTCGCAACAATATGCACCTTTACTCGACATCATTATTTCTGAATAACGAAAGCACCACATTGTGGTGCTTTTTTATTTGCTGTAAAAAAGAACACTGCAGGGAAAAGTGCAGTGTTCAAAGTTTCATCAAGGTCATTGGTCTTGATGTATAATACACACATTATAGGCGTGTGTTTAGATTACGATCGTTACGATTTGTTCAGGTACATCGTAGAAAGGATCTTGTTTTTTCTTAAGGAAAGGAGTAGCAATTTGTGGGAATAATGCATAAGACAAGACATCTTCTGTTGTCGTTGCAAATGCTTCCGCTTCTTTCGCAAATGTTGCCATAGCTGGCTGTAGGAGGTCAGCTGGGCGGACAGTTACGATTTCTGCATCTTTACCTACGATTTTTTCAACTATCTCAGCAGCAATCGGAGCTGGAGATTTACCATAGTAACCTTTGACGTATTCTTTAATTTCGTTTGGTATCAGTTTGTAGCGCTCACCACTCAAGACGTTCATAACGGCTTGTGTACCAACCATTTGCGATAATGGGGTAACTAAAGGAGGATATCCCATATCGGCACGCACTCTTGGAACTTCCGCAAGTACTTCTTCATATTTATCCAATTGTTTCGCTTCTTTTAGTTGTGAGAGAAGGTTTGACAACATACCCCCTGGAACTTGGTAAATTAGCGTGTTTGGATCTGTTTCGAGAACTTTTGGATTAAAGACACCACTCTCTTTGAATGTTTCTTTTACAGCTTTGAAATGATCCGCGACAATTTGGCAGTCTTCGAGGTTCACATCAATGTCGTATCCAAGTTCGCGTAATGCAATAACCATGGATTCTGTTGAGGGTTGGCTTGTCCCTCCAGCAAATGATGAGTTTGCTGTATCAATTACATCTGCTCCTGCCTCAACAGCTTTAAGGTATGTCATTTCGGCAATACCACTTGTTGAGTGTGTATGAACATGAATTGGTAATGCTGTCACTTCTTTGATGAGACGGACTAAAGTTTCAGCACGTGCTGGAGTCAGGATTCCAGCCATATCTTTAATACAGATTGAATGTGCACCCATTGCTTCCATATCTTTAACCAATTGAACATAGTATGCATCTGTATGAACTTCACTAATTGTATAGCAAATTGTCATTTGTGCATGACCACCATGTTGAATAATTGATTTAACAGATTGCTCTAAGTTTCGTAAGTCATTTAAAGCATCGAAAACGCGGATGACATCAATACCATTTTCAATAGATTTTTGGATGAACGCATCCACAACATCATCTGGATAGTGTTTGTATCCAAGAAGGTTTTGACCACGCAATAGCATTTGGAGCTTGGTATTTTTTACGTGTTTGCGGATTGTACGGAGTCGCTCCCATGGATCTTCTCCTAAAAAACGGATACATGCATCAAAAGTTGCACCACCCCATACTTCAAGACTTTCGAATCCAGCATGGTCAAGTGTTTCCAATACTGGAATCATTTGTTCTATTGTCATGCGCGTTGCAATTTGACTTTGGTGTGCGTCACGTAAGATTGTATCGGTGATTTTAACGTGTTTCGTCATTAAACGTCACACTCCCTTCTTTAATTAATATATTTTGCATTGCTTTGTGCAAAGCTTTAACTGTATGTGTTCGATTACGACCACACGCCTTACTTGATTCATTACAAATCAAGCAACGGCGGCCATCGTATCCTAGATCTTCACGAGAAAGTGATCCTTTTGAATTATAAACATCAAAGTCATAGAGTCTTCCAAGTGCATTTTGATCTTCGAGTTGAATTGTGAGTCTTTTTATGAGGTCAATTTGTGATGTATTGACGACAATGAAATATTCGATACCTGTGATGGCATTCACAGTTTTCGTATAGATCGTTTCAAGTGCTGCAGCATTCAGGGCTGCATGCAAGTGTTCAATTCCAAGTTCTAAGAGTGTTTGAATCAGTTCATTGTTTTTAACAGGACCTGGCATATTGACCTTTAATGCAATGAGAACTGCATTCGGATAAAGCGACACAAGTTGTTGTTGGAACTGAATGCGATGATCACGATGTGCAAGGACTGCTTCAAGCGTCGGAACAGGTCCTACTTCAAAAGCATCCTCTACACTCTGATCAATGTGATATTTAGTCACGTTTAACTTGGCGCACTGCATCGATTAAGCTACCATCACGGTATTCAATTAATGCAACCACTTTATCTCCATATTGAATTGGCTCAGGAGTTCCAACGATTCCATAAGCACGATCACGAAGTTCTTCAATGGTGAATTGCGGAATATCAACATTTTTGAAACGTTCGATTAGATCTTGACGTAATGGGTTAATTGCAATCCCTACTTCAGTAACAACGACATCAATCGATTGTCCTGGTGTAATAACAGTATTAACGTCATCAACAATTGTTGGGATACGTCCACGCACAACTGGTGAAAGGATAATGCTGAGTTTTGAACCTGCAGCGGTATCACTATGTCCACCTGAAGCACCACGGATTAAACCATCAGAACCAGTCATAACGTTAACATTGAATTTAGTATCAACTTCTAGAGCAGATAGTACAACGACATCAAGCATGTTAACAGCAGCACCTTTATTTCCTGGGTTTGCATACATTGAAGCACTGATTTCATAGTGTTTTTCATTGTTTTTGATGGAATCAATCGCACCACGATCAAATGATTGTGTATCAATTAATGTATCGATTAAGCCTTCTTCATGCATTTCTGCTAAGTGACCTGTAAGTCCACCTAAAGCAAATCCTGCTTTAATGTTCTTCTCAATCATTGCATCTTTTAGGTAACGTGCAACTGCAAGAGATGATCCACCTGTTCCTGATTGGAATGAGAATCCTTCTTTGAAGTATGGAGATGCTTGGATAACTTTACTTGCATATTCAGCAATTAGAAGTTCTTTAGGATCTGTTGTATAGCGTGTTGCACCTTTAGCAATCCCGTTTGGATCACCAATTGAATCAACGACAACAACGTAATCTACGTGGTTTTGTGGAATACTAATTGGTGTATTTGGGTATGGTACAAGTGTATCTGTGATGATGACGACTTTTTCTGCAAACTCTGCATCAACGCGCGCATACCCTAATGATCCACATGCTGCTTTACCATGTGATCCATTTGAGTTTCCATATTCATCTGAACTGGAAGCTCCAAGGAAGGCAACATCAATTTTAATATCGCCCATTTCGATTGCGCGTGCACGACCACCGTGTGAACGGATCACAACTGGGTTTTCCATGAGTCCATTAGAAACAGCTGCTCCAACTTTATCACGAAGTCCACTTGATGTAATATTTGTAATCACACCATTTTTGACATGGTCAATAATTGGTTCGTGAACGTTTGCGATAGAACTTGATGCAAGTGTTAAGTTTTTAATTCCAAGTTTCGCAATTTCTTCCATAACCATGTTGAGGACTTTATCCCCTTCACGGAAATGGTGGTGGAATGATACGGTCATACCATCTTTTAAACCTGTTTCAATAATGACATCTTTAATGGATTCACGTAGTTTTGATTCCCCAGGTAATACTGCAGTTACAGTTGCGGCATTACGTTGGTATGTTGGCTTGCGATCAAATTGATCAACAAACATTCCAAATTTTTCTGCGTATTCTGTAGGAATTTCACGTCCGACTTTATTTTTTGGCATATTAACGTACCTCCCCGTCTACATCGATTCCAGCAGCGCGTGCAAGCATGATGACACGCTCAGCACGTTCTACGATTGGTTTATCAATCATTTTTCCATTTAATGCAATAACACCTGAACCTTTTGCTTCAGCTTCAGCGATTGCTGCAATAACGTCTTTCGCGTTTTTGATTTCTTTGTCTGTAGGACGGTAAACGCTATTAACGATAGGAATTTGACGTGGGTTAATGACAGATTTTCCATCGAATCCGAGTTGACGAATTAATTCTGTCTCACGGCGAAGTGTTTCTGGATCATTAACGTCTGAGAAGACGGTATCAACTGCAGCAACACCTGCTGCACGGGCAGCATGTACAATCATTGAACGTGCAAAGAATAGTTCTTCACTGTTACGTTCTGGGTAACGACGTGTTTTCATTGAAGTAACATAGTCTTCTGCCCCGATAGCGATTCCCACGATACGTGGACTTGAAGTTGCAATTGCATACGCATTGAGGACACCCATTGGACCTTCAATCGCTGCAAAAATCTTAGTAGATCCTTCTTCACGACCGGATTGTTTTTCAGCTTCAAGCATAATTGCTTCAACATCAATAACATCTTGCGCTGTTTCCGTTTTTGGAAGACGAATAACGTCGATTCCTGCACGAACCATCGCATGGATGTCGTCACGACCACCTTGGGCTAAGTCGTTGATACGGACAACGGTTTCAGTTGTTCCAAAATCGAGTGTTTTTACTGCTTGGTAGACTAAGAATCGTGATGTATCTTTTTCTTTTAGTGAAATTGAATCTTCGAGGTCGAACATAATGGAATCAGCCCCGTATAAGTTTGCATCGCGTAACATTCCTGGATTACTTGCAGGAATGAACATCATTGTTCTTCTTAAACGTTCCATGATTCTAATGCCTCCCAATCGATATTTTGTGTAATACCTGATGCACGGTGAACAACTGCTATGGTACGTGCTTTAATGGTACAGTCCAATGCTCCTTGATCAACGATTGATACTTTAGCATCCGTAACTCCAAGATTCGCAAGTGTTTCCTCGACAACTTTACGAATTTGTTTTCCAAATTGGAATTCAACGCTACTTTGTAGGTCGATTTCAATTCCTTTACCAGCGTTTTGGTCAATCATAATCTGTAAATCTGATGATTCCAGCGTACCGGCTACCGCTTGATTTTTAATTTCAAATTTTGCCAATTGATGTTCCTCCATTTCGAATCTCACTGATGAGTGTTTGACCATCCTCTGACATTAAGTAGTCATAGGTGGTCGTTGGCACGAGCTTTTGAACTAGCTCTAAATCATTTTCGAAAAGCGCTTTACGGACCCTTGAAGCACTAATTACATCTCCAGTAATCTCTTTACGTGGGATAATATTTAGATGAATCTCAGGTTCTAAAACAGATTGTAAGGCTTGGTTATAGATGGCGGTTGCTTCAGAATATGGCTCTTCACCAACAAAGCGTTTCGTTATATTCATAACGGTTGCGATATTTTTGAAGATGGTTGCATCTAAAGTCGCTTGAACCGCGGTCACACTCACATCTTCTTTGAGAAAATATGACGGAAAGGTTTGATTGGATACCATATAGTTTCCAGTATCAAGGACCGTCACATTTGCAAAGTGCGCTGTTCCTTTTTCTACAAGATCACGACGCACACTCGCAGGGAATGTGGACGCATCTTCAGAAAGAACAAACACAAAGACATGGTCAGCATGCATCGTCGCATATTCAACAAGGTACTGATGTCCCTTGGTAAACGGATTTGCATTCATAACAATGGCTGCACTTACGCCTGTTTCTTTTCGATAGGGTTCGATGCGTTCAAGATAACGATCGAAACCATTCATTGCTTTTTCTAAGAATACAAGGTCTTCACCGACAGCGGCAATTTGCTTAAACCCTAAGTATTTAAAGGATTCAACCGCGCTGGGTTTTGTATAAACGTACACATTCGTGTAACCGTTGTCCAACACCTCATTCATTAAGAATGAGATAAGTTGGTTCAAGGTTCCACCTCCAGTGTACTTTTTACACACGGCGATGCATTTTAGAATATTTTGATAGATGGATCCCGTCGCAATTAACGTATCCCCTTCAAAAACTCCATAAGTATAATCGACATTGTCCTCATGACGAATGTTGGCATCGTTTAAGAACGAAACCCATTGTTCATATTCATCACGATAACGTTTGATGTGCATTCGACGAATTTCTGACATCTGGCGCACCCCTTTCGATTATTTTTTGTCTTCTGGGAAGACTTTAAGTAAGATGGCACTTGCTGCATAAATAATTAATAATGCGGCAAAGATTCCACCCATTCCAATTACCATAATTTCCAATGCTGGCATAATATCTGCCATGTTTAAGTTTAATGTCATATTGATACTCCTTTATTAAGCGAAGAACATGAGGATCATTCCACCAGCAACAACTGATGCAATTTGACCCGACACGTTCGCTCCAATAGCGTAGTTGAGTACGAAGTTTTGTGGATCTTCTTCTGTCGCAAGTTTTTGAACAACACGTGCGGACATTGGGAAGGCTGAAATACCAGCACCACCAATCATAGGATTAATTTTTTCTTTACGGAATAAGTTAATGAATTTTGCAAAGAGTACACCACCGATTGTGTCCATAATAAAGGCAACAAGACCAAACGCAATGATTAATAATGTTTGAACATTGAGGAATTCTCCCGCTGTCATTTTCATTGCAATGGTGAATCCAAGAAGGATCGAAACAAGGTTAACCAATTCATTTTGTGCTGTAAGGCTTAAACGATCAAGAACACCACATTCACGAAGTAAGTTTCCAAACATCAAGAATCCAACAAGTGGCAATGAAACTGGTGAAATAAATCCAGCAACTACTGAGATGATGATTGGGAAGAGAATCTTCGTACGTTTTGATACACCAGATGCTTTATAGTTCATCTTAATTGCGCGTTCTTTTTTAGTTGTGACTAATTTGATTGCGGCAGGTTGGATGATTGGTACTAAAGCCATGTATGAGTATGCGGCAACAGTGATTGGTCCTAAGAGCTCTGGTGCAAGTTTGTTAGCAACAAAGATTGATGTAGGTCCATCAGCAGCTCCGATAATTCCGATTGTAGCGGCTTGTGGTAACGTAAAGTTTGCGATTACTGCAACCACAATCGTAAAGAAGATTCCGAATTGTGCTGCTGCTCCATAAAGTAACATTGATGGGTTTTGAAGTAATGGTCCAAAGTCGATCATTGCTCCAATTCCAATAAAGATAAGGAGTGGGAAGAGTTCTGTTTCAATCCCTGCGGCAAAAAGAATGTTTAGAACACCTTCTGGCCCTCCTGGTTGTGTAATAAGTCCCGAGTTCGGGAAGTTAACAAGAATCGCGCCGAGACCCATTGGTACTAAAAGCGTTGGCTCGTATTCTTTAACAATTCCTAAATAGATGAGTGCTAATCCAATTACCATCATAATAATCTGTGGTATTGTGATTTGCATTATCCCCTGAATTAAAATATCCATATGTCTTTCCTTCCTTTACTATTTAATGATGACCATGACTTGTCCAACGTCAATAGCTGATCCTTTTTCTGCATAAATTGCAGCAACAGTTCCTGCTTGTGGTGCGACAATATTGTTTTCCATTTTCATTGCTTCAAGAACAAGTAATACTTGGTTTTCAGTAACTACGTCACCAACTTTAACAGCGATTGATAAGATATTTCCTGGCATTGGTGAAATAACTTCTGTTCCGCCTTCAACACTAACTGGTGCTGCTGCAGGTGCTGCTGCAGGTGCTGCTTCAGCTACTGGCTCTGCGGCTGCGACCGGTGCAGGTGCTGCTACTGGTGCAGCAGGTGCAAAGGATAAACCTTCTGGATTTCCAATTTCTTCCATTTCAACAACGTATTCTTTGTCGTTTAATTTTACTCTAAATTTTCTAAGCATATTCTAATTGCTCCCTTCCTCAGTAATACTTACCAACCTAAAGGTTGATTCTGGCTTATCGTGTGCCAGGACACTTGCTGCAATCAACGCTGCAGCTTCTTTGTCTTGATCAATACGACGGATTGATTTAATCTTAACTGTCGCATCATCAAAGCTTGTAGATAAAATTGCAGAAGCAATGACAGCTACCGTATCGTGCTCCTCTTGATCTGTGATTGCTTCAGTGAAGTCAACCAATGGAATTTGAGGGGCGGCAACTGGCGTTGGTGCTACAGTTTTATCTTCAACGGATTCTACTTTATTACGTTTTCTCCAAAACATGCCAGTACCTGCTCTTTCTACTCTCTTATTATAATGTATACACTTCTGGATATATGATTTTATGGTGTTTTTTACGTGTCTGAACATCCAAAAAACACCTATTGTAAACTATTTATATAATTTGAGTTTACAATGCCTGATTTGCATGATATTCTAGCATGCATAAGGAGGCTTTTATGACGCCATCAGTTTTAGAAATACTGGAAAACAATATGGGATCTTTTATCAGCGGTGAAACGATTGCCACCCAATTTGGGATGACACGCGCTAATGTATGGAAAGAAATCCAAAAACTTAAGGCTCAAGGCTACCGAATTGAGTCAGTTCGCAATCAAGGTTACCGCCTCGTTGATTTAAACGGTAATCTATCAAAGTCACAAATTCTAACACATGTTCACGACGGTTTGATTAAAGATGTTGAGTATTTGGAATCCGTTGATTCAACCAACACTTATGCCAAACTGCTAGCACAAGATAGTGACATTAAGGACTATGTTGTTGTTTCTGACCTTCAAACCGAAGGTCGTGGACGCATGGGACGCTCATTTTACTCCCCTTCCAAAAATGGGGTTTACATGAGTTTTATTCTGCGTCCTAACCTTGCGCTGCAAGATACGCAGCTACTCACGATTGCTGCCGCAGTAGCAGTAGTCCAAAGCATTAAACACCTTTACGATGTTGATGTTGATATTAAATGGCTCAATGATATTTATAGTCATAAACGCAAATTGTGCGGGATTTTAACCGAAGGTGAAATTGTCCTCGAATCCAGCAGTTATCGCTATTTAATTTTAGGACTTGGAATTAACGTTTATACAGATTCCCAATTACCAGAATCCATTCAAAGTATCTACACTGCTTTAGATGCCGTAGTATCCCAACCCATTGATCGAAATCAATTAGTCGGTGCTATCATTAATAATTTCTATGACATTTACCGAGGAATCCCACAGAATCGGTCGGCATTGTTGAATGAGTATAAAGCATCTAGCATTGTTTTAGGTGAAGTCGTTCATGTCAACAACGATCCAGATCAGTCTTATACTGCTGTCGATATCGACGAGCATGGCTATCTCATTGTTGAAGACGTTGAACTCAACCGTCATATTTTAAACGCTGGCGAAGTCAGCATTGGAGGAAGTTTCAAAAATGAAAACTAAAGATTTAACACTCGCTGCACTTTTTGCAGGATTTATTGCGATTAGTTCTTATATCGTCATTCCACTCCCCGTTGTTCCCTTCTCGCTTCAGGTATTTGCTGTTAGCTTAACGGCTATTTGCCTTACGCGTAAACAAGCACTTTTCGCAATTCTGACATATACCCTTATCGGTTTAATCGGACTTCCAGTTTTTGCTGGTGGTCGTGGTGGTTTTCAAGTTATCTTATCGCCATCATTTGGATTTATTCTTGGCTTTATACCTATGGTCTTCATCATCAACACGTTATTTCATAAACTCCCGAAAGGAAAACGTTGGCTTGCCTTCGGTGCTGGTAGCCTCTCGTTATATGCTGTAGCCCTTCCAATCTTGTACTTCAATCTGAAGATTAATACTGGTACGGTACTGCCACTTTCAAAGTTACTTGTCACATATTGGTTAATCTTCTTACCAACAGATTGCTTATCAATGGGACTAAGCTATGTCGTACAATCTAAGATTTTACCTTTTACGCAATCGCAGTCTCCTTCATCAGAATCGTTGTAAATAGTTACAAAAAGCTGGTATTGCGAAATACCAGCTTTAGTTTGTTATTTAAGGAATGGTACAGCACCTGTGAATCCAGCTACGAGGATGAAAATCACGAAGATTCCCAATGCCCATTTTGCTGATTCTTTTTGCCATTCACCCATATCTAACTCTGTCATTTGTAAGAGTAAGTAGATGAAGGCAACGAGTGGACTGAGTAAGTGGAATGCTTGTCCTAAGAGTGAAGCAACTCCCAACTCCATTTGTGTCCATCCGTATGTTGCACCAGCTTCTGTAAGCACTGGTAACACACCATAGTAGAATGCGTCGTTTGATAGGAAGAATGTACCTGGTGCTGACAAGAAGGCAACAACAAGACCCCAGAAACGACCAAAGCTTGCAGGAATAATTTTTGTTAAGCTAATTGCTAATGCATCTGACATTCCTGAAACTGTAAATAATCCTGTAAATACCCCAGCACCAAGTACTAAGATAACAACAGCAACTGCGTCTCCTGAGTTTTCGTGTAAACGCGTTTTTTGATCTTTAAGGTTTGGATAGTTCATCATTAATGCAATAACTGTACCTACAAGGAACAAGAATACTGATGGGAATGTTCCTTCCATCATTAGCAATGTAACAATTGTTAATGTAAGGATTAAGTTTGGCCAGAATAAGTGTGGACGACGAATTTTTAGAATTTCTTCATCATCTGTTGATGTAAGTTCAAGTAATTCTTTTTCTGATAATACTTTGATTCCAATACGTTTACGTTCTTGGAATCCCATGTAGATTGAGACACCTAACATATAGATAACTGCTAAGATCATTCCAGGTGCAACTGCACGAAGAACCTCTGAGTCCATTCCGTTTAGCTCAGGTAATACTGAGATAACGCGGGCTGTAGGACCACCCCATGGTAGTAAGTTCATAATTGTGTTCATGAGGATAACAAGAACACCCAAGTTCATCATCTTCATGCCCAGTTTTTTATAAAGCGGTATAAATGCGGTACATGTAATCAGCGTTGTTGTCGTTCCATCACCATTCAGTGATACGGTTGCTGCAACAACTGCAGTAGCGAATAAGACTTTTAATGGATCTCCATTCGCGAATTTAATCATGACTCGAGTAATTGGATCAAACATCCCTGCATCAAGCATCAATGCGAAGTAGAAGATCGCAAAGAGTAACATGATACCTGTTGTCGATGTTTTCTTAATTCCATCAAGAACAAAGTCCCCTAGAATCCAAATTTGGTCCATGAATGTGACCATTGATGGATCAGCTAGTTTTTTAATTTCAACTATTTGATCCGTGTAGAGTCCCATGAAAGACCCTGCTAATGCAAATACAAGTGGAACAATGATCAAAGCTGTAAATGGTGATAATTTTTTCTTCATTATCAAGAATAGGAATACAGCGATCATTCCCCACGCCAACACTGTTAGTGCTATAGGCATAATATTTCTCCTCCCTGTGGATAATTCTTTATCAGAATGTACATTCATCATAATGCCGGAAAGCGATTACAACAATACTTAACCAGTCCAAAAAACACTCAATAAACACCCTATACACTTGGGGTACACTATGGGATTACTCACTTATTAAGCCATATTTTCACATAAAAAGCCACGTTTGAGTGGCTTTTTACGGTTCCGCTTAAGCAAGCTTTGACAATTCACTTGTGAAAAAATAGATTATTAGTGTATCTCTTGGAGGATGTTTTTGATGATGGAATAGGTTTCTTTAGGAAGCCAATGCCATTCATCCGCATCCAATAAATATTTCTCGCGAAGGGTAAATGTACGACGAAGTTTTTCTAAATAGTCAACATCATCAAAGTTTGGAGTGAACGCATCGGATACAGCATATGACATTTTGGGAAGTGATCCGAAAGGTTCAAATACCGCAGTATCTGTTAAAATATCATGAATTACTTTCATCGTATCTTCAGGTTTAATCTTTTCACCATTGAAATATCCCGTATTCAAGATATAACCCGTAACATCCTCTGATTCAAACAGTGACTTAAACTGTGTATAATCTTCCAGAAGTGGATAGAGTCGGAATGGATTTGCATACGGTTCAATGACCAATTTTCCAACCTCATCCGTATTTTCAGCATTACTACGCGTTGTACTAATGGTTGCGCCCATAACAGCCGCTAAAACAGGATCGTCTAAACGCACGCAAGGTGGAAAGGCATCATCACGCATAATCCAAAAGACTGTTTTGAGTGGCGTATCGATCGCATCGATGCGATTATCAGTCCAATATTTTGATTTGATGGTACGACCATTACCATTTCGGACATCTTCAGTTTTTAATACAAGCTTTCCAGACTCATCACGAACTACGCCGTTGTTTTGAACCGTAATGAATGCTTCAATCGCATCATGACCCATCGGATAATCGGCAGTCTTATCAAAGTACGATGGCTCGAGTGCAATCGCCCGTTTCGTCTCTTCATGAATGATAAATGCATCATCATGTAAGACTTTAACCTCTGTAGTTGCTTTGGGTTGAGCAAATGTTATTGTAGATTTACCAGATCCCGAAAGCCCGAACGCAGCCATGACTTGTTCATGTTCACCGTCTTTCATGTATTTTAGGCCACCATGACAAGGGATATAGTTGTAGCGTTTCGCTGCATTCCATGCTAAAGAAAGAATTGCTTTCTTAATTTCACCAAAATAGTTTAGTCCTAAAATGACAGCAACATCTTCGTGAGGGTCTAAGAGTACGAGCCCATGAGGATAGTCTGGATGACGCCATTCAGGATCGACATAAATGAACTGTTCTCCCTTTGGATTTTCGATACAACCAGTTTCAAAATTCATCATTGTATTATAGAGGTTGTTTTCGTGACCTTGAGGTATCATGATGTGCACATTCATTTGAAAGTCATCATCCAATCCAACATAGACACAGGAACTGTAAAATGGCCGATTATGGTTGTTTACAATGATATCTTGAACAAGTTTAACAAATGCCATGTCTTTGGGGCTGTCGATAATATGGCGCGCACGTGCAGTTCTTCCAACGACGGAACCGTTGTTATCAACGAGAACTTTTGCATTTTGGGGAAGGCCAAGTGCTTCTGTATGATTCACAACAAGATCTGTGACAATGGTAGCAGGTGCAGTTTCTGACATGCGGTATGCTGCTTCGCGGGTTTTAACCGGAATAACGTGATTATGGTAGAACGCGGTTTCAACGGTAGACTTAAACGCTTGATGTACGTGTTTGTGGAACATGAGAGATCCCTCCTATACAAATATTTTACCATGCATTACTTCCACTCGTTGTTTTTAATCGGTTTTGTATGTTTTTTTTATGTATACAAAAAAATCACCTTGCGGTGATTAGAATTTTGGTGCCCACTGTATGGCGATAGTTCCCAGCCCTGCATGGGTTGCTACAGCTGCAGGAAGTGGAATAATATAGTATTTGAAGGTCCCTAGTTTTTCAAAAAGGTAATCACGACATGCTTCAAGAACCGCCATCCCCTCACTTTCAAGTAAGTAAAGGTCATGCGTTTCTGGTTTTACATGATGCGTCGTCATATCGTCTACAAGCGCTTGGAATGCTTTACGATCAGTACGTCCAATACTTCGTTTTTCAATAGATACCCCTTTATTTTCTAAATAGAGCATCGGTTTTACCCGAAGTAATGACGCAATTTTTTGTGCTGTCTTGGACATACGTCCACTTAACACAACTTGTTCTAATGTCTCTGGATAGACATATGAAATTGTATCCGAGAAAATTTTGTCGAGCATACTTTGAATTGTTTCAATGGATTCGCCGCGTGCGTTGTATTCTCGAATACCACGGACAGCTTGTTGAACGGGTCCTGTAATCGTATGCGTATTTATAACTGTTGTATTTTGAAGTCCACTTTCATTAACGGCTTGTTGGAATGATGGATAGGATCCGGAAAGCGCCGTACCAATACTTAGGACGAAAACATGGTCATAGTTTTCATCAACCATCGATTCAAACAATTCAATCATAAATCCAATACTTGGTTGGGATGTTGTCACACGTTCTTTATTGCGAAGTAGGTTGTTTACCTCTTCTTTTGTGATTGTCACTTCATCAATGTATGCATGGTTATTATTCATGACAGTTAAAGGCGCAATTTTCACATCAAAATGCTTGATTTCTTCAGGGGTGAACGACACGGATGAGTCGCAAACGATTGCAATTTTTTTCATGGGCATCATACTTTCTATATTTATATTAGCACGCTTAGTATACCAAATTTTTTTCTTATTTTCACAAATACTTTATGTTGTTTTTCACACTTTTGTTATTTATACACTAAAAATGCAAATGCGAATGTAGTATCTTATCCTTTATTATGATATGTTGGGATTAATAGAAATGAGGCAACCTTATGATTCAGTTAATCAATCACCTTAATTCACCCCAAGAAGTCCAAGCAAAATTGGACAAAGCCTTTGCGAAAGGGTATACGTTAGATAAAGTAAAGTTTGGGTTTCGCTTTTTTAAGAAGGAAGAAACTCCCAAAGCTGCTACCTACCTTGTTGAGCGCGAAACTGCTTTAGAACGCAAGTATCTCGTCGATAAAACTGTATTTACCCAACCCAATGTTTCTGTAACCTATTGCTTAGGTGTTGATGAGAAACAAGATACTATTTCTGACATTTTACTTGTTGATTATTACCAACATCAGAAATCGCTTTATAGTCATGTATCGTTGCGACTCAGTATCTATATCATGATTGGCTTGTATGCGCTAATGTTCCTTAGCATTATTCCTGCAGCTTTAACTGGCTGGTTATTCCTTGTTATTTTCTTATTTTTATTGCACCGCTTTGTCAGTTATCGTGCATTCTATAAAACTGTATTCAAACCGCTTTTAGACTCTACCAACTCAATTGATGTTGCGAAGGCCATTAGCCTTGTAATCGTGGCTGATCGTAAGTTGAACAGTGAGGAATTTGCGCTAATCCGTGAACTTGGAAATTTTGAATTTTCCAATGAAAAAAACGGTAAATTTGTTTACAAACTCCTCACCCTATCAAAACATAAATTGGTTCAAGAGAAATTGGACACATTAACTTCTATTGAAACGGAACTCTTTGCTACAGCACGTTAATCGTGCTTTTTTTTATGACTGTTGATACTTCATTGCGAGATAAAATGGAACGGCAAGAAATAGTCCTGCGAGACCAGCAACAAGTTCCAGTGGTGGAGCTTGTAAAAGAAGCCATATTGACGCCACAATACTATATGCAGGAATCAAAATTCCAAAAGGTAATCGGAAAGGACGTACGACATCTTTTTTTGTGCTTCGTAGTCGAATTACCGCCATCGCTGTCGAAATATACTGGATAAATCCCGAAACCACCGCAAGCGTTACGAGCATTTGATAACTTCCCGACAAAGCGACTGGTATCGCAATAATTGTTGATGCAACAATCGCAAAACCAGGAGTACCAAAGCGTGATTCTTTCGCAAAGCACGACGGTAAAAGTTTATCCTCAGCAAGAGCTACCATACAGCGGGGAGTAATAAATGAGTTTGCAATGTTAATACCTGCAATTGAGATTAAAGTACCAGTGCAAGCAATCATAAGACCAGTAGGCCCGATCATACGGAATAGTGCAGCTTGAATAGGCATAGTTTCCGTCTTTAAATCGTTGCCCAAAACTCCGATTGATAAAACATGGACCCCAATATAGAATACGGTAATGACAGACATAACAATCATAATCGCACGTGGTAGATTTTGTTTTGGATTTTCCATATCCTCAGACGCAATTGCGAGTGATTCAAATCCTTGAAATGCATAGAACCACATCAAGCTAATGGCTCCAAATTTACTCCACTTGAATGCCGAATCAGTCATGACAAGTTCGAAGTGTGATCCTTTGACAAAGAAAACACCTAAGACGATAAATATCAGAATCGGAATGATTTTTGAAACAGTCACAACATTATTGAGAACTTTCGTAAAATTAACACCCAGATAATTTACGATCCCCAATCCAACGAGAGTACCAACTACAATTATTGCGCCTCCTGTTCCCGTTCGGGCTGGGCTCCAAATTACGCCCAAAGCAACTTTCAGCGCGCACGCTGTTGACGCCCATGTAATTATTTGAACCACTAACTTACTAAATCCGACAACAAAACCCGGAAATTCTCCAAATGCATCACGAACATAAACATAGGGTCCGCCATTTTGTGAATAAATACCGGCCGCCTCAGCAAAGCATGCTGCCAATGACATCACTACCATCGCTATAAACAATAACGTCCAAAGACTTCCAAGACCAATTTCTTTACTTGTTATATGTGGAAAGAAAAAGACACCAGAACCAATAATCGAATTAATACCAAGCAATACGATGCTTGTAAATCCAAGTTTCTTTTGCATTATAAATACTCCTTAATTTCGTTTTTTCCCTGTAGATGGAGTTATTTTACAGAAACAGTTTGCGTGAAACAAGGTATAAATCCACTGATTTAAGTAGCTAATGTCTAAGTGACAAATTGTCCAAAGTGTCTAAATCGCTATTTAATGCCACCTGTAGCGATTACATTACTTGTCTTGAAATGATTTAATACCGTAAACTAAATACAAATAGCTACCGCTTAATCACTTTCTTTTTTAGTATGAACGTGCGAAGCAACGAAAGGAATTCCTATGTTCAAAAAATTTATGATACTAAATCTATGTCTAGTGTTTATTACTGGGTGTAGTGTTACCACGCCGAAAGACCCTCAAACAGCTACCAATACGATGACGCGCAACAATCATGATTATACATTTGATGTTGTATCTGGAGCGACGAATGGAAAACATGAGGGGATTGCATATCGTGGCGATGAAAAATGGCAACGTATGATGTGGTCAGGACGCCCTGAAATTGGGGTTGTTACAGGGGAATACTATTTTGATGCTCTCGACTTCAATGGTGGCTATATTGCAACGGTAACGGTTGTCGCCGAAAACAATGCTTTACAGCTTGTTGAATTTGATGAAATCTCACCACAAAACTACTATGCCCCTGAATGGGCTAACCGCACAAAACGTACCTCTGGCTATGCCAATTGGCAAATGGATAATGGTCGTACCGATACGACGCTTGTTACGATTGTCAACGCGATGACATTTCTTGAGTACCAAATGATGACACAAAACAGTCTTGTAGGTGAGTTCAATGCACCTGCAGGTTCATCAACCAGTCTTCGCGGTGGGTTTGAACCGGTTGCAAAGAAAATTGCACCGCGTGTCGAGAAACCATCAAATCTATACTATATTGGTATCACGGAAGCTATTGGCGATGGGCTGTATGCCCGACTTGCTGTTATCTACAATAAGCAAGATCAGACAATCTATGATGTTATCTACGATGAGTATTTTGACGATAATCCTGAAGCCATCACTGACTCAACACTTCAGCAGTTTTACCGTCAATCAAAGTACCATGCGCGTGAATTTGAAGCCGTTACTCAACAGCACTTTCACGATGATGTGAACGCATTAAAAGCTGCCGTTAAGCAACACCAAACACTTGATATTCCAATCGAAAATACTGCCATTTCACCCCATTATCGTGCGTTAGCAGAGCGTGTTTATCAATTAAGCCAAGAAAAAATGTCTGACTTTTAATCAGACATTTTTTTATTGATTGAGATAGGGTAACGCGTAACCTGAACCATCAATTAAATCATACTGAATAACTTCATACGCTGTCAGTAGTTTTTGTTGATATGGCGTTAATTGGTCATAGCTTCGAGGACTCGTATCACCATACAAGTAATAACCCGTACTATGAATACTGATGAACGTTTCGTTAACTTCTTGAACCAAAGCTTGGTATGGACTTATTTTGACATCCCCAACTGCATAAATTAAATTCTGTGCATTTGTCAAAGAAATCAGGTCCGTGTTGTAAGCTTCCAGACTTGCATCAGGAAGGTTGGTCGCCATAAAGTAGTTGGTTTGATATTTTTTGATAGGTGCATTAACGTTTAAGATACTATTATAAATGCCTGGAAGATGATCCCCATAGAAAAAGAGTATATACGGTTTTTCTTCTTCATTCAAAGCCGTTACAAATTCTTTCGTATAACCATCTGTTCGATGAATTCCTTCACTATAATTTTTGACGACTGTTTTATAGCCATCTGATAATAGTTCACTCTCAACATCATAAACACTATCTGGGAAATCGTTAGGGTATGGTGCATGATTTTGCATCGTGACTAAGTGAATTGACATTGGATTTTCATTGGTTCGATAATGGTCAAGAACTTCATTGTAGGCAGACTCGTCTGAGATATAGCCATACATAACGAGCAACCCTTTATGCTGCATATCATTTTCAAAGATACTTGTATCAATCCCAAAGTTTCGATAGGTAGGGACCCGTTTGAAGAACTGCGATCCATAACTATGGATTGCAAGTGTATCGCGTTGACCGTCTGATTGAATCGATTTGAAAATTGAAGGTAGTTGATCATTGGTTGATGTAAATGACTGGAATGCTGTCGCTACAGCTGGACTTAGTGATCCATAGCTCATCCCTGTTATGAGTTCATACTCGGTATTCGGTGTCTGACCACCATAGGTTGGTGAAATGATTGATCCCACTGCTACTTTGTCCGAGGAATCTTTCAAGTATTCAAGCGGTTCCTCTGCGAGTATAAAGCCATCCAAATTGCTCGGATCACTCATCGATTCACTCAGAATGGTGATAACATTGATATCTTCAAAATTTTCACGACTGCGAGTTGCATTGATGGCATCCGCATCTTTTGTATAATGGGCCATAATTTTATCAACCGTTTCTTTTGAGTACGAATCGGGTTGATACATATTGTCACCTGGAATATTGACAACAAATCCATTTAGAAAACCATAGTATTGATAATTATCGATTTGATTCCAAATTGAATACTCCGGAAAGAAATTATTGTTCACAGCATAACTTCGAAACCAAGAGTCGTGCTTGTTGTAAGACATCATATATGAAGAGCCCAACATTAATATCACAAGTCCTGAGATTAAAGTCGCTACACGAATATGTTTATTGTAGACCGGCTTGAAAATTCCCAATTTGCGGTTCAAAATTACCATGACAGCTACAAGTAGCACGAGAACCACGACGCTGATGAGAATCATCTTCAGTTGACGCGACGTTATCATTGAGAGTAAGTCTTTGGTATTGCGAAGATAACTCACATCAGCTGGATAAATAGGTTCAACTAATACGTTCAACTTTATATAGTTTAGGACTGCAACAATAGCGGTTACCGTTAAATATCCAATACTTACAAAAAGAATATTATTAAAAATAAGGACTAGCAGTATAAATACGATAAACAAAATTACTGTACTAAACACATATGCTGGTGTTGAATAGGCAATTGATTCAAAAACGAGATCATAATCAAACTTAAATAAACTTGCTGTAGTCACCAACTGAAAGACCACACTAATAATGATTCCTGTTACGATGATTGTCAGACTATAGGCCAACCATCGTTTCCAATTTTTATTTTTTAACATCTAATTTCCTCATTTCAAGGGGCCAACAAGCATAATAGGTTCCGGTTCTACATTGAACTGAATTTGCTTGGTCTTGCCTCCAAACTCGCCATCAAGGCCGTATTCGACCGTTGATTCACTGTTGATTGTAACTTTTTTTGCACGTCTAAAAATGATACTATCATCTTCAAAACTCTGCGTATTGATTTGATGAAGTGCTTTTACGAGCTGAACTGGTGTTTTGGGTGTCCGAACCAGCATCACTTCAAACAAGCCATCCGCTAAATCTGTTGAATCAGGAAAGCGGACGAAGTTTGCCATCTTTTTTGTATTGGTAATGGATACAAAACTGAATTTCCCTTTTACAATTTCATCATCCACAGTAACATCAAGACGGTATTTCTTTAATTTCCAGATTTCCCAAAAACCTCGCAACATATAGGCAAAGTAGCCAAATTTATTTTTGAGTTTCTGGTCTGTCGTATACGGCACATTCGATAAATAACCAAAAGTTAGTGCATACGAAAATACTTTATCATTAACAATACCTAAATCTGTAGTGATTGTCTTTGTAAAGTCAGTTGTTGTTAGTATTTCTTCAATATTGACGGTTTCATAATAGTTCTTTGCAATATCGTTCGTCGTTCCACTTGGAAGCATCAGAATTGGTTGTTTTAAATTTAACGCTGCTGCCATGGTAAATGCCGCACTGATTGTTCCATCTCCACCCATTGCCGCTAGGACATCAAAGTCTGTAGTTTTAATGCGCTCCATCAAGGCATCGGGATCTTGTTGTATAGATTCTTTCGAAACGATGTTGAGGTGGGCGTATGAAGCATCATTGATCGTGGGAATCCCCTTACCGGATTCTGTATTACCAATAAAGAAAATACGAGGGGTCATAATCATCACCTATTCTTATCATTCTTGTTTATATCTATGTACAGTATACCTTTATTTCACTTTTTTTCAATTTTCTTCACAATTCCTCGTTAAAATTTCATTTATGAAAGCCTTGCTCCGAATAGCAAGAGTTTGTGAGTATCGCTTGAAGGACATCATAGCGTGCTGGAATCATACGCTCTGGTAATTCGTTGATTTTAAACCATTTGAGTTCCGCTATCTTATGGGGTTCTTTAATCTGTGGTATCTTTGAGAACGTTTCGACCCAAAAGTAGCAATTGAAATACGTATTATCATGGTCTTGATCGTATAGATGCGTGAGGTGGACAAATTTCATGTCTTGCTCTAAAACATCGATTCCGATTTCTTCCATGAATTCACGACGCATGCACATCGTTGCGGATTCGTGCGCTTCAATATGCCCTGCTGCTGCAAAATCCCAATGATCATCCATAAATCCTGTATTTATTCTTTTTTGCAACAAAATTTCTATATCTTTTTGGTGGTGTCGAACCACCAGTCCCATTGATGCACCGCGTGCCTTAAAATATTTATCCATAGTCCCTCCCAGTTCGTGAAATAATCATAGTACGATTCATTTTCAATAGCAACTTTATAAAACAATGTGAAATGTATCACTAATTTATCAAGCGTGGTTACCCTGAGTAACTATTATATATTTTTTCCATCATTTTCTTCTAAATCTGTGAAAATCGGACTTCTTTTTCTCAAATTCCACGATATTCTAGAAGTGGAGATGACAAATATCGATTTGTTATTGAAGGAGTCGAACATGGAAAATTTGATTACAGTCTTGAATTCTCTTGGTTTCACAGAAAATGAAGCAAAGATCTATATCTCATTGTTGAAGACCGGACCGCAAAATGGCTATGAAATTAGCAAATCAAGCGGTGTTCCTCGCAGTAAAATCTACGTCCTACTCGAACGGCTTTTACAACGTGGCATTCTAACAAGTTCTCATAATGGCAAAAATGTCATTTACAAAGCAGAACCGGTATCCCGCCTTGAAGATATGGCAACCTTGGACCTCCAACGCAACCTTCAAGCGTTACGAAAAGAGACCAGCAAAATAAGTGAAACTGGAGACGACGATCAGATTTGGCATTTATCAGGATACGATAACATTCTGCTGCGTGTTGAGGAAATGATTCGCACTGCTGAGCACGAGTTATTAATTCAAATTTGGCAACCCGAATTAATGCCTCGTATTGAGCAAGCGATTCTCGCAGCTGAAGGCACGATTAAAATTGCGGTTATTTTATATGACGAAACGCAATCGTATCAAACTGATGTTAAAAATGTCTACAAACACGGTTTCGAAGACAATCTCTTGGATGAGAATAATGCGCGGTGGTTAACGTGTGTTAAAGATGCTTCGGAAATGATATATGTTACCATTCCTAATATTCAGCAAGCAACCGCAATTCATACCACCAATAAGAGTATGATTTGGTTCTCTACTGAATATGTGAAACATGATGTTTTCTGCTTAAGACTGATTGATGATATGGGTGAACTCGCACACACACTATACGGTCCTAAGATTGCGAAACTTCGTGATATTTACACACTCCAATAGGAGGAAATTATGAATATCGTAACAACAATTTTAGTACTAATCGCAGTCGTGAACGGAATTTTTGCGATTACATTAGTACGTGACTTAGCAAAGAATAAAGATTCGGTCATGAAGGAACCGGGAAATCCCATCGTCATGGCGATTACCGAATTCTTTATGTTCTTATTATCTACATTTGGGATTTCTGACTTTGCCATTGGTGCAGCAATTTATCCGAAATCAAAATGGGTAAGTGATGAAAAACTTCCTGGAACGCTTAATACACAATGTGTTATTCCAGTTGCTGTCATGGCTTTATCCTACATTTCTGTTATTGAAGTTGACTTAACAACATTGCTTGTTGCTATTTTTGCACAAGTACTTGGTGCCTATATCTCACCACGTTATGTCGTTAAATTACCCGTTAACACAATCAAAAAATTTGTTGCAACAGGACTTATTATTGCCGGTGGATTGATTGTAGCAGGTAAAGTTGGACTTTATCCTGCTGGAGGAACTGCAACAGGCCTTTCAGGTTTTAAACTTGTTTTATTAGGGGTTCTTTCATTTGTCTATGGTGCTGTCAATAATATTGGTATCGGATCTTATGCCCTTACCTCTGCAACTGTTTATGCTTTAGGAATGAGTCCATTAGTTGCTTTCCCAATCATGATGGGTGCATGCACATTCTCAGTTCCTATTGGTTCAATGCAATTTATCAAACTTGACAGTTATTCACGTAAAATTACACTGTTTGCTGCTATCTTTGGTTCACTTGGGGTTTTAGTTGCTGTCTTTGTGGTTCAAAGCTTAGATGTTGCTCTACTCCAATGGGTCGTAGTTGCAGTCGTTCTATTCAGTGCTACACAAATGATTTTATCAGTTCGTAAGGGGGCTTAACACATGGAAATCAAAGTAATTAATAAAGCAATTATTGATGAAGTTTATACGATGCTTGATGCAATTCAAGCAAATAAAGATGCACTTGCCATTTACTCACGCAATGGGTCCATCATTCCATTACGGACTAACATTGATGTCGCTGCATTCGAAGGTCAAAGCTTGTATATGCCTGGTTATGCTGCCGATGCGCATGCATTGGGTGTAAAAATTGTCTCTGTTTATCCTAATAATATTGCGAAGGGTATCCCAAGTGTTCCTTCAACAATGGTTTTAATTGATGATGAAACAGGTCAAGTTATCGCTCTATTGGATGGTACGTATTTAACACAAGTACGTACGGGTGCCGTTGCGGGTGCCGCAACCGATTTATTAGCTCGTCAAGACAGTAAAGTCTTTACCATTTTTGGGGCTGGTGGTCAGGCTGAGAGTCAAGTTGATGCAGTTCTTGCTGTTCGTGATATCGAACAGGTTTATGTCTGTGATCTTGATGAAGCCCGTCGTGAAGCGTTTGCGGCCCACATTGCTGAAAAGCATCACGTCAAAGCCGAAGCTGCTGCATCAGCAGAAGATGCAGTTCGTCAATCAGATATTATTACGTGTGTCACAACAACACGCCGCCCACTCTTTGATGCCTCATGGCTCAAAGCAGGCGCACACGTAAACGGCATTGGTTCGTACACTCCTGAAATGCAAGAAATTCCTGCTGAAGCAATTCTAAATGCCGATGGGGTCTATGTTGATACCTTTGATGGCGTTTTAAACGAAGCAGGTGACTTCATCAAACCAATTTCAGACGGCTTGTTCACCAACAAAATTATTACAGGTGAATTGGGTGATATCGTCAATGGCAAAGTTACTGGCCGTACCGATCCAGCACAAATCACTGTCTTTAAGTCAACAGGTTCTGCAGTCATGGATGTCGTGAATGCACGTCGTATTTACGAAAAAGCCCTTGCGCATAACGCTGGTGACTCTATCAATTTATAGTTAAAACGCAAAAATACCACTCTATGAGCGGTATTTTTTTTGTTGTTCATCATAGATGCTTTTCCCAGTAACAATCATCGGTATAATGTCGTCATCATCCTCAATCGCTACGCCTTTTTTTCCAAGGTAATCGCACAGGATTGGAAGGTCCTTAGAGAGCGTTGCAGTAACTTCGTGTGTATACACCGCACCATCGTTTGCCAATAGCGAAATATTGAAACTATCAGGTCCCCAATCACCGATTCCGATTCGAGGTCGAGACGTATAGTTAATTTTAAAAATATCAATATCATCAAATCCATACGTCTTCTTGAATTGCTGAGGCTTAAAGATAGCGATGAGACGTTCCCACCACGATTGATAATGAACGGCAGTAATATCACGTTTACCAATAATAATCCGACCTTCCTTCACCATGATTAATGTCAAAAACATAAAGAAACCACAGAAGATGAAGAATGTCCAAATGTATGGACGTATCGTCATCGTCGCACCGAAAAAGAGTGCGAATACAAATCCGATAACTGTATTCCGGACCAAATTACGTTCACCAATCTGATAAGGTTTCTTTAAATGTTTAGATCCCCGTAAAAGTTGATCAATTGAAATATCATACAAATCACTGAGCATGATAATGTTTTCAATATCTGGCATGGATTCCCCACGCTCCCATTTTGAAATTGCTTGGCGCGAAATCATCAATTTCTCGGCGAGTGCTTCTTGCGTATACCCGTTCACTTCACGGTAGTATTTTAGATATTCGTTCAGTAACATATGTGCCACCTCTTTCTATCTAAAGCATAGACAATTTTCTGTTTTTTGTAACGCAACGTGTGGTTTCTATCCGTGATTTTTCTGATATAACTTATAAATACTGAGGATTACAAAGATTTTAAATACAATTTGTGACAGCATTGCGAGTAATGATCCTCCAAAACCAATTCTCAAAGTGCTTAGCAAATTAATTGCGATAATGATACTGAGGATAATCGCAACCGTTTGTTTTGTCTGTACGACAAAGTCATAATCCCCCGCAAGATAAATGTAGTAAAACATCGCAAATGAAATGATCAACCCTACAATTGCATAAATAACTGCGATAATTTCCGGACGAATAATGGCAACTATATACATAAGACCAAGCATCCCCAGTGTTGTATATGCAATTAAGACAACCAAAAGATTCAGTGCCATTTTGAAGTATCGATTCCATAAAGGTGTTTTCTTAAGCATGTACAATGAATACAGTAACAATCCCAAAGCTCCTACCAACACAATTGTAGAGTTTGTAATCGGTAATGACATGATGACCACACCTACTAATATCCCCAGTAATGCATTATTTTCTATTTTTTGAACATCTTGCCCCATAAGCTTTCCCTGCTTTCTTATTTTTATAATAGCATGAATCGGTTCATGACAAAATAAAAACTCTCGTTAGAGAGTCCTTATAAACTAATTATTATTAATACTTTTCTTTCTAAAATACAGTACCGCAAATCCAACAGCAACCAAGAGAATACCAACATTGACTAAATTATTATCCCTACCCGTATTTGGTAGTGTTTCGACTGTTGGGGTTGGCTCTGATGATTTAACAACTTCGGTTGGTTTTGTAGGCTCAACAGGCTTCACTGGTTCTACGGGATCAATAGCATCTTGTTTATAGATAAATATGAATTCCTTATCGACCGCAGTATACACTTCTTCAATATCTTTGGAAGAAACAATCGTATATCCATCAATTGTTGGTGCTGTAAAAGTAAAGGCTTCGTCCACCATTATTTCCTTCATTTCATCATTTCGAATTTTGTTACCTTTTTCATCTACGAACTTAAGGGTTACACGTGGCAATCGAATTCGAATATCAACAACTTGGTCCTCTTCCAAATAGTCATACACCAAACTGACATTTGGGGTAACTGGAATAAACATCGACATAAAATCCTCTATATCATAGGCTTCACCAGTTACTTTAAATTCCTGCATGTATTCTGTATCAAACATACCGTAAGAAACATCTGAAGTAAGTAGCGTATCTTCACCATCTAGGCCAACAAGATAAATATTCAGTGTTAGTTTAGATTTTGGTCCAAAATAGGTTTGAACTTGATCGATACGTTTTCCAGAATCAATCTCTTTTTGGTGGAGTTGATCATAGGTAAACTCTCTTTCATATGATATTTCCTTTGACCCGTCTGTGTACCAAATTGAACTACCATAATACGTATATGGTGCTACACGAAAAAAGTTCCCGCCGGTCACTTCGTTCACTAATTGGTCATCGCTATGCGCGCTCCAATTCTGATTCTCTTCTGATAAAAAAGTTGACCACTGTCCAACTGACGGTGCCGTCATTTTAATCCCTGCAACTTCTCCATCTTCATAAATGAGATTAACTAAGTGTTCTTTCACATTAATTTGTCCTTCAAAAGGATCATACTCAGCTGCTATTGGCATTATCCCAAAGGATAAGACCAGAATCAATGAACATACTAAAAGTCTAATTTTTCTATTCATCAAAAATTTCCCCCTCCTGATGATTATCTTAATTATACCACTTCTCTATTATAATGATAATTAATTAACAAAGTTTCATTTTATAAACAACTTGTATAGCATAATTTATAGATTCTTTTTACAAAAAAAAAAGACCTGAGGTCTTTGAATTTTATTTTGGCACGCCCGACAGGGATCGAACCTGCAGCCTTTTGAACCGGAATCAAACGCGCTATCCGTTGCGCCACGGGCGTATGCACGATTATCATACCACGCTTGATACATTTATTTAAGTTTTAATTACATAATTTAACCTATTTTTGCGAATATGCTATGATTACCACACAAGGAGATTATTTTATGATAAAAGTAGGGGTCCTCGGGATTGGAAATATAGCACAAAAAGCCTATATCCCTGTCTATGCTGCACGTAACCAAGATGTCGAATGGCATCTCTATTCACGGAGCCAAGAAAAGCTCAATGCTTTATCCCGCCAGTATAACTTTAGCAACACACATACAGATATTGATACGATGATAGCGAGTGGAATTCAAGCAGTTTTTATTCACACTCCGACACAAACTCATGCAGATCTGATTCGCAAATTTCTTAACCACGGTATCCATGTTTATGTCGACAAACCAATCAGTGAGGACATACTCGAAGTCAAAGAACTTGTCGCACTTGCACAAGCACACTCATGTATTCTTATGACTGGTTTCAACCGTCGAATGGCACCACTCTATCAACAACAAAAAGCGGTCGCACAAAAGAATATGATTCTTGTACAGAAGCATCGAGAGCATGCCGAGCAGGACGTGAAATTTGCACTCTTTGATATGATGATTCACGTCGTTGATACGCTGGTCTATCTCATGGATACGCCTATCACATCTCACCACATCCGTGGTGTAACTGAGGCAGGCATCCTGAGCCACGCACACCTTGAATTGCATGGCGACCATGTCACAGGCATGGCAACCATTAATATGTATTCAGGTGGCCGTAGTGAAGTTGTGGAGGTAATGTCACCTAATGGATTTTACCGTTGTGTTGATATGAATGAGCTACAGATTCATTCGGACCAACATCAATATACTGAACGTTACGGGGATTGGGTCCCAACGCTCAATAAACGGGGATTTGTTCAGATCGTTGACCATTTTATTGAATGCGTTAAAGCCGGCAAACAATCTGATATCTTTACATTGGATGACGCATTGGTCACCCATCAATTAGTTCATGATATATACGAAAGTATAAAGGAGAAAAAATGAAAAAGATTTTACGACAAGCAACCATTTACCTTGCTTTAGGGTTAATCGCAGGTGTATTCTACCGCGAGTTTACGAAGTACATGGCATTTACAGGAACAACGCAACTTTCCATTCTACATACACATATTTTAATGTTGGGTATGTTTATGATGTTGATGGTTTTAGTCCTTGCAAAAACATTCAAAATTCATCGCCATAAAAACTTCAAAAAATTTATGGGCTTCTATAATGGGGGGCTTCATCTGACAATTTTAATGATGCTGACACGCGGTACCACACAAGTTCTAGGTACCGAATTATCCAAAGGAATGAATGCTGCAATTTCTGGAATGGCTGGACTTGGTCACATTATTTTAACAATCGGACTTGTTTACTTATTTATGATCCTACGTGACAACACGCATGATGCCTAACACCATCTCAATACGTTTTACTTAGATATAGTTATCCACATATAAAAAGGTTCTAAGCAATCGCTCAGAACCTTTTTTTTTGTAATATATCTCAAATAATTATTCTGTTTCTTTACGTTTACGTTTTGATACAAGTACCGTAACAAGTCCGGCACCGACAATTAATGATGACACCATCATTGTATTGCTATCAGCAACACCTGTCGCCGGAAGTTTATCTTTGTCCGTTGTCTTATCAGGTGTCGTTGGTTTAACTGGATTGGTTGGGTCCACAGGATCGACTGGATCAACTGGATCAATAGGATCTTTTTCTTTCAACCCTGATACTGCCTTATCCAACATATCAATTGCATCTAAGACATCTTGTTGTGTGCTTGTTGAACGAAGTGCTAAGCGGAACATTGTTGCATCGTCTGCGACAACCACTGGCAAGTTATTGACGACATTATCGCCAAATTCAATCGCTGTTTCAAGGTTTAAGACGGTCTCTTGAGTATATTTATCAGTCTCAATTGCTTTTGCATCAACAAGTTTCTGTTTTAAAAGAGCAATCGAGTCAGCTTGTGGTGTTTTCACGTCCACTAAGCCTGTAAAGGCTTTATGAAGTGCTTCATATGCTTCATTGATTTCCACTTGAGTTGCGGCTTCATTTTCTAATACAGCCTTTGCATTTGCAAGGTGCGTGCTGAACACTTCGTAGGACGCTTCTGTATATTGCGTTGCATCGATATCACCAATTGCAGCAATCAGCGATACTAAGAGTGACTTGTCTACTTTCTTAATCAGTTGTGATTCAATCGTTTGTAAACGGACTATGATTGCGTCAACCGTTTCTTGTGTTGCTTCATCATCCGCAATAATAGCTTTCGCATCATAAATTAATGTTTCAAGAAGTGCTTGTGATGCTTCATTGTATTGATCTTGATCCAATGATTCCACTGTGTTCAAGAGTGCGACAACTTCTTTTTTATCAATCAATTCTGGTTTCGCTTCTAATGCATCAATTGCGTTATTGAGTGCAGTATGTGCATCTTGAATCATTTCAAGTGTGGCATTTTCTGTAGCAATCACTGCTTTAGCTTCTGTAATTGATGCGACAAGATTTGCATATGTTGCTTTTGAATAATCTTTTTCTTTGAGTTTTTCTGCATTTTTTATAGCAGCACCCAAGTCACGTTTAGCTTTATCGACAGTTGGTACAAGTCCATCAATAGCTTCATTCAATGCACTCAATGCATCGGTATAAGTATTATCTTCAATGGCTTGATTTTGATGAATTACTTTCGCAGTTTCGATTGCCGCTTTTAAAGTAGCAAAGGATGATGCTGAGTAATCTGCCTCTTTGAATGACCCTGCTTGATAGATTCGTAGACCTAACGCTTCATAATTGTCGAAGTAATTTAAGCGAATAATAAGTTCGTTCGTTTCGCCTTCTACGACTGTGAATGGAATAGAAAGACCATCATATTTAACACCCACTGGGATTGATGTTAGGACCAAATCATATGTCCCGACTGGTAATTGTGTGTTAAGTCCTGAGTCGGATGTTCCACCGAGATTTCTAACTTTACCCATTGCGTCAATGACATCAAAGGTTGTGTTTAAGCCCATTTCACCAACATAAGCATGGATGTACATGTTTTCTGACTTACGGCTGACATAGTTCTGAATACTGTTTTTTAGACTTTCTTCAATACCTTCATTTTGGGTTGTAACATAGATGCGTTCACCAAATTTAGTAAAGTCGACATCTTCAAAAATCACAACACCTTTATCATTCGCTACACCAGTTAAGACTGCCTCAGTTGCAGTAATTGCATCGTATAAACGAACTGTAGCTTTCGCTTCTACTTCGGATACCGTTACTTTTTTACCTTCAAAATCGGCTTTAATTTGGTATTGTGATACCATTGGCGTTTTGGTGAATCCACCGTCGAACATTTGCCATTCATAGATACGAATCGCGCCCCAAGGCGATGTTCCCGAATTGGTTACATCTAACTTCCATTCTTGAGCTGTAATTGGTGTATCCAACAACACATCCGTGACTGCTTTGGTATTTCCTTTGATTGCTTTAGCTATTTGCCATTGACCGTTTTCATCTTTGTATTGCAATGAGAAATCAACCGTATTCATGTTATTTGCTTCACCACCATATTCAGCATGTTCAACACGCCATCTGGAAACACGTTGTGGTTCGCTTAATTTAATATCCATGTATCCGGATTTTTTATTGGTTGCTGCCCATTTACTATTTCCCGTTGCTGTTCCATCCAATGCTTTGGATGCTGGTTCTGCATCGTTTTCGAATGACACAGCTGTAACTTGTGCATTCAAGGCAACGTTTACTGGCGCAACTTCGTTATTTTCATCACTTCCGTCCAGTGAAACACCCCATTCAAATGTGATATCTTTTCCATCTGAGCGATTGTTGCTTGCATCGAGAGTGCGGATACGAATTGTGGTGGTATCGTCTGCTTTGGCATTTGCATCGGTGCGCGTAATCTTATCGGCGTAGAAGGCTGTGTTTGGTGTCGCCCCTAACAAGACTTCTTTACCATCTTTGTTCACTTGGTACACTTCATATACATCGGTGCCTTCAACTGCATCCCATGATAATCGTGCACTTGCTTCACGTGCATCTTTTACAAGCGTTTCATCCACACGCGCATTTGCAGTATTAGCAAGACTACCCGTAGTTTTACTATCAATTGTTAGTTGGCCAACATTTAAATTAAGGGTCTCTGTATCTGCATTACTTACTCTGATACTTACCGCATAGATTGTTTTGCCTGCATGTGCACCAAGATCTATTGTCTGCGTACCCCATGCTTCATTACTTGTTACTGGGAAATATGTTAAATCATTATCAACATAGTTTTCATCAAAAGAAACACCAACTTCTACTTTTGCTGCTGTGTTACCTTTTAGGGTAACCGCAAGTTCAGTATCTTGAGAAACATCTAATTTCGTACTGTAAAGCATGACATTATTGGTGCTTCCAGCTGCTAGATTTCCTGATAATTTGAGTGAGTTTCCACCGTTATAGGCATCGTTGAAATCATAATCCACGGCTAAGCGAGTTCCAACTTGATCTTTTACCCACCATCTCCAGGTTGGCATAATGTCTTGCGCTGAGCGGTAGTTCCATGTACGGTCACGAACCTCTACCCCATCAACAAACCATTTTTTACCATGCCCTGCATTGAAGCTCGTTCCAAATGATGTCCCTTCAATGACTGACTTGTCTGTCACAAAGCGAGACATTCCTTTCCAATCTGCTGAATCATCAGCCAAGCTTGGATCGCCTTGAGGCCCCGTATAAAGAATTTGTTCATGTTTATTAAATTCTTCAGCACTTGCTGCGAATCCCATAGTTGAGTTTGGAGCATAAAGTGCGATTGAACTTAGTGCTTTACCATTATCATCAACCAATGCATCGGTATTGATTTTCGTTTTATAACTGTTTTGTTGAATTTCAAAACCGGCATATGCGTCATAAGGGTTACGGTCCAATGTATTACGCATATAATCATGGGTACTTTGAATTTTTGAGGGTGACCAGTTAAAGTTCATAAAGAACTCGTCAACTGCATAATCATTATCCGATCCTCTTCTTAACCAAAGGTCATTATATTTGTTTACTGCATCTTGGTGCGACACTGAGCCACTGTTTGCCATTGCATCATACCAACCAATATTAATTGGATATCCCATTTCGCGGGATTTTTGACGAACATAGACAAGCATGTCGTGAGTACTTTGGGCTACTTTTTCGGTAGAGCCATATGATTCTTGATTAAAGAAGTAGCCATCAAAACCAAAGTATTGTGCGATTTCAATGAGTTTATCCGCGACAGGGTAATTACCTTCCTCATCTTGAACAGACATATTTTCAAGTTCTTTAAGTGAATCATAATGGCCAGTTCCCCATGGGAAATGAAGCGTTGCATAGACAGGAACGCCATTTCGGTGGGCCGCATCAACAATATCTGGCGAAGGGACTGCAATGACCCCTTCTTCGGAACTTGCCCAATAAATCATGGAATCAAGATATTGCCAGTTATCAAATGCATAGATATTAAAATCTTCGCCTCCTGTAGAAGGTGATTGATCATGATTTGCGTTTGATATTGCTGCTGATGTAATTTTCGCCTCAGGATTTGCCAATTTATTGATTTGCTGACCTTGGAATCGACGTGATTCTAAAGGGACTGTTGAACGGTTAAGTTTTGCATCCGGGTCTGTTTCGGGTGACCATTTTAATAGTGTTTCCAAACGAAACGCTGGTGCGAGTGGTTGTAGTGATTTCCCATTTTCATAGTTTTCATTCACTGCATCAGTACCATCTCCGGTAATTGCAGCTTGAATCGTCATATTGCTTGCGAACATTGTGAAGGCCAGTGTTGTTGCTGTTAGCCCAATGCAGGCACTACGAAAAAGCGATTTTACAAATCGTGTATTTTCATTTTTCTTCATATTTTCTCCTCAATAAACAATAAATTGGTAAACGCTTACAATATCATTATAGAGGATATGATTTATTTTTTAAGGTAAAAACTATAGTACATTATCCACATACTATAGTTTTTATTTCACACACAATACAATTTGGTTTAAGAATCTTTACTTTAAGATTTTTCACGTACGTACATTATATTTCGAAATTGATGCCGTACATCTTCAAAATTCAAAAGTTATCGACCCCAAAGGACTTGCCTCTCTATTGCACGGCTAAACGTGTTCTTAAATTTCCAGTGAACATAAGTAACAAAAAAAAATAGAAACATGAAACTGTTTCTATTTTTTCTTTTATCAAATCTCAACCGCACCACTATTCATTTTTAAAAATTCTATCTCATAAGCAGTTTTAAAGTCAAACATTTTGCGAGGCATTGAGTTGATTTTAAAGGCAATGTCATCAAGATAT